>JBFISC010000273.1:0-2488 GCA_041608775.1 Pseudomonadales bacterium | reverse complement strand
CGTCGGTGCTGGACCTGCTGCCCCCTTTCACCCAGGAGTGGTTTCCGGTGCTGGCCAACGTGGCGCTGGCCATGATCGGCTTCCTGCTGGGGCAGAACCTGACCCGGGAGCGGCTCGGCTCGCTCGGGCGGGTAGCGCTGTCCGTGTCCGCGGGCGTGGTCATCGGCACCCCGCTGCTGATCTTTGCCGCGCTGATCGCCTTCGGCGTCGCCCCGGAAATCGCGCTGCTGCTGGCGGGGATCTCCACCGCCACCGCACCGGCCGCAACTGTCGACGTGGTGCGCGAGTACGGTGCCAAAGGCGCCTTCTCAACCACCCTGCTGGGCATCGTGGCCATCGATGACGCCTGGGGGTTGATCGTGTTCACGCTGCTGCTCGCCACCGCCGAGGTCGTGACCGGGCACAACGGAGTCGCCGAGGTCCTCCTCGCCGGGCTGTGGGAGCTCGGCGGCGCGATCCTGCTCGGAGTGCTGCTCGGCCTGCCGATGAGCTACCTGACGGGGCGGATACAGCCGGGCGAGCCGACCCAGGCAGAAGCCCTGGGGGTGGTGCTGCTGTGTGCGGGGATCGCGGAATGGCTCGGCGTCTCCTACATCTTCTCCGCCATGATCCTCGGCGTGATGGTTGCGAATCTGGCGCGCCATCACAACCGGCCGTTCATGGTCATCGAAGGCATCGAGTGGCCGTTCCTGATCCTGTTTTTCCTGCTGGCCGGCGCAGCCCTCCACGTCGGGGCGATCGCGGAGGCCGGCATGCTCCTCGCGGGCTACGTGCTGCTGCGGGTTCTCGGGCGGGTGATCGGCGGCGGGATCGGAGCGAGGCTCGCCCACGCACCGGCCGACGTCCGCCGCTGGATGGGTCTGGCCATGCTGCCCCAGGCCGGGCTCGCCATCGGCATGGCGCTGGTTGCCATACAGCGATTCCCCGAAGCCGGCGAGATAGTCCTGTCCGTGGTTCTCGGCTCGACGGTCGTGTTCGAGCTGGTGGGCCCGGTGATGACCCGCTGGATCCTGTTCCGGGTCGGAGACATCACCCCCGACTCGGAGCCCGCCTCCGCGCCCTGAAAGTCAACTCAGCCGGACGGCTTGCAGGCGACGAAGAACGCATACCCGTAGCAATCACCGTAACGGCGGCACACTTCGATCTCCTCCCGGCACGCGTCGAGCGCCCGACGCGCCACCGGATCGCCGGCATGGCGCCGCGCCACCTGGTCGATGCGCGCGGACATGGGCACATAGTAGTCGTCCCACCAGGCCTCCGCTGGCAGCAGAAAGGACGGCAGAGCCTCGAAGCCCGCACGCTCGATCATGGCCACAACCGCCGCGCTGTCAGACATCGAAGGGTACTCGGCCCAGCAGGCCCGAACCGGATCCGGCGGGTCGTCGCGCAGCCACACCGCGTCGGTGAACGCCGCGCAGCCGCCGGGCCGCAGCAGCCCTCTCCAGGCGGCGAGGGCTTCGGCGATCCCCATGAGGTAAGCGGCCCCTTCGCACCAGACCAGGTCGACGCTGGCAGGCGCCAGCGGCAGCCGTCGCATGTCGGCGCGCACCACCGACACCCGGTCGCCGGCCCCCGCGGCGTGAAGCCGCCGCCGGGCTTCCTGCAGGTACGGTCCGTGCAGGTCCGTCGCTACGATTCGCGCATCCGGCAGCAGGGCGGCCAGATCGACGGTCTGCTGGCCCGGGCCGCAGGCAACGTCGAGGAGCACGCGGATCCCGGCGGCCGGCAGCCGCCCGCCGACCAGGCTCAGGGCCCGGGCAGTGCTGGCCCGGTTGCCCGGACCTTCCCGGGGCAGGCCCGAGTGAACCTCGAAGAAGACCTGCCGTTCGCGGGCCGCGTCGCTGCTCATACGGGTTTCCCTGGTTCCGGCCGGGCCGTGGCTCGTGTGACTATGCCACGGGTAGCCGGATCCACAACCGCGAGGCAGACCGTGGCGAGACGCATCACGATCATCCAGGGTCACCCGGACGACGACCGGGCCCACCTCTGCCACGCCCTCGCCGACGCCTACCGGGCCGGCGCGGAGCAGGCCGGTCACGAGGTGCGTACCGTAGAAATCGCCAGCATCAGCTTCCCGCTGATCCGAAACGCCGAGGATTTCCAGGACGGCGAGCGCCCAGCGGCGATCCGCGAAGCCCAGTCGATGATCCGGACCAGCGATCACCTGGTGATCGTCTATCCGCTCTGGCTAGGAACCATGCCGGCGCTGCTGAAGGCGTTCTTCGAGCAGGTCTTCCGCTACGACTTCGCCTTCGAGCCCCAACCCGATGGCCGCTACCGCAAGCTGCTGCGCGGCCGCTCCGCGCGGGTGGTGATTACCATGGGCATGCCGGCGCTGGCCTATCGCTACTTCTTCGGCGCCCACAGTCTGAAGAGCCTTGACCGCAACATCCTCAGGTTCGCGGGAATCAAGCCGGTGCGGGAGAGCCTGTTCGGCGCGGTCGAGTCCGCGAGCGACGATCGGCGCCAGCGCTGGCTGGATAGAATG
>JBFISC010000272.1:0-2506 GCA_041608775.1 Pseudomonadales bacterium | reverse complement strand
GGGGATCCGTAGCGCAGCGGGTTGGTGGCAACGCTGCTCTTGAGCCACGCGCCGACCTGCGAGTAGATGTCCCAGACTAGTCCGTTCTCAGATGTCCGGGATGAGTCAGCGGCCACCGTTGTGCAGTTGCGCGGGTCGCTGAGTGGCAACGGATTCGCGAAGGACAAGGACGCGTACCGCACCGGGTTAAAATTGTGGAGCGCCTGCACGGCGATCGGCTTGGCGGTGATGCCCACCCAGGCGTCTCCGTTGGCAACCATTTGCTCCTGCGCCATGGCCCAGCCGATGTTGAGGTCGAACAGGTTGCTCGGGTTGAGCATTTCGACCACCACGTTGCCGCTAAACTTCTGGCCCATGGCGGGTTTACGAATCAGGACGCGGGTGGTGTACGGAGCATCCGGGGTGCGTATCAGGGCGGGGCCGGCGGCGGGCCAGGTATAAACGTTCGAGTTGCCGCTGACCAGGTACTCCTCCTCGACATAGCCTAGCTTCGAGAGATCCTGCGGGACTTCCTGGTGGCTGGCCGCACCGAACGGATACGACTCGGCTGTGGACGCCAGGGGGCCGTGCACGGTGGGGATCGGCGTCGCCCCTTCGGAAGTTGCACCATGCGTTGGCGAGGATGGAGCCAATGCGGTGGCTGGGACGGCTGACACGCTGAGTCCTGTGACGGCGAGGGACAGCGTAAGCAGGATCGATGTTCGGGAACAGGCTTTCATCATTGCTCCTTTTCGGAACCGGGCTGCGCTGCCCGGCTCGCGCTTCGCAGCACAGGCATCGGTGCCATGTACCCTTGCCGCCGGACCGACGCTCAGGTCAGAACCTGACGATCGTCAGGCAGCGAAGCACCTCGACAGTAAGTAGGGCTGATCGCCAGGGTCAAGGAGAGTGCACCAGTGTGCAGAGGGATAACGGAGCGCCGTCCCTAGATCTCAGCCACCGGAGCCGCGAACTGCGCCTCGTACAGCGCCGCGTACGCCCCGCCCGCCTCCAGCAGCTCCGCATGCGTCCCCTGCTCCACGATCTGCCCCGCCTCCATCACCAGGATGAGGTCGGCGTCGCGGATGGTGGAGAGCCGGTGCGCGATGACAAAAGAAGTTCGGTCGCTCCGCAAAGCGCTCATCGCCTTCTGCACCAGCACCTCGGTCCGGGTATCCACGGACGACGTTGCCTCGTCCAGGATCAGTACCGAGGGTCGGGACAGGAACGCCCGGGCAATGGTCAGCAGCTGCTTCTCCCCTGCCGACACGTTGGAGCCTTCGTCGTCGAGCACGGTGTCGTACCCATCCGGCAGGGAGTGCACGAACCGGTCCACATAGGTCGCCTTGGCGGCCTCCAGAATTTCGGCTTCCGTAGCCCCAGGCCGGCCGTAGGCAATGTTGTCCCGGATGGTCCCGCCGAACAGCCACGTGTCCTGCAGGACCATGCCCATCCGGGAGCGCAGCTCGTGCCGGGACATCCCGGTGACGTCCACGCCGTCGAGCTTGATGCGGCCGCCATCCAGCTCGTAGAAGCGCATCATCAGGTTCACCAGCGTCGTCTTCCCCGCCCCCGTGGGACCAACGATCGCCACCGTCTGGCCCGGCTCCGCCACCAGGTTCAACGACGAAATCAGCGGCTTGTCCGGCGAATAAGAAAAGGAAACGTCCTCGAACTCCAGCCGCCCGCGCGTCACTTCCGGTTTCATCGCGACATCCGGGTCGGTCAGCTGCTCCTCGGTGTCCAGCAGGTCGAAGACCCGCTCGGCCGACGCCACGCCCGACTGCAGCAGGTTCGCCATCGACCCCAGCTGCGCCAGCGGCTGGGTGAACTGCCGCGAGTACTGGATGAACGCCTGCACGTCGCCGAGCTGCATTGCCCCGATCGCGACCTGCAGGCCGCCCACCACCGCGATCCCGACATAGACGAGATTCCCGATGAACGTCATGGCCGGCATGATCAGCCCGGACACGAACTGCGCGCCGAAGCTCGCCTGGTACAGCTCTGTATTCTTCTGCCGGAATGTTTCGTCCACCTCGCGTTGCCGGCCGAAGACCTTCACGAGTGCGTGCCCGGTGTACGTCTCCTCGATCTGGCCGTTGAGCTCGCCGGTGTGCTTCCACTGCGCCACGAACAGCTTCTGCGAGCGCTTCGCGATCAGCGCAGTGGTCACGAGGGTCAGGGGAATCGTCACGAGCGCAATCAGCGCCAGCGTGGGCGAGAGCAGGAACATCATCACCAGCACCCCCAGCACGGTCAGCAGCGAGGTGACAGCCTGGCTGATGGATTGCTGCAGGCTCTGCGAGACGTTGTCCACGTCATTCGTGACCCTGCTCAGGAGTTCGCCGCGCTTCACGGAGTCGAAGTAGCGCAGCGGCAGCCGGTTGATCTTCGCTTCGATCCGCTCGCGCAGCCGGTACACGGTGCGCTGCACGATCCCGTTGAGGATGTATGCCTGCATCCACATAAATGCTGACGCCAGCACATACAGCGCAAGCGCCCATAGCAGCACTGTGGACAGCGCCGT
>JBFISC010000271.1:0-2763 GCA_041608775.1 Pseudomonadales bacterium | reverse complement strand
GCACGGACACCGGCGGCTCGATCCGCCAGCCGGCGGCTTTCTGCGGCCTTACCGGCATCAAGCCCTCTTACGGGCGGGTGTCCCGCTACGGCATGGTGGCGTTCGCGTCCAGCCTCGATCAGGGCGGCGTGTTCGCGCGCAGCGCCGCCGATGCCGCGCTCGTGCTTGCGGCGATGAGCGGCTTCGACCCGCTGGACTCCACCGCCAGCGAGCATCGGGACCCGTGGCTCGAGGGGCTGCTGGCGAGTGCGCTCGAAGCCACGCCGGACGCCCCGGAACCGCGGCCACCGGTCATCGGCCTGCCGCAGGAATATCTCACCGACCTCCGCGAGGGCCAGCGCCAGCTGGACGAGGCACGCCGCATCCTGGAGCAGGCCGGGTGCGAGTTTCGCGACATCCACCTGCCCCACACCGCGGCGGCGATTCCCGCCTACTACATCATCGCCGGCGCCGAAGCGTCGACCAACCTGTCCCGCTACGACGGTGTGCGCTTCGGCCATCGCTGCGACGACCCGGACTCCCTCGAAGACCTGTACCGGCGCTCGCGCAGCGAGGGCTTCGGCGCCGAGGTGAAGCGGCGCATACTCACCGGCACCTACGCGCTGTCGGTCGGCTACTTCGACGCCTATTACCTGAAGGCGCAGAAACTGCGCCGGCTGATCCAGAACGACTTTCTGACCGCGTTCGAGCAGGTCGACCTGATCCTAACGCCCACGGCCCCGGGCACGGCGTTCCCTCGCGGCGAGCTCAGTGACGACCCGGTAGCCATGTACCAGCAGGACATCTTCACCACCCCGGCGAGCCTGGCCGGTCTGCCGGCCATGTCGCTGCCGTGCGGTTTCGAGGCGGGGCTGCCCCTGGGCATGCAGCTCATCGGGCCGCACTTCGGTGAACGCGTGGTGCTGGAGACCGGCGTTCTGTTTCAGCAGCACACCGGCTGGCACGACGAGGTGCCCGCAGGGTTCGCGCCGTGAGCTCGGAAGCCACCAAGCCGGAAGCCCGCTCATGAAGTGGCAGGCCGTCATCGGGCTCGAGATCCACGTCCAGCTCGCCACCCGGAGCAAGATCTTCTCCGGCGCCTCCACCGCCTTCGGTGCGGAGCCGAACACCCAGGCCTGCGCCGTGGACCTGGGCCTGCCCGGCGTGCTGCCGGTGCTGAACGAGGAAGCGGTGCGGATGGCGGTGAGATTCGGTCTCGCCATCGGCGCTGAGATCCATCCGTACTCGGTGTTCGACCGCAAGAACTACTTCTATCCCGACCTGCCCAAAGGCTATCAAATCAGTCAGTTCGCCCACCCGGTGGTGGGCCGCGGCTCCCTCACCGTGCCGCTGCCGGACGGCACCGAGCGGGTCGTGGGCATTACCCGCGCGCACCTGGAGGAGGATGCGGGCAAGTCGATCCACGACGCCATTCCCGGCGCCACCGGAGTGGATCTGAACCGTACCGGGACGCCGCTGCTGGAGGTCGTCTCCGATCCCGACCTGCGCACCCCGGAAGAGGCCGCCGCCTACTTCCGGCAGATGCACGCGCTGGTGCGATACCTGAAGATCTGCGACGGCAACCTGGCGCAGGGCAGCATGCGTTGCGACGCCAACGTCTCGGTGCGCCCCGTCGGCCAGGAGGCATTCGGCGTGCGCACGGAAATCAAGAACATCAACTCGTTCCGCTTCGTCGAGCGCGCCATCGCCTTCGAGATCGAACGTCAGGTCGAGGTCCTGGAATCCGGCGGCGCCGTGGTGCGCGAGACCCGGCTCTACGACGCGGACCGGGACGAAACCCGAACCATGCGGAGTAAAGAGCTCTCCGAGGACTACCGCTACTTCCCCGATCCGGACCTGCTGCCCGTGCACATCGATGCCACGCTGCTCGACTCGGTGCGCGCCGAGCTGCCGGAGCTGCCCGCGGCCAAGCGCCACCGCTACCTCGAAACGCTGGGATTGTCCGCCTACGACGCCGACTGGCTCACCCAGGATCCGGCTGTGGCCGACTACTTCGAGGCCGTGCTCGGCGCCGGCGCCGATCCCAAGCTTGCCGCCAACTGGGTGATGGGCGATCTGTCCGCGTCCTTGAACCGCGAGGACCTCGGCATCGCCGACTCGCCGGTCACCGCCGCGCAGCTGGCCACCCTGATCGCGCGGCTCGAGGACGAGACCCTGTCTTCCAAGACCGCCAAGAGCGCATTCGACGGGCTGTGGGCCGGAGAAGGCGAGGTGGACGCCATCATCGACGCCCGCGGCCTGAAGCAGGTGAGCGACGCCGGCGAGCTGCAGGCTCTGGTGAATCGGGTGGTGGCGGAGAACCCGGAGCAGGTCGCCCAGTTCCGGGCCGGCAAGGACAAGGTGCTGGGTTTCTTCGTCGGCCAGATCATGAAGCAGACCCAGGGCAAGGCCAACCCGAAGCAGGTCAACGAGCTGCTCAGGAAGGCGCTCGCAGGCTAGCGCTTGTTCTTCATGAAGTCCCGCGCCGCCCGCAGCACGTCGCGACGGCTGATCTGACCCACCAGCTTGCCGTTCTTGACCACCGGAAAGCGACGCCGGTGCTCCTGACGGAACCGCTCCGCCAGGCTGTAGATGTCGGTGTCCAGCTCCACGGTATCTACCGGACTCTGCATGAAGTCGGCGACGATTCCTGCGTTCTCGTCGTAGTAGCTGTCCTGAATGACCACCTTCATCAGGTCCACTTCCGACAGCACCCCGACCAGGTTGCCGTCGGCGTCGACGACCGGCGCGCCGGAGATCCGTTTGTCGAGCAACATGCCCAGG
>JBFISC010000270.1:0-2805 GCA_041608775.1 Pseudomonadales bacterium | reverse complement strand
GCCCGCGGGCGCTGAGCCGAAGTTCAATCCGACGGCGTCGCCGGCGAAGCCGCCCCGTCCCGCAGCACGCTGACGCGCTGGTCGTGGCCGGTGCGGGTGATGCGGTAGAAGCCGATGGCGGCGAGCGCCATGAAATAGAAGATCATCAGCACCGGGCCGTAAACGAAGCCGAGCTGCCAGATGGTGTCCGGATCCACCGTGCCGGGTGCGGCCCCGCGCGGAAACGCGATGAGGTCCAGAGCCATACCGGCGATGAAGGCGCCGACGCCGGATGTTGCCTTCTGCGCGAAGGAACGCGACGCGAAGAACAGGCCCTCCTCGCGGCGGCCGGTGGACATCTGGCTGTGCTCGACGATGTCCGCGAGCATGGAGGACTGCACGATGCCGAACATCACCACGACCGCCACGTTGATCACCGTGTGCACCCAGATCAGCGGGAACAGCCAGGGGCTGCCGTTCTCGGGAAACCAGCCCGCCAGCCGCAGCAGGACCGGCAGCGCGGCGAACACGATCTGAAAGCCATAGATCCCCATGGCGCTGCGCTTTTTGTCCCAGCGGGCGGTGAGGCGCGGCGCCACGTAGAGCGGCAGCAGCGCGGAGATGAACAACGACCCGATCACCCAGCGCCACTGGTCCGGATCGAACTCCCAGAACTGGGTGACGATGTAGGTATCGAAGTTGGTCGCAACTCCGGCGCCCACGGCGGCGAACAGACCGGCGAGGAACAGGGCCGCGAAGTTCCGGTTCGCGAGAGTTACCTTGAGATCGCCGATCAAGTCCAGAACCCGATAGGAGGCCCGGGACGGCGGCGGCTGCAGGTACGGAATGTAGCGGTGCAGACCGCCGGATGATCCGAGGATCGCGACCAGCATTACCGCCGCGCCGATGCTGCCGTAGATCCGGTAGGTGGTCTCCGACGCCGCGCCCCAGGCGACCATGAACACGCCCCAGTTCAGCACCGCCATGAACAGACCGCCGTACCAGCCCATCATGTAGCGATAGCCGAGCATGCGGGTCCGCTCGTCGTAGTCGTCGGTGAGCTCGGCGACGATCGCGCTGGAGGGAATCTCGTAGAGCGTGATGAAGAAGCGCACCAGCACGCTGGCGACCGTGAGATAGACGAACAGACCGAACTCACCGAGTTCAGGCGGATTCCAGAGAAAGAAATAGACGAAGGCGACGGGAAACGCCGACGCGTACATGAACGGATGACGCCTCCCCCACCGGGAGCGGGTATTGTCCGACCAGATCCCGACGACGGGATCGGAAACGGCGTCGAACAGCATGGCGATGAGGATCGCCAGCCCCGCGTAGGCGCCAGGAAGGTCCAGCACCTGGTTGTAATAGAACAGCAGGAAGTACGAAAACCCGTTGTCCTTTACCCCGTACGCAGCGGCTCCGACCCCGTACAGCCAGCGCACCCTCCGCGTGATTGCCGGGCGATCCGGCGTCACGGCGATCGATCCACGCTCATCGTGCCCTCCTCTCCCCGAGCTGACGAGCCTAGACGGCGCCGGTCCGCCGGGCAATCCGAATCGCCCGGGCGTGACAGGCATTGTGCAGCGGCCGACGCTACAATGCGCCCCATGAGCGACGCGATCAGAAGCGGCGAGAAGTTCCGCAACGCCCGGGGCGTTACCGCCATCAAGGACGGACAGAAGCGCAGGCAAGGCGAGCCGGTCGGACCCAGCGGCCGCAAGCCGCCCTGGCTGCGGGTGCGCCTCGGCGGCGGCGCGAAGTACGAGTCGGTGCGGCGCACGGTCAAGGAGCATCGTCTCGCCACGGTGTGCGAGGAATCTCACTGCCCGAACATCGGCGAGTGCTGGAACGCCGGCACTGCCACCATCATGCTGATGGGCGACGTCTGCACCCGGGCCTGCCGCTTCTGCGCCGTGGACACCGGCAACCCGCGCGGCTGGCTCGACGCCGACGAGCCTGCCCACGCCGCGGAATCGGTACGCCTGATGGGGCTGCGCTACGTGGTGCTCACGTCGGTGGATCGCGACGATCTGGCCGACGGCGGCGCCGCCCACTACGCCGCCTGCATTCGCGCTATCAAGCGGGAGAACCCGCTCACCGCCGTGGAGGCCTTAACACCGGATTTCTCCGGTGATCGTGCAGCAGTGGAAACCGTGGTGGACTCGGGTATCGAGGTGTTCGCGCAGAACCTGGAAACCGTGGAACGCCTGACCCACGAGGTGCGTGATCCCCGGGCCGGCTACCAGCAGACCCTGGACGTGCTGGCCCACGCCAAGGCCCACCGGCCCGACGTGCTCACGAAGTCGAGCCTGATGCTGGGCCTCGGCGAGACGGATGAGGAGATCGACCAGGCGATGCGGGCCCTGCGTGACCACGACGTGGACATCCTGACCCTGGGTCAGTACCTGCGGCCGACCCTGAACCACCTGCCGGTGGCGCGCTGGGTGCCCCCCGCCGACTTCGACCGCCACCGCGAGCGCGGCCTGGCGCTGGGATTCATCGAGGTGGCCGCCGGACCGCTGGTGCGTTCGAGCTACCGGGCGGACCGGATCCTCGAGCGCAACAACCTGGGCCTCGGAGACATTCCCGTGAAGATGGTGTGAACCGGTGCGCGGTCGTCGATGACCAACCGGTCCTCAGCCGGGGCAGCAGACGCCGAAGCACCGCCACCGTCGTGGTTCCTGAGGCATCGGAGCGTGCCGATCGCCAGCGGGCTCTTCTCGGTCTGCGCGCTGACCGGCCTGCTCCTCACCGTCGACGCCTTTTCGCCCGAAACCCTGCCCCAGGGTTTTGAAAGCACGCGACAGCTGATCGGCATCAACCTGC
>JBFISC010000269.1:0-2851 GCA_041608775.1 Pseudomonadales bacterium | reverse complement strand
TGAGCATGCCCGGGAGCATGAGGTCGGCGCCGTAGATCTGCTTGCCGGTGAGCTTGTCTTCGGTATCGAGGCGCTTCACCGGCTTGCCGATCAGGGTCCAGTCGGCGGGGTCCTTCAGCGGCACGTCGCTGGGCACTTCCATCTTCGCCGCGGCCGTGGCGACCTTGCCGTAGCTGGTGGTGCGGCCTGTCGGGCCGTGGCTGATCACGCCCTGGCGCGCCTGGCACTCGCCCGCGGGCACGCCCCAGCCCGCAGCGGCCGCCGCGATCAGCATCTCGCGGGCGGCGGCGCCGCCCTGGCGGACGTAGTCGTGGGATTCACGGATGCCGCGACTGCCGCCGGTGGCGAAGCTCTGCCACACCCGGCCGCGCTCGAGGTTCTCCGTTGGCGTGGGGTACTCGGTGGTGACGTTGTCCCAGTCGCAGTCGAGCTCTTCGGCAACCAGCTGGGCGAGGCCGGTGAGGGTCCCCTGACCCATCTCGGACCGGGCAATGCGGATGATGACCTGCTCGTCCGGTTGAACCACGACCCAGGCGTTGATTTCCTCCGGGAAGGCGGGCTGGGCGTGAGCGGTGCGAGCACCGAAAGGCAGCGGGAAGCCCAGCGTGAGGCCGGCCGCGGCACCGCCGACGACGAAGTTCCGACGGGAGAGCTTGAATGAGGTGCTCATGCCTTCACCTCCGTGCCGAGTTCGGCAGCCCGGTGAATGCCCGCGCGCACGCGGCGGTAGGTGCCGCAGCGGCAGATGTTGGTGATGTCGCGATCGATATCGGCGTCGGTTGGCGCCGCGTTCTTCGCCAGCAGCGCGACGGCGGCCATGATCATGCCCGTCTGGCAGAACCCGCACTGGGGCACGTCGAGCTCGCGCCAGGCCTGCTGCACCGGATGGGAGGCGTCTGCAGACAGGCCTTCGATGGTTACTATCCTGTCCGTCTCGGAGACGCTGGCCAGGGGTCGCACGCAGGTGCGCACCGGCGCCCCGTTGATGTGCACGGTGCAGGCGCCGCACTGCGCGATGCCGCAGCCGTACTTGGTTCCCGTGAGCGCCAGGTTCTCCCTGAGCACCCACAGCAGCGGGGTCGAGCCGTCAGCGTCGACCTCCACCGTCCGACCGTTTACGTTGAGCTTTGCCACGTCGCTACCTCCCTGTCGAAGACCGGGATTGTACAAGTTTTGCGGACCGGCCGTGAGGACGATCACTGCTCTGGCCACCGCGGTCTCAGAAGGATTTGATTACCGCTGTGACGCACGTCATCGATCCGGATTTCCCGCCCGATACACTCAGCCGCGTACTTCAGAGTCGAGGACGTCGCCGTGAAAATTGTAACGTTGCTTGCGCTGAGCCTGGTCTGCTCCGGAGCCCTGGCAGGCGACGACACCGTCGACGCCGCCATCGGGGGCGGCGTGGGCGGTGCCGTGGGTGCTGCCATTGGCGAGGAGCTGGGCGACCGCAACGGCGCGATCGTCGGGGGCGCCATCGGCGGTGCCGTCGGCGCCGCGATCGCCACCAAGGATCAGCAGGAGGCATCGGCGGCGGGGAGCGATCGGGTCTCCATCGAGGTGACCGCACCAGCGCGTCAGCATCCAGCCCGCCACTGCCCGCCCGGGCTCGCGAAGAAGGGCCGCTGTTGATCTGAGCTGCTGGATCTCCTCAGGGGTCCGGAAGCTGCTCCACGAAGATGAGTTGGTCGACCTCGTAGCGCAGGGCGCGCGCGCGCTCGACCAGGTCCTGTAGCAACGGCGAATCGAGCACCGGCGTGCGTGCCAGGATCCACAGATAGTCGCGCGTCGGGCCGGTGACCATGGCAAAGCGGTAGTCCTCGTCGAGCACGATGACGTTGTAGCCGCCGTAGAAGGGGCCGAAGAACGACACCTTGAGTCTTCCCACGTCGGGCCTTTCGATGAAGTAGGCTCTACCCACGGCCTCGTTCCATTCCCCCGCCGCGGCGTCGTAACCCCGATTGATCACGTTCACGCCACCGTCGTCGCGGAGACTGTAGCTGGCCGTCACCCGGGACAGACCGCGCTCGAACCGGTGATCGAGGCGGGCGATCTCGTACCAGGTGCCGAGGTAGCGATCGAGGTCGAAGTCGTGGACGGGCTCGATGCCGGCGGGAGTACCGGTGCAGGCACCGAGGAGCAGCAGCGGGGCGAGCCAGGACGGATGGCGGCGCGTCGGGGATGCATGCATGTCGGGAGCCGGTGATCGGATGTTGCGATGGTGCAGCACGCGGGCCCGGTTTGCAGCCGCGCTGGCCTGCGCTCACAATCCGTGGTTCCGGCGATCACTGAGGGGAAGCCGATGAACGTTGCCAGATTGCCGCTGCTTCGCATCGCGCCCAGCGACTACGGCGCTGACGAGCCCGCCATGGCGGCCTACCGGGAAGCCGGCACGGTCCGCGCCCTGGCACTGGACAACCGCGGCCCCATCCGCCTCGATGCGCACGGCCGCCTGCATCCAGATATTTTCGACGCCTACGCCCGGCAAGGGTTTTACGTGTTCGAAGGCGTGCTCGCTGAGGACGAGCTCGACGACGTCGAGCGCGACGTCGCCGAGCTGTTGGAACGCGCCCCGGTGCAGAAGGGAGCCGCCGTGGACCGCCAGGGCCGTCCGGCCCTGGGCGCGGATTGCACGGCTACGACTGTCGTCTGGGTGCGGCCCCTATCCGACCCGTTGGGTGGTACGGCTCACGCCAACGGTCGGCATCCGGTGAAGATGATCGAACCGGTTCCGCCACCGGGTGCGCCCGAGCACGTGGTGCAGCTGGTGCTCGGCTCGCTGCAGTTCTCGCCCGCCTGCCTGCGCCTGTACGGACACCCGCAGCTGCTCAGCGTGGCGGCGAGCGTCAAC
>JBFISC010000268.1:0-3059 GCA_041608775.1 Pseudomonadales bacterium | reverse complement strand
GGTTTTACGGTGGCGGAAGTCTGTTCCGGAAGACACCTCGTCACGTCGTCGGGTTCTCTGACGATTACCCACATACCGGGTGGGGTCCTCTTGCCGTCAATACGAATAGCGCTGGGGTGCTGCATCCTTGCCCGGCAAGTCGACGAGTACGAGTGCCGGTAGCGGTCCATGGTTGCAGCTTCGTATGCAGACGTCCCCCGATGCCAACCTGACTGCAAACCGAGAGATCGCATGATCTACCCGGCCGCACCATCGCGCTGCAGAATCCGTGCCCGCAGCTGCCGCTGCTCGGTCTCGTCGAGGGCGAAGCCGCGAATGGACAGCCAGGCCAGCAGCATGGCGGTAACGGGCACGGTAAGGTAAATCAAGCGGAACGCGAACCGGGTTTCCTCGCTGTTGCCGCCCTGGGCGTCGAAGCCGACGGCGGACAGCAGCGGGTAGGTCACGCCGATCGCCAGGGCGCCACCGAGCTTGGCGGTCAGGGAGAGGAGGGCGAAGTACAGGCCGGTGCGCTGGCCGCCGGTCTGCAGGTTGTCGTAGTCGACCACGTCGGCGGCCATGGAGCGGATCAGGAACTGGAGCCCGGAGTGCGCGAAGCCGGTGGCGAACATGGCGGCGATGAACAGGGCCACGTCGCCCTGTCCGGGCAGGAAGAACAGCGACGTGGTGGCGCAGAAGCACAGCGAATCCACGGCGAACGCACCGTGCTTGCCGAGCCGGTAAGAGACACGCACCCAGGTCGGCACGCCGAAGATGTGGCCGACGTAGAAGGCGATCAGCGCCAGGGAGTTGAACTGAGCGGTGCCCAGCAGCTCCGCCTGATAGAAGATGAACAGGCCGGCCATGACGGCGCCCGGCATGGACGCCATAGCGTCCGCCATCAGCAGCCGGCGCATGTGCGGGTTCGCCAGCACCGCGCGCAGTCCGGTGAGCAGGCGAATCCGCGGCGCGGGGGCGGTGGGGCGTTCGCCGACCAGCGTGACCGCCGCGAGCACGCACAGCGGCGCGAAGATCAGCACCATGATGCCGAAGAAGGCGAGCGCCTGGTGTCCGGCCGGCGCCATGCCGCGGTACTCCAGCACCGCGAGGGGCGTGAGGATGAGCAGGGAGCCAGCGAAAGCGGCGAAGGAGTTGAACCCGGCGATCCGCGAGCGCTCGTCGTAGTCGGTGGACAGCTCCGCGGCCCAGGCGGTGTGAGAGATGGTCTTCATCGTCGTGCCCGCGTACAGCACCACCAGCCAGAGGCCGAGATAGCCGATGCCGGGCGAGCCGCGGGGCATGAACGCCATGTAGACGCCGGTCATGAGGAACGGCAGCGCCAGCACCAGCCAGTGCCGGCGGCGCCCCCAGCGGCTGCCGAAGCGGTCGCCGATCAGCCCCATCAGCGGATCGGTGACGATGTCGAAGGTGCGCACCAGCATGAACACCAGGCCGACCTCTGTCAGGCCGAGCCCCAGGGTCTTCGTGTAGTAGGGCGGGAGAAAGATGGCCAGCGGCAGAACCAGACCAGCGCTGGGGAAGGCGATGGAGGCGAACGCCGTCAGGCGCCAGGCCGGCAGCCGTTCGCTTCCGCTGCTCGGGGTCACCGGGCGGACTCGAGCTGACGCATCGGCGCTGGTCGGGTGCGCATGTCCTGCAGTGTGCCAAAGCGGAGAAAACAGTCAATGCTGCCGGTATTTGTTATTATGAGCGTCCGCCGAATCTGACGTGAGGGGGAGGAATGACCGAGTTAGCGGGGAAAGTGGCCGTGGTGACCGGTGCGAGCCGGGGCATCGGCAAAGGCATCGCGATCGCCCTGGGCGAACGCGGCTGCAAGGTTTTCGTGACCGGCCGCACCCGGGGCGACGGTGACCTCACCATCGACACCACAGCGCGGCTGGTGACCGAGGCCGGCGGCAGCGGCCACGCGATCGCCTGCGACCATGGCGACGATGCGCAGATCGAAGCGCTGTTCCAGCAGATCCGGGACGCAGCCGGGCACATCGATCTCCTGATCAACAACGTCTACAAGATTCCCGATCCGCCCGCCTGGGGCGGCGGCTTCTGGGAGCACCCCATCAGCATCTGGGACGACCAGGTGGGCATCGGCCTGCGCGCTCACTACGTGGCGAGCTGGCATGCGGCGCCTCTACTGTTCGCCGCCGGGCCAGGCGCGGCGATCATGAACGTATCGTCGCCCGGCGGGCTGGGGTATCACTTCTCCTGCTCGTACGGTGCCGGCAAGGCCGGTCTGGATCGGCTCACCGCCGACATGGCGATCGAGCTGAAGCCGAAGGAGGTCGCCGCCGTGGTGCTCTATCCGGGGTCCGTGTCGACGGAGTTCGTTCGCAGCGTCGCCGCCCAGCGCGGCACCAACGTGGACGACTCCCAGACCCCGCTGTTCGTGGGTCGGGCGGCGGCGGCGCTGCTCGCGGCCGATGATCTGATGGCCCGGTCGGGCTCCATTCAATGGGTGGAGGATCTGGCCGAGGAGTTCGACCTGGTGGATGAGAACGGTAAGCGCCCTCCGCGCTACCCGGGGCGGGCCGAGCTGGAGAGCCGCGGCTGATTGCGACGCCAGTTGCCGGCGCCGCAGGGGTCGGCTACGATCAAAACGAGCATCGATGACGGTTTTGTCGAATGGCAGGGGGGAGGCCATGACCGATACGTCCCACGATCACGAGCTCGTGTCCATCTACGGCATGAGCGAAGCGCAGATCGACCGGCTGATGACCGAAGCTTCCGAGTGTGTCCTGATGTGGGGAACTCGGGACGGCTGGCCGGTGGGGGTGACCCACGCGTTCGTCTGGAAGGACGGGAAAGTCTGGCTGACCTTTGCGGCCCACCGGCACCGCGCGGCGGCGATCCGCCGCGACAACCGGGTCTCGGTGGCCGTCAGCGGGGTAGCAGCGCAGAGCGTTCCCGGCGCCGCCACGATGAAGGGCATCGCGACCTTTCACGAGGACGATGACACCAAGGCCTGGTTCTATCCGGCGCTCGCGGCCAAAGTCCGGCCCGACGACCCGGCGGCGAAAAAAGCGTTCGAGGATCTGCTCGACTCTCCCCTGCGGGTGATCCTC
>JBFISC010000267.1:0-3094 GCA_041608775.1 Pseudomonadales bacterium | reverse complement strand
GCAACTCGGCGCGCAGCTCGGCGTTGCCGGCCATATCGACGAATACGGTGGGTCCGGGTTCGAGCGAGCTCAGCGCGTCGTAAGTCACGACCTGGTCGTAGCAGCCCAGCGACTCGACGAACGCGACGTTGCCCGGCGACGTCAACCCCACCACCCGACAACGATCCCGGCGGTTGCGGTGGAGCAGCCAGGCGAGCCCGAAGGCGGTCTTGCTGGAGGCGCTGGACAACACCACCGTGTCAGCGCCGAAGAAGTCGTTGTCGTCGAGGAAGTCGTCGAGAAAGAAGCTGGTGGTGAACAGCGGCCGGAACAGCATGATCATCGCTTCCTGCTCCTTCCGGTACGCCGGATCCGTGCTGGTTCGCGTGTAGTTGTTGTAGACCGGCGGCAGCTCGGCGCGGTGTGCGGCGCCGTCGCTGAATCCCCGCTCGTTGACCCGCTCCGGCTTCACCAGCAGGTAGCCGGCCATGGGGAAGTAGCCGTAGAAGCGATCACCGGGCGCCAGACCGTCCACGCTGCCGCTCACCACGTCGCCGAACCCCCACACCGGAATGCGGCCCCAGCCACCGGCTTCCCCGCCCTGGGCCGGAAAGAAGCGCCAGTAGCCGATGCTGTCGCCGGCCACCGCATAGGTGATGTTGTTGGCCGTGAGCGCAAACGCGTCAACCTTCAGCAGCGCCTCCCCGGGCCCCGGTTCCGGCACCGGCTCGGAGACCACCCGGGTCTCCCCCAACTCATCCCGCCTGACCTCGATGGTGTCGTTCATTAACCTTTAACCTTTTGCCCACTTGTCGACATGCTAACCCCTCGCGCCGAACCGATCACGCAGGTGTCGTTCGTTAACCTTTAACCTTTCGCCCAGGTGTCGTTCGTTAGCCTTTAACCTTCGCTGCGGGGCCCCGGGCACGCTGGCTTCGGCGTCTGTCGTGTGGTTATCTCACTCGACCCCGGCAATCCCAGGACCACCGTGACCCACGCCGCGCTCTCCCTCGCCGGGACCCCGGCGGCCTCCCCCCTCGGCTACTACAGCTGGACCTTCGGCCAGGCCGCCCGGGATCCCTACTACATCATGGTGGTCATCTACATCTTCTTTCCCTACTTCTCGAACACCGTGGTCGGAGATCCCGTGCGCGGCCAGGCCCTGATCGGCTATCTCAACGCCACGGCCGGCGTGGTCCTGGCACTGACGGCGCCCTTTCTCGGGGCGATCGCCGACAAGAACGGACGCCGCAAGCCCTGGGTCGCCGCTACCGTGATGGTCATGTCGATCGGCGCCTGCCTGCTCTGGTACGTGCTTCCTGGCGGGCAGGGCATCGGCGTTCCGCTGGCCTTCGCGCTGCTGCTGGTGATCAGCATCGCCTTTGCCATCTCGGAGGTGTTCCACAACGCGATGCTGCCGAGCGTGGCACCCGTGGACCGGATCGGCACCGTCTCCGGCATCGCCTTCGCGCTCGGCAACGTCGGCGGCCTGTCACTGATGCTGATCGTGCTGTTCGCGTTCGCCATGCCGGGCACCAACGACTGGACGTTCCTCCCGCAGCAGCCGCTGTTAGGCGTGGACCAGTCCAGCCACGAGCACGACCGAATCGTCGGTCCCGTCGCCGGCGTGTGGATGCTGCTGCTGACGCTGCCGGTGCTGCTGTTCACCCCCGATGGGGCCAGCAGCCACACCCCGATGGTGGAAGCGGCGCGCCAGGGCATCCGGGACGTCATAGACACGGTGCGCAAGCTCAGGCACTACGCCAACATCGCCATCTACCTGCTGTCGCGGATGCTGTTCATCGACGGCATGGTCGGGGTCATGACCTTCGGCGGCGTGTACGCCTCCGGCACCTTCGGCTGGGGCTCCACCACGCTGCTGATCTTCGGCCTGTGCACCAGCGCCTCGGCCATGCTCGGCGCCTGGATCGGCGGCATCCTCGACGACCGGGTCGGCTCGCTGGGGGCCCTGAAGATCGCCATCGGCATGAGCTCGCTGATCCTGCTGGTGCTGGTTTCCATCCAACCCGACAGCGTGCTGTACCTGGTGCCGGTGAGCACCGAGGCGGTTTGGAGCTTTCCCTACTTCCGCACCACGGCGGAGATCGTCTACTTCTGCACCAACCAGGTGTTCGCGATGTTCTTCGTCACCGGGCTGTCGTCGTCGCGCACCCTGATGGCGCGGATCGCGCCGCCGGAGATGGCCACCCAGTTCTTCGGCCTGTTCGCCTTGTCCGGCACCGTGACCGCGTTTCTCGCGCCGATGATGGTCGCGACCACGACCACGTGGTTTCAGTCACAGCGCGCCGGCTTCGCGTCCCTCGCTGTGCTGATGGTGCTCGGGTTCGTGATGCTCGGCTGGGTCCGTCAGGAGCGCGCCACCGTTGCTCGCTGAGCACCCACCGGCCTGGAAATGCAGGTACCGACAGGCAACACTGTAAGCACGATCGTGATGCCGGAGCAGCATGACGCAAGAGAAGAAATCGGAAGGCGGCCGCCCGGACCCAAGAGCGCTGCTGCGCGCCAACGATCTGTTCCGCGGCCTGGACGAGACAGCGTTGGACGAGATCGTCGCCCTCGGCTATTCCCGGCCGATGCGTCAGGGCGATGTTCTCTACCTGCAGGGGGACCCCGGTGACTGCCTGTTCGTCATCCTCGCGGGCGAGGTCCGCATCAGCGCCAACGGGCCCGACGGCCAGGAACTGCACCTGAATACGCTCTCGGCCGGCGACGTGATGGGCGAGATCGCGCTCATGGACGGCGGCACCCGGACCGCCACCGCCACGGCTACCCGGGACGGGCGCCTGTTCCGCATCGATCGGGTGGACTTTCTGGGTCTGGCGGAGCGAATGCCGGAGATCAGCTGGCAGCTGTTGCAGCTGCTCTGCAAGCGGGTCCGCTGGACCAGCACGCTGCTGGCGGACTCGGTTTTTCTGTCTCCAGAGGCCCGCCTCGCGAAGCGCCTGCTGGCCATTGCCGCCGCGACCGGCACGCCTGCCGAGGACGGCTACGAAATCCGTCTGTCACAGACGGAGCTGGCCGGCTACCTCCACCTCGCCCGCCAGTTCGTCAACCGGATGCTGCAGTCGCTGCAGAGCGACGGGATCGTCCGGCT
>JBFISC010000266.1:0-3186 GCA_041608775.1 Pseudomonadales bacterium | reverse complement strand
TGCCGACGCGAACGCGGCCGTCGGCGCCGGGCATGGCGTCCGCCGCACGGGTCAGGGATTGCTCCAGCGACTGGACCGGCTCGCCGGGCGCAAAGCCGTCGTAGCCGAGCCCGTCCGTGAGCCCGGCGGTGTGACTGAGAAGCCTGCGCACGGTGACCTCGTCGTGGTCGAACGGCCCTTCCGGCAGCTGCCAGCGGGTCAGGTAGGAGGAGACCGGAACTTCCAGATCCACGCGGCCCGACTCCACCAGCGCCATGACGGCCCAGGCGGTGACCCACTTGCTGAGCGAAGCCACCTGGAAGCGCGTGTCCGCAGCGACCGGGGCACCGGTGGAGACGTAGTGCTCGGCCGTCACCGAACCGTCCTCGAGCAGCCGGAAGGCACCGTTACCGCGAGACTCCGCTTCCAGCCGCGCGGCCGCGGCGGCCGCAAACGCCTCGGCATCGTCGGGGGGCGCCAGCGCCGACCGCCACCAGCCGTTGGCGGTGCCGAGAAACACCAGGGTGGCCCAGACCGCCATCACTGGAATCGCTGCCAGGGCGAGAATCAGCCAGCGCACTGTGGGTCAGGGCTGCCAGGGCTCGTAGTAGTTCTCCGCGCCGACCTCCCGGATGTCCTTCAGCCAGTCCCCCTCGTAGGGCCAGCTGCCGTCGTTGCCGGCCGGCCCCTGCCAGAACCGGGCCAGCGGCCCATCAACGGGTTTTTCCAGCGACCAGGCCTGGCGCCGGAAGGTCCAGCTGTCCGGGACCAGGCGATGGGCTTCGCGAAACTGCTCGATCGCGGCCTCGTGGTGACCCCGGCGCTCCAGCTCGCAGCCGAGCTCGAAGTGCGCGTGGCCCCGGGCCACCTCGGCGCTGCGCGGCCGCGACCGGGCGATCACCTCCTCCGGCGACAGCGCGAACGGGCTGTCGGCACCGTTGTCCACCCAATTACGCAGGGCTTTGTGGTACGGCTCGGCGTCCTGCCGGATCTTGGCCGCCTCGGCCATGATGGCCTTGAACCGTTCCGGCAGCTCGCCAGCCGGCGGCGGGGGCGCCTCCCGGGAGCCGGGCGGAGCCGGCGCGGTTTCCGCCGGGCGCACGATCATGCCCTGCTCGTCGATCCAGATGCTCTGGGGGATGTTGATCACGCCGAACAGCTCTGCGAGCACGTGGTGAGCGTCGATGAGCGAAGGATGCCTCGGCCTGGCGGCCTCGATGAACGGCCGGCAGGCCTCGGCGCCCGCTGCGTCCAGACCCACGGTAACCAGCTCGAAGCCTTTCGGGTGGAACTCCTCACGTAATGCCTGCCACACGGGCAGGTCGCGGGAGCAGCCTCAGTACGGGGCCCAGGCGTAGATCAGCACCTTCTGGCCGCGCAGGCTCGACAGTTTGAACGGCCTGCCTTCGAGATCCGGCAGGGTGAGGTCGGGCGCCTCGGCGGTGGTCAGCGCGCGGCCACCCACGGACTCCGGACCGAGCGCCCAGAGGCCGTGGGTCGCATCCGCGACCAGCGGCAGACCCATGCGTTCGGCAAGCTCGGCGACATCAACGGTCTCGCCGGGCTGCTCCTTCATTGGAATGCAGACCTCGCCCTTGCAGGCGCCCTCCGGCTTGAACCGCCAGCCGGTTTCGGCTTCGAAGCGGGCGCGGGGCACCTTCAGATCCTCGAGCAGCATGGGGTTCCCCCTTCTCCGTGTGACCGATCAACCCTACCGGCAACAGGCCCAACCCGCCAGCGGCATCGTACCCGCCCCGGACGCACGCTGACCGCGGATGGCGGCCAGCCCGTGGGGCACACCGCTTTCGTCGCGAACCAGTCCGGGGTAGAGTCGGGCAATGATCCAGCAACTGCCCTTCGGCCGCACCGGCCACAGCAGCACCCGGACCCTGTTCGGCGCGGCGGCGCTGGGCGCCATGCGGCAGGATCGCGCCGACGGCGTGCTCGAGCTGCTGCGCGAGTTCGGGGTGAACCACATCGACGTCGCCGCCAGCTATGGCGACGCCGAGTTGCGCCTGGCGCCATGGCTCGCCGAGCATCGCGCCGACTTCTTCGTCGCCACCAAGACCGGTGAGCGCAGCTATGACGGGGCCAAGGCCAGCATCGAGCGCTCGCTGGAGCGCATGGGCATCGATCAGATCGACCTGATTCAGCTCCACAACCTGACGGACGAGCCCGGCTGGAACACGGCGATGGGTCCGGGCGGCGCCCTGGCGGCGGCCGTCGAAGCGCGCGATCGCGGCCTGGTGCGGTTCATCGGCGTCACCGGGCACGGCACCGCGGTAGCCGACATGCACCTGAAGAGCCTGGAAGCCTTCGACTTCGACTCCGTGCTGCTGCCCTACAACCACATGATGATGCAGGATCCGCGCTACGCGGCAGCGTTCGAGCGGGTCTGCGAGGTCTGCCGGGAGCGCAACGTGGCGGTGCAGACGATCAAGTCGGTGGCGCGCCGCCGCTGGCGCGAAGACGATACCAGCAAGCGCTTTTCCTGGTACGAGCCGATCCGCGACCCCGAAGCGTTGCGTCGCGCCGTGCACTGGGTTCTGTCCCGCCCCGAGGTGTTTCTGAACACGTCGAGCGACGCGACCCTGCTGCGCGCGATCCTCGAAGCAGCGAACGAGTTCGATCCTGCGGCTTCGGCGGACGTGGCGGAGTCGGTAGCCGCCGACGCGGATCAGCTCGAGCTCGAGCCTCTGTTCGTGCGCGGGGTCTCCGACACCATCTGAGCCGACGCATCACGTCGTGTTCACGTTGGCGTTCCCATGCTGCGGCCATGGAAACACTCGATTTCACGATTCGAATTGCCGCTCCCGACGACCTCGACGCGGTGAACGCCATCGTCCGCGATGCCGTGCTGGCGTGGCCGATGGCGGAGCGCCTGAAACGGATCTCGCTCGGAGTATTGAGTTACGACTGTGTCGACCTGCGGGAGCTTCAGGCGCTGCTGCTGGCGTTCAACGGTGAGCCGAGCGCGGTGGCGGTGTGGGACCGGGACGCGATGCTCACCGGTGCCGCCGGCGAGCGCGGAGCGCTGCTGCACGGCCTCTACGTGCGTCCTCCCGCGCAGGGCCGCGGGCTCGGCACCCTGTTGCAGCACCAGGTCGCGGAAGCGGCCGGGAAGCTCGGTGCCGATGGGCTCGTGGTGAAGGCGGAACGGGTCGCGGTGAGTTACTTTCAGCGCTGCGGCTATGTTCGCCTGGATGC
>JBFISC010000265.1:0-3254 GCA_041608775.1 Pseudomonadales bacterium | reverse complement strand
GAACCCGGCCACCTCCACGGCATCCTTGGCCGCCATCGGCAGGCCGTGCAGGGGGCCCAGCGGTTCACCCGACGCCCGGGCGGCGTCGGCCTGGTGGGCGAGCTCCACGGCCCGCGCCCGGGGCAGCAGGTTGACGACGGCGTTCAGCCCGGGATTGAGCCGCTCGATCTGGTCGTAGCTCGCGTTCATGAGCTCGACGGCGGACAGGGTGCCGCGGCGCATGGCCGCGACCAGGGAGGAGGCGCTTTCGAAGATCAGATCGCTCATCGCTCCCCGTTCCCCAGCCCGAGGTCGCCATTGTCGAATCATCCCGGGGGGGTGGCAACTCCCGCGGGTATGGTGCAATCGGCTAAAGTGTGGGGCGCTCCGCTGCGCCGGCACAGCGCCACCTCCGCACCGGCGCCGGGAAGCGACCGCGAATGCCTGATTCCGCTGCATGAAGACGATTGGCGCGAAGGTTGCAGCGTAGGTCAATCGGTGGGTTTGAAGACCCTGGCCGCGCTGAGCACCGCCAGACGAGCATTGCCCTGGCCGGCGTTGCCAGCGGAAATCGTTAAAGGGGCAAATCGTCAACTACTGAGGGGGCCGCATGCTGACGATTTCCGGGTTGTCCAAGACCTACGCCAACGGCGTGCGGGCGCTGGATGACGTTTCGCTGGAGGTTCCCCGGGGCATGTTCGGGTTGCTCGGGCCGAACGGCGCCGGCAAGTCCAGCCTGATGCGCACCATTGCCACCCTGCAGGCCCCGGATGCCGGCAGCATCCGGCTCGATGACATCGATGCCCTCACCGAAACCGATCGGCTGCGCCGCACCCTGGGCTACCTGCCCCAGGAGTTCGGCGCTTACCCGCGTACCTCACCGACGGTGATGCTCGATCATATTGCCGCGCTCAAGGGCATCGGGGGGCGTGGGGCGCGCCGCGACCTGGTCGAGCGGCTGCTGGTTGAGACCAACCTGTGGGACGTGCGCAACAAGAACATCGATACCTTTTCCGGCGGCATGCGCCAGCGGTTCGGCATTGCCCAGGCGCTGCTCGGCGATCCCAGTCTCATCATCGTCGATGAGCCCACCGCGGGCCTGGACCCCGCCGAGCGGCGCCGCTTTCACAACCTGCTGGCCCGGATCGGCGAGGAGGTCGTGGTGATCCTGTCGACCCACATCGTCGAGGACGTCGCCGACCTGTGTCCGCGCATGGCGATCATGGGCGAGGGCCGCATCCTCATCGGCGGGTCTCCCGATCAGCTGACCGGCCGGCTGCGCGGACGGCTGTGGCGCAGGGTGGTCGACCTGAACGAGGTGGCCGAATGGCGGGCGTCGCTGCCGGTGGTCTCTACCCGGCTCGTGGCCGGCCGGGTGGAAGTGCGTCTGGTAGCGGAAGCAGCGCCCAGGGACGACCTCGAGCCGGCCACGCCTTCGCTGGAGGACGTGTACTTCGCCACCCTGCTCGAGCATGGCCTCGGCGGCGAGGCGTAGGGGCGTCCCAATGTGGCAGGTCTTTCTCTTCGAGTGCCGCTATCAGCTGCGCTCGCCACTGTTCGCGGCGGTATCTCTCGCCTTCTTCCTGCTCGGTTTTCTCGTCATGGCTTCCGAGTCCGTGCAGGTCGGCGGTGTCGGCGACAACCTCAACCTGAACGCGGCCTATGCCATCGTCCAGATTCAGTACACGCTCAGCGTGATCGGTATGTTCGCCGCGGTGGCCTTCGTCGCCGGTGCCATCACGCGGGATTTCGAGCTGCGGACCGCGGAGATTCTGTTCGCCACCGGCATGCGGGAGCGCGCCTACCTGTTCGGTCGGTTCCTCGGCGGTTGGCTGTTCGCCACCCTGGCCGTGACCGCCGGCTTGCTCGGCACCCTGGTCGGCACGTTCATGCCGTGGCTCGATCCGGAGCGCCTCGGTGCGTTCTCGCTGGTGCCCTACGCCTTTTCGCTCGGTGCCGTGGTGGTGCCGAATGCGTTCGTGGTCTGCGCGCTGTTCTTCTCCGTGGCGGCGCTGACCCGATCCATGATGGCCGCGTACGTGGCGGCCCTGGGATTCATGGTCGCCTTCGCCGTGCTGGTGGCGGCGAGCGACCCGGAGCGGCTCGAGTGGCTGGCCCTTACCGACCCGTTCGGGATCACGGCCTATCAGCTGGTGACCCGCTACTGGACGGTCTACGACCGGAACCTGCTGGTGGCCGACTTCTCTGGAAGCCTGCTCTACAACCGGCTGATCTGGTGCGGCGCGGCGCTGCTGGTGCTGCTGCTCACCGCGACCCGTTTCCGCTTCGCTGCAAGCCGGCCGCCGCGCCGGCGCTGGTTCCGTCGTTCGACCGGGCAGGCGCTCGATCCGGCGCCAGAGGCAGCATACGGCTGGCCCTCGGTCGTTCCCGGGACCGGCTGGCGGGTGCATGCGGCGCGGCTGTGGTCGCAGCTGCGCATGGATTTCCGCGGTGTCGTGCGCAGCATACCGTTTTACGTGCTGCTGGCGTTCGGCATGTTCAACGTGCTCGGCGGCTTCACCGGCGCCATCTCGCAGTTCTTCGGCACGCCCGTGCTCCCGGTAACGGGGATGATGGTACGGGTCGTGGAAGGCACGTTCCTGTTCGTGGTGGTGATCGTGATCATCTACTACTCCGGCGAGCTGGTGCACCGGGAACGTCAGCATCGGGTGGCAGACATACTCGACGCCACGCCGTACCCGTCTGCGATCATGGTGCTGGCCAAGGTCGGGGCGCTCTGGTTCGTGATCACCGCGCTGCTCGTCGTGGTGATGCTCACCTCCATGGCGGTGCAGGCGTTCAACGGTTACTTCCGTTTCGAGCCTGGCCTGTACCTGGCGGCGCTGTTCGGCGTGATGGGGTTCTGGTTCTACCTGCTGGCGGTGCTCGCGGTGCTGGTGCAGGTGCTCGCCCCGGGTAAGTTCGCCGGCATGCTGATCTTTCTGCTGCTGATCCTCGGACTGCAGACGCTGCCGAACTTCGGCCTCGAGCACAACCTGTATCTGTACTCGGCGCCCAGCGCGCCGTACTCGGCGATGAACGGCTATGGCCACTTCGTCGAGCCGGTGCTGACCTTCTCCGCCTACTGGCTGTGCTTTTCGGTACTGCTGCTGATCGTCGCGCACCTGCTGTTCCCGCGCGGTGCCGCGGGCGGCTGGCGCTACCGGCTGGCGACCGCCCGTGCGCGCTTCGTGCCGGGCCTTCGGGTCGCGACCGTGGCTGTGACCCTGGCGTTCCTCGTCCTCGGCGGCTGGATCTTCTACAACACCGACGTG
>JBFISC010000264.1:0-3257 GCA_041608775.1 Pseudomonadales bacterium | reverse complement strand
GGGGCCGCGGCTGGTACTACGACACGACCGTAGCCCGCCGGCATCCGTACTGGCGGACACAGGAGCTGCCGACCCCGAGCAAGCGCCTCGATGTGCTGCGCCGGGATTTTCACCGGTGGGGATATTGCCTCATCGAGGAAGGCGTGTCGGAAGCTCAGCGCCAGCGGCTGCATGACCGGGTCGCTGAGCAGGCTGAGGCGGAGCGCGTACTGGGCATTGCGCACCTCAGCCCGGCCCAGCAGCACGTCTGGGCGCTGATCAACAAGGGAGCACAGTTCGTTGGCTGCATGGCGCACGACCCGGATGCGGTGCAGGCGGGACCGCTCGTCGAACGGCTGCTCGAGGAGACCCTGGGCGCCGACTGGAATCACTTCAGCTTCATCGCCAACATTTCGTTTCCCGGCTGCCACCCCCAGGGCCTGCATCAGGACCAGGGATTCCTCTCGCCGTTCCATTTCGTGCCGGCGCCGGCGCTGGTCAACACCATCTACATTCTGCAGGACGTGGACGAGCACAATGGCGGAACGCTGCTGATTCCCGGGTCCCATCGTGCCCAGAACGCCGACGGCAGCTTCGGCGAGGTGCGGCCCGCCATCAACCTGGAGGCTCCCGGCGGCACGATTCTGATGATGGACGGTCGGGTGCTCCATGGGGGCGCTGTGAATCGTTCGAAGAAGCTGCGCTACATCATCACCAACTCCACGGTGAAGCCCTGGATCAAGCAGCAGGAAAGCTTTCTGCTGACCATCAGTCCGGAGGTCCTCGCCGCAGCCAGCCCCCGGTTGCTGATGCGCGTCGGGCTGCAGGCCACGGCGGTGCGGAACATGGTGGAGGGCTACGGCTATTCCGGCAACGGCCGTAGCGGGGATCCGAACGGCTCCCTGGGCTACGTGCGCGCCGCGATTGACGAGGGCAGCTATCATCACGTCGGCGAGCTGACCCCTGCCGGGGTTGCCGGGATGGATCCGGAACGATTCACGCTGGCGCGGATTCAGCGCCGCCACGAGACCCATCGCAACGAGTTTTACCAGGAGCTCGTGCAACGCTGCAGGGAGATTCCATGACCGCCAAGCTGACCCGACGCGATGCCATCGCCACGCTCACCGCTGCGGGCGAGCCCTACGAGCTCGAGCGTCGGGATGTCGGCGGCAGGTCGTGCCGGGTGTTCGTCAACGCGCCCGAGTCGTTGCGGGCGCTGTTCGCCGAGACTGTGAGCGATGCGCCGTTCATCGTCTTTCAGGACGAGCGACTGAGCTACGCGGATGCCTACCGCCAGGCCGCTGCCATCGCGCAGGTACTCGTCGACCGCTACGGCGTGGGCCCGGGAGACCGGGTGGCGATCTCCATGCGCAACTTCCCCGAGTGGATGACGGCGTTCACGGCCATCACCTCCGTCGGCGCCATCGCGGTGGCCATGAACGCGCTCTGGCAGTCGGAGGAAATGGCCTACGGGCTCCGCGACAGCGGCGCCCGGGTGATGCACGCCGACGCCGAGCGGCTGGCGCGGCTGGCCCGGATCGACGACCTGGCCGACGTTCAGGTGATCGCGGTGCGTCCCGGCCAGGCGGAGTCCGGCTACCCGGTGCTGGCCGATCTGCTCGCCGCCGCGGATGGCGCGGCCATGCCGGACGTGGCCGTGGCGGCGGACGATCCGGCGACCATCTTCTACACCTCCGGTTCGACCGGACATCCCAAGGGCGTGGTGTCGACCCATCGCAACATCCTGAGCGCGCTGATGTCCTGGGAGCTGGACTACGCCGCCGCTGGCCTGGTGTCCGGCGTGACCCCACCGGTGTCCGAGCACCAGCCCGCCACCCTGCTGGCGGTGCCGCTGTTCCACGCCACCGGCTCGCACGCCGTGTACCTCATGTCCTACCGCGCCCAGCGCAAGCTGGTTTCCATGTACAAATGGGATCCGGAGCTGGCGGCAGAGCTGATCGAGCGCGAGCGCATCACCCAGTTCGTAGCGCCCGCGGCGATGACCGGCGACCTGGTGCGGATCGCGCGGGAGACCCGGCGTGATCTCAGCTCCCTGGCCACGGTGGGTGGTGGCGGCGCTCCGCGTGCCCCGGAACAGGTGAAGCAGATCGGGTCGTCGTTCGCCAAGGCGCTGCCCAACACCGGCTGGGGGATGACCGAGACCAATGCCATCGGCACCGGCATCGGCGGCGAGGAGTATCTGCAGCGACCGGCCAGCTCCGGCCGCTGCTCCGCGGTGCTGGATCTCAAGGTGGTGGCGCCGGACGGCAGCGAGCTGCCTGCCGGTGAGCGCGGCGAGCTGCTAGTGCGGGGCACCTCGCTGTTCCAGGGGTACTGGAACCGCCCCGAGGTCAACGAGGAAGTCTTCGTGGACGGCTGGTTCCGCACCGGCGACGTGGCGTATCTGGACGAAGAGGGTTACCTGTTCATCGTCGACCGGATCAAGGACCTGATCATCCGCGGCGGCGAGAACATCGGCTGCGGCGAGGTGGAGGCGGCGCTGCTGACGCATCCTCAGGTCTACGAGGCCGCGGTCTACGCGGTGCCGGACGAACGCCTCGGCGAGGAGGTGGGCGCCACCGTGCACGGCAGCGGCGATCTCGACGCGGATCGGCTGCGCGCCTACCTGGCCGACCATCTGGCCAGGTTCCAGATTCCCCGCTATCTGCTGATGTCGCCGCAGCCGCTGCCGCGCACGGCTTCCGGCAAGATCCTCAAACGTGAGCTGAAGGACCAGGCGGTGGCGCGAATTGCCCGGGAGGAGCGCTGATTATGGTGACGACGGAGTTGTTCGATCTGACCGGCAAGGTGGCGCTGCTCACCGGCGCCTCGAAGGGCATGGGTCGGGCCATGGCGGAAGCGCTCGCCGAGCACGGCGCCCGGGTCGTGGTGTCGAGCCGCAAGCTAGATCAGTGCGAAGCCGCGGCGGCAGCGATCAACGAGCGCTGTGGGCCCGACAGCGCGGTACCGGTTGCCTGCAACGTGGGTTACAAGGACCAGCTGCGGGCGCTGGTGGATGCCACGCACGAGGCCCTCGGTCCCATCGACGTGCTGATCTGCAATGCCGGCGTGAACCCCTTCTACGGATCCATGTCGGAGATCCCCGACGAGGCGTTCGACAAGATCATGGCGACCAACGTCAAGTCCAACCACTGGCTCTGCCAGATGGTGGCGCCGGACATGATCGCCCGGGGCGGCGGGTCGATGATGATCACCTCGAGCACCGGCGCATTCTCCGCTTCCGAGGTGCTCGGAACCTACAACATCTCGAAGCTCGC
>JBFISC010000263.1:0-3357 GCA_041608775.1 Pseudomonadales bacterium | reverse complement strand
GATGAGCTCGGCGAAGCGGGGCATCAGCTCGTCCTTGAGATGAGCGACCTCGCGATCGAGCGTGATGGATTCGATGGCCCGATGGGCTTTCAGCAGAATCGTGCCGCCGGGAGTTTCGTAGCAGCCGCGGGACTTCATGCCGACGAAGCGGTTCTCAACCAGATCGCTGCGGCCGATTCCGTGAGCGCCGCCGAGCTCGTTCAGGCGGGTCAGCAGCGCTGCCGGGCTGAGGCGCTGGCCGTCCAGGGCCACGGGGTCGCCGTGCTCGAACTCGATCTCGATCTGCTGGGCCTGGTCGGGCGCCTGCTCCGGCGCCACCGTCCAGCGCCACATGGATTCCTCCGCCTCCTGCCAGGGATCCTCCAGATTGTCGCCCTCGTAGGAGATGTGCAGCAGGTTCGCGTCCATGGAGTAAGGCGACTTCTCACCGCGCTTCGCGTCGACCGGGATCTGATGCTGCTCGCAGAACTTCATCAGCGCCTCCCGGGAGGTGAGATCCCACTCCCGCCACGGCGCGATGACCTTGATGTCCGGCTCCAGCGCGTAGGCACCGAGCTCGAAGCGCACCTGATCGTTGCCCTTGCCGGTTGCCCCGTGGGCGATCGCGTCGGCGCCGGTCTCCCGCGCGATCTCCACCAGCCGCTTGGCGATCAGCGGGCGGGCGATGCTGGTGCCGAGGAGGTACTCGCCTTCGTACAGGGTATTGGCGCGGAACATGGGGAAGACGAAGTCGCGCACGAACTCCTCGCGCAGATCCTCGATGAAGATCTCCTTCACCCCCATGGCCTGTGCCTTGGCACGCGCGGGCTCCACTTCCTCTCCCTGGCCCAGATCGGCGGTGAACGTCACCACCTCGGCATCGTAGGTTTCCTGCAGCCAGCGGCAGATCACCGAGGTATCCAGACCGCCGGAGTACGCCAGCACCACCTTGTCAGCCACGCAAATTCCCCCTGGTTGAAGCGGGCTGCCATCTTAAGGAAGTTGGCGCGAGTAATCGACGGCATCCCCGCCGCTAGCGGGCCGCGACTTCCCAGTCGCGCTCGAGGCGCACCGTGGTGCGGCGGTTCTCAGCGTGCGCGGCCTCGGAAGCGGCTCGAGCGACCGGATACTGGGACCCGTGGTAGCGCACAACGAGCCGGTCCCCGGGCACCCCGCAACCGGCCAGGTAGTCGGCCACGGCCTCGGCCCGGCGTTTCGAAAGCGCGAGATTGGCCCGGTCGGACCCTACCGCGTCCGTGTGGCCGTCCACGAACACCCGGGTGACGGCCTCGTCGGCAAGCACGTAATCGGCGACCTGCTGCAACCGGCGACGGTCGTCGGCGCTCAGCGCCGCCTGATCTGACGCGTGCTCGATGCGGGTGCGTTCGAATGTCGACCAGCCGAGGGCGGTGGCATCCCGCAGACAGCGGGCGAAGGTTTCGTACTCGCTCCGCAGATGCTCGTTGCCGATGCGCACGTTGGCCTTCCCGCCGTACCAGGCACCGTGCTGCAGATGGGTCTCGTAACCCTGGTAGAGCGCCATCAGCACACGGGTCGCCAGGGGCTCGGAGATGATCACGGAACTGCCCGCGCGCTGCTCGCTGGCACCGAGCTCGACCCGCTCGGGATGGGCCGGATGCCATGGCGGAGCTACCCGGTAGACGCCAACGGAACCCGCGGCAAACACGTCGCGGTGACCGAGAACCTCGAGGCGCAGCGGCGTTCCGGGGGCGCCGACGAAACGGATCACGCCGAAGTCGCGCACCGACTGCTCGAGGCGGCAGAACCCGTCTCCCTCGCTTACCGACCAGGAGCCGTCCACGCCGTGGACAGACGCCGGCGCGAGGGCGACGCCGGCCGCCATCAGCACCATCGGAAGAAGGATTCGGCGCACCACAGAACCACGATAGCCATGAGCTCTTCTACGTTGTCGGCCGAAGGCTGCCGATCTTTACCCATGCTATGGTGACCGGGTGAACATGTCGGAACGATTTCGCGGCTTCCTTCCCGTGGTCGTGGACCTGGAGACCGGCGGCTTCGACCCGGAGTCCAATCCCATTCTCGAGATGGCTGCGGTGCAGGTGCGCTATGTCGGCGCCCGGCTCGAACCCGGCGAGCGCTGGCGCCGGGCCGTTCACCCGTACCCTGGCGGCGTGCTCAACCCGGCGGCGCTCAAGGTCACCGGCATCGACCCCCAGGATCCGGACCGCGCCGCGGTGGCCGAGGCCGAGGCGTTGCGCGAGCTGTTCCGCAGCGTCCGCCGGGCCATGAAGCAGCATGGCTGCCAGCGGGCGATTCTGGTCGCCCACAATGCGGCGTTCGACCAGCAGTTCCTGAACCGCGCCGTGGTCCGCAACCAGGTCAAACGCAACCCGTTCCACCCGTTCTCGTTCATCGACACGGCGTCGCTGGCTGCCGTCGCCTACGGTCACACCGTGCTGAGTGAGGCCTGCGCCCGGGCGGACATCGGCTTCGACCGGGATCAGGCGCACAGCGCGCTGTACGACGCCGAGCGCACGGCGGAGCTGTTCTGTGCGGTAGTGAATGCCTGGGGGCCGCACCGCCAGGGTCCGGCCCCCTGAGGCGGGGATCAGGACTCGGCGTTCGCCGCTGCAGCCTTCTTGATCAGCGTCTGCAGCTCGCCGCTCTCGTACATCTCGGTGATGATGTCGCAGCCGCCTACGAGCTCGCCCTCCACGTACAGCTGGGGAAAGGTCGGCCAGTCGGCATAGCTAGGCAGGGTGGCGCGGATTTCCGGGTGCGCAAGAACGTCCACGTAAGCGAACCGCTCACCGCAACCAGCCAGACACTGCACGGTCTGGGCAGAGAACCCGCACTGTGGCGCAGCAGGCGACCCCTTCATGTACAGGATGATGGGGTTGGCTTCGATCTGCTCGCGAATGGTGTCGAGGACGTCTTCGCTCATGCGAAACTCCCGGATGCCCGATTACAATGACGGTCCGCATTGTACTGCAGCGGCCGGCGCGGCGCCTAGCGCGCCCCGCGCCCGGACCGCAGGGCCACCCAGAACGTGCGGGCCACGCGACGTACCCAGCGGGAGCAAGCCATGGCGGCCGACTCGGCAGACTTCGACCAGGTGATCGACCGGCGCGGCACCTGGAGCAGCAAGTGGGACAAGTACGCCGACACCGACGTGCTGCCGTTCTGGGTAGCCGACATGGACTTCGCGATGCCGGCGTTCATCCGGGAGGCGGTGCGCCGGCGCCTGGAACACCCCATGGTGGGTTACACCCGCACCCCGGCGCCGCTGGTGGAAGCCTTCCGCGGCTGGCTGACTCGGCACTACGGGTGGGAAGTGCCGGCATCCTGGCTGGTCTGGCTGCCCGGAGTGGTTACCGGATTCAATCTGGCGGCCCG
>JBFISC010000262.1:0-3377 GCA_041608775.1 Pseudomonadales bacterium | reverse complement strand
GGCGCCGGCATCGGCCGCCGTTGGCCACTGATCGGCCCAGCGAGACGGAGGCGCCGAAGCCGGTGCCTCCCGAGTCAGAGGCGGCCATCGAACGTTACCTCGACGAGGTCTGGCTCGAGCGGGGTCTAGCGGACAATACTCTGGCCGCCTACCGCCGCGACCTGCGGCAACTCGCCCGCTCGGTGGCGGAACCGCTGCTGCGGCTTTCAGCTCAGGACCTGCTCGACTGCATGGCCGCGCGCTTTCGTGCCGGCTACCGGACCCGGTCGTCGGCCCGCTGGCTTTCCTGCGTGCGCGGTTTTTATCGCCACGAGGTGCGCAAGGGGCGGCTCGCCGTGGACCCCAGCGCTGATCTCGAGCTGCCCAAGCTGGGTCGTAGCCTGCCGGGTTCGCTGTCCGAGCGGGAAGTGACTGCGCTGCTGCAGGCCCCGGCGGTCGACCAGCCGCTGGGGCTGCGCGACCGCGCCATGCTGGAGCTGCTGTACGCGTCGGGACTGCGGATCTCGGAACTCACCGGATTGACCCTGACCGCGCTGAATCGCCGCCAGGGCGTGCTGCGGGTCGTCGGCAAGGGCGGCAAGGAGCGCCTGGTGCCGGTAGGTCAGGAGGCGCTCCGCTGGGTCGAGCGATATCTCGACGAGGGTCGTCCGCCCCTGGTGCGCGGGCGCGCGACGGCGGCGTTGTTTCCGAGTCGGCGCGGTCGCGCCATGACGCGTCAGACGTTCTGGCACGCGATCAAGCGCTACGCCCGGCTAGCCGGCATTCAGCGGGACATCTCGCCGCACACGCTGCGCCACGCGTTCGCGACCCATCTGCTCAACCACGGCGCGGACCTGCGGGCGGTGCAGATGATGCTGGGTCATGCAGATTTATCCACCACGCAGATCTATACTCACATCGCGCAGCGGCGCCTGAAGGAACTGCACCGGGCCCATCATCCGCGGGGTTGAGGAATTTCTCGCGGCTCGAAGGGTCAAACCCGCCAGAATCGGGCAGCCTGTATTTCCCGCCGGGGCTTTCATCCAGGCAGCAGGAGCATTTGTGACGCCATTCACCAGCCGAGCACGGAACATCGCCATCGGTCTCGTCGTCGCGGTATCGACCGGCCTGGCGACCGCCGAAGACGGGGCTGACAAGCTGGTCGCCAAGCTGAAGGCCCTGCGACCGGACATTCCCATCGAGAACGTTGCCGCGTCGCCGATTCCGGGCATCTACGCGCTGGAGCTTTCCGGTGGCTCGGTGTTCTACGGCACCAAGGACGGCCGGTACCTGTTCGCCGGAGACCTCTACGAGCTGGGCGAAGACGATCTGGTGAACCTGGCAGAGCTGGGGCGGGCGGAGAAACGCCGCGAGCTGATGAAGGCCGTGGCGTTGAAGGACATGGTGATCTTCCGCCCGAAAGGCGCCACCAGGGCGGCCGTCAACGTGTTCACCGACGTCGACTGCGGATACTGCCAGAAGCTGCATCAGGAGGTGCCCCAGCTCAACGAGATGGGGGTCGAGGTCCGCTACCTGGCGTACCCCCGGGCCGGCATCGGCTCTGCTTCCTACAACAAGATCGTTTCTGCCTGGTGCGCAGCGGACCCGAACACCGCGCTGACTCGGCTCAAGGCTCGGCAGTCCATACCCGATGCCACCTGCCCCAACCCGGTGGCCGACCAGTACGAGCTGGGTCGCGAGATCGGCATCAGCGGCACGCCGGCGATCGTCCTCGAGGACGGCACCCTGCTCCCGGGCTACATGCCGGCGGAGCGGCTGGCGGAAGCGGCGGGTACGGCCGCGGCGCGTTGACCCTCCGATCCGGCTGGGCGGCCTCTCGATTGAGCGGGCCCCGCAACCTCCGTACCATGGCGTCTCTTCGTCTGCTGTAAGGAGCCGCTCGTGGAGCCTCTGCGGGTAGGTCTGTGCGGTCTGGGCACCGTCGCTCAGGGCGTGCTCAGGATCCTCTCTGACAACGCCGAGAACATCGCCCGTCGGGCGGGACGTCCCATCGTCATCACCCGGGTCGCCAGCCGCCGGGCGCGCCCCGAGGTGGCGCTCGGCGAGATCGATTTCTCCACCGACGTGCTCGGCATCGCCGCGCAGTCGGACGTGGATGTCGTGGTGGAGCTGATCGGCGGCGAGGACACGGCGCTGACCCTGCAGCGGGCGGCGCTTGCCGCGGGCAAGCCGGTGGTCACCGCGAACAAGGCGGTTCTGGCCGTGCACGGTGACGAGCTGTTCGATCTCGCCGAGGCGAACGGCGTGCCGATCTGCTTCGAGGCGGCGGTGGCCGGCGGTATCCCCATCATTGCGGCCATCACCCGGGGCCTCGCAGCGAACCGGGTGCAGTGGGTGGCCGGAATCATCAACGGGACGTCGAACTACATACTCAGCGCCATGACGGAACGGGGTGAAGCCTTCGAGGAGGCGCTCGCCGAAGCCCAGCGGCTCGGCTACGCCGAAGCGGATCCCACCTTCGACATCGAAGGCATCGACGCGGCACACAAGCTGACGATCCTGGCGGCGCTCGCGTTCGGCATGGATTTCCGCTTCTCCGAGGTCTACACCGAAGGCATCAGCCGCATCAGCGTCGAGGACGTGGACTACGCGCGCCGCCTCGGATACCGCATCAAGCACCTCGGGCTGGCGCGGCGCACCGGTGCGGGGGTAGAGGTGCGCGTGCATCCGACCCTGGTGCCCGAGTACCGGCTGCTGGCGAACGTCAACGGCGTGATGAACGCCATTCTCGTCCATGGCGATGCGTCCGGAGATACCCTCTATTACGGCGCCGGCGCCGGGGAGCTGCCCACCGCGTCCTCCGTCGTTGCGGATCTGGTGGAGATCGCCCGCGGCAAGGCGCTGCTGCCGAGGCGCGGCAACGGCGAGGGGCTCGAGGTCGTGCCCATCAGCGAGAGCGAGAGCGCCTACTACCTGCGGGTTCCGGCGCTGGACCGTCCGGGCGTATTCGCCCGGGTGGCCACCATCCTGGCCGAGCACAACATCAGCATCGAGTCCGCCGAGCAGCGGGCCCAGGCGATCCACACCGACGCCCAGCAGGCCTGGGTGCCCATCGTCATCGTCACCACCCGGGTTCCGGAACGGGTGATGAACGACGCGCTGTCGCAGGTTCAGGCCTTGTCGGAGGTCGTTGGCGAGATCACCCGGATCCGGGTGGACGATCTCGACGATGACTGACCGTCCTCCCCCGGAGGATGCGCCTGGCGCCCTGGCCGCAGCACGCATCGTCGTCCGGCCGCTGCCGCAGGCAGAGCTGGCGCTCGGTGAGGGGCTGCCGCCGCTGCTGCAGCGGATCTATGCGAGCCGTGGGGTGAGCGGAGCGGAGCAGCTCGACCGGTCGCTGAAGGCGCTGTTGCCACCCGACGATCTGGCTGATG
>JBFISC010000261.1:0-3382 GCA_041608775.1 Pseudomonadales bacterium | reverse complement strand
CGCCGCGGGCCAGCACCGCGGCCGTGTACGAGATCGGCACCAATCACGAAGGCGAGATCGGGCCGCTGTCGCGGCTGGTGCGGCCCGACGTGGCCGTGCTGCTGAACGTGCATCCCGCCCACCGGGAGAACTTCCCCAGCATGGCGGCGCTGACCCGCGAGAAGCTCAGCATCCACGAGGGGCTGGGCGAGGGCGGCACCTTCGTGGTGGAGGAGAACGTCCCGGCCGCCGACCTGCCGGGCTGGCTCACGACCGTCCGTTTCGGCCGCCGCGCGGGGAACCGGGTGCGACTTCTCAAAGTCCGGGACGGCAAGGCCGACTATGAGGTCGCCGGGCGTACCCTCACTGCCCGGGTGCCCGGCGGCGGCGAGCATCGGGCCATGTCGCTGGCTGCGGTGCTGTGCGTGCTCGACGTCCTCGGCCGCGATCCGGCGGATGCGAGCCGTCTGCCGGACAGCCTGGTCGCCGCCGGTCGGGGTCGGGTGCTGAGCGGTCGGGTGACGCTGATCGACGACAGCTACAACGCCAACCCCGAGAGCATGAAGGCCGCGCTCGCGGTCCTGCGGGGGCGTTCTGAGCCCCGGCGCTTCGCCTTGCTGGGGGAGATGCTCGAGCTGGGCGAGGAGTCCGAAGACTTCCACCGCGGTCTCGCCGAGCACACGGCGGGCCTCACCGGGGTGTTCTGTGTCGGCGAGGGGATGCGGCCTCTGTTCGACGCCCTGCCGGAATCCCGTCGGATGCTCTGGTGCCCCCGGGCGGACGAATCCCTCACCGATGCCCTGAAAGCGACCTTGCAGGCGGGCGACGTGCTGCTGGTGAAGGGATCCAACCGGGTCTTCTGGGCACAGGATTACGTTGGAACGTTAGCGAGAGAACTTAATTAAATATTGAGTAAAACTATATAATTAATTGATAATAAACAGTTTATGTCGTGTGCACGCCAAAAAAAAGCCCGGCCTCTGGGGGGAGAGCCGGGCAACTACCATAGGAGTCACACACGAGAACGAAATTCGCTCTCAATCGGAACCTGCATCGTTGGGGGAGGGGGGAGTTGCAGGCTCCGACAGTCCAAGTAAAGCAGAGATTTCGGATCGCGCCAGGAACTGGTTCACGGTTGCGGTGACGCTATTCGAGGAACGGGGTGCGGCGGCGCCCGGTGTCACCGGATTCGGGCCCATGGCATACTCATTTGCTGGGCTGCGTCCCGCAGCCAGCCTCGCGGTCGCGAGGATTCCAGAGCCCACCGGCAGGCAGAGTGGAGCAAGATGATCGTCGACGCGCTGGGGCGCCGATTCCGTAACCTGCGGGTTTCCCTCACCGCGGCCTGCAACTATGCCTGCACCTACTGCGTGCCGGACGGCAAGAAGCTGCAGGCGGCCGATCACGAGCTGTCCGCGGAGGCCCTCAGCTACGCGGTAGAGCTGCTGGTGGACGCCGCCGGCATCGAGAAGCTCAGGATCACCGGCGGCGAGCCGCTGCTGTCGCCCAAGTTCGATGCTCTGTTACCGCAGGTCATGAAGCTGCCGCTGGCAGACGTGTCGCTGACCACCAACGGCCAGCTCATCCTGCGCAAGGCGGATCTCATCGCCCAATCGGGGCTGAAGCGCATCAACGTCAGCCTCGATACCCTCGACCCGGAGCGGTTCCGGGCCATCGCCCGCGGTGGCGATCTGGCCACGGTGCTCGAAGGCATGGCGCTGATGCGCGAGGCGGGGCTCAGGATCAAAGTGAACATGGTGCCGATGCGCACCCGCAACGCCGAGCAGATCCTGCCGATGCTCGATTTCTGCCTGGAGCACGGCATGGAGCTGCGCTACATCGAGCTCATGAACATGGGGCACCTCCGCTACGGCAACGGTTTCCAGCGGGATTTCCTCGGCATGGAGGAAATTCTGGAGACCATTGCAGCGCGCTACGAGTTCACCCGGACCGACGCACCCTACGATTCCACTGCGGTCCGCTTCGAGATCCCGGGTCACGGCTTCTTCGGGGTCATCGCCAACGAAACGGAACCGTTCTGCAGTTCCTGCACCCGGCTGCGCCTGTCTTCCAACGGCAGGCTCTACGGCTGCCTGTCCAACGCCGCCAACCACGACATGCGCCCGGTGCTGGCGCTGCCCCACCACCAGGCCATGGCCCGGCTGCAGTCCACCCTGGTGCAGGCCCTGGCGGACAAGCAGGATCTCAGCTTCAAGGGCGAAGTCACGGTGATGAAGTTCATCGGCGGCTAGCACGTCGGATCGATCGGCCGCCGTGAGCAGGTCGGCGCGCTTTTCCTATACTCCGGGGATGATGCGATCACTTCGCTTCCGCTCTGTTGGCCGCTGTTGTGCCGCGGTCGCCGCGCTGCTGGTGCTGTCGGCCTGCACGCTGCCGCACCTGCGCCACGATGCGGCCGAGACCCTGGAATGGCTGCGGCTGAAGGACGGCACCCGGGTCGACGGCGCGAGCCGCTGGCAGCTGCCGCGGGGCGCGAAGATCCGGGTCGAACCGCTGACGCCGCCCCCGGATCCCGGCTGGCTGAACGCCGCCCAGCAGGGGATCAACGCCGTGTTTCCCGGCAGTGCCTATGGCCCGGGCCCGGCGGACTTCCGGCTGCTGGTGAGCTGGCCCCGGGATGCCGCGGTCCCCCGGGGACCGGAGGTCTCGCTCTGGGAGGTGATCGACATGGACCAGTTCCTGCCGGACTTCCAGGGCCCGATGGCCCTGCGGGTGGCGCTGCTGCGGGGAACCGACGACGCGCTGGTGGAAGCGGCCGAGCTGCGCGTGACCCCGCGCTGGTTCGCGGCCGAGGCCTCGGCGCCGCGGCTGGTGAACGATGCCTTCCGGCGCTTCGCCGAGCAGTTCAGCCCGGCCTACTGACGGCAGCCGGGAAAAGGCCGGCCGGTCATCGCCCTGACGCCGGTGCTCGCGTACCATCGCGGCTTCGCAGACAAGAGCCGCCACCGATGAAGCAGCACTCACCCGCCGGCACCGACGTCGACAGCCTGTTCGCCACTCTGGAAGCGCTGCAGGCGGAGCGCAGGCTGCCGCCGGTGGACCAGTGGCAGCCGGAGCGGAACGGGCGCATCGACATCAGGATCGCCAGAGACGGCACCTGGTATCACGAGGGCGCGCCGATCCGGCGCAGCTCGCTGGTGAAGCTGTTCTCCACGGTGCTGCGGCGTGACCCGGACGGCTATTGCCTGGTGACGCCCGCCGAGAAGCTCGCCATCGAGGTGGAGGACGCGCCGTTCGTGGCGGTGAACATGGAGGTGCGCGGCACCGCGAAGGGCACGGATCTGCTGTTCACGACCAACGTGGACGATCATGTTGTGGCGTCCGCGGCGCATCCGCTGCGGGTCGACGAGGAGCACGGCGAGCCCCGCCCGTACCTCCTGGT
>JBFISC010000260.1:0-3406 GCA_041608775.1 Pseudomonadales bacterium | reverse complement strand
AGCCCGATCGCAGCACCAATGTCAATCAGCCGCCGCGCCGCCACCACCAGATCCTGCGTCTCGGCGAGGCCGGTAAGCGCGGCGGCCACCGCGCACTTGTCCTCGTCCCTGGTCACGCGTGAGACCTCGCGAAATTCAACCGCAGCTGCAGCGTCCCGAGCATGATTCCCGGCTGATGCTCGAAGCTGTTGCCAGGCGCGTAGGACAGCCGATCGATCCGGTCGAACAGGCGCTCCCAGGCGATCTGCTGCTCCAGGCGCGAGATCCCGGCGCCGGGACAGACGCGGGGGCCCGCCGAGAACGCCACATGGCGGGTCACCGCCTTGCGATCGAGGCGCATCTCGTACGGGCACTCCCACTCCTCGGGATCCACGTTCGCCGCGCCGAAGCGCACGTGCAGCAGGGAGCCTGCCGGAACCCGGACGCCCTGGAACTCCTCGTCCTGACTGGTCACCCGGGTCGACAGCCCCTGGGTCGGCGAACGCATCCGCAGGCTTTCCTCGGTAAACGACCGGATCAGGCTGCGGTCGGCCTTGATCTCCGCGAATCGTTCGGGGTTCTCGCACAGCAGCTGCGCTTCTTCCTCCAGCGCGTACTGGGTCGTCTCCAGGCCACCGATCACCATGGCATACACGATCCCGTTGACCTCCATGTCGGTCAGCTTGCGACCGAGCGCCTGGTACTCCACCTGACACAGCCAGCTGATCATGTCGTCAGCCGGATTGGCCCGCTTCTCCTGAACCTTGTCGTCGACGTACTCCTTGAACCCATCGAGCTTCCGGAACTGCTCTTTCAGCTCTTCGCTCGAGAGCACGTTGCGATGACCCCGGCCGTAGACGAACGCCGTCACCTGAGCATTGCCCCACTCGGCGAGCTGCGGGATGTCCTCGTGGGGAAATCCCAGCACCGACGCCATCACCATCTGCGGAAGCGGCCGCGCAAACTCGGAAATGAACTCCACCTCACCCCGGTCGATCCATTGATCGATGAGCAGGTCGACGTAGCGGGTGATCATCTGGCGGTGGCGCGATGCGCCTGGTCCGACCCAGGGATCGGTGAGCTCCTGGCGGTGGGATCGGTAAAGCTCGTGGGTCGGACGCAGAGTCGCCATGGAGACCATCATGGCGTTGGTGTTCGGCACCTGCTCCGGCGGCACGTCCTGCTGCAGCAGCGACCGGATGCCGAGCATCATGGTGGGTGGAAACCGCTGCGGATCGCGCAGGACCCGGTTCACGTCCTCGAAGCGGGTCAGCACGAACCCGTCGGTGCCGGGCGTCAGCCCCTCGCCCGGCAGCCTCAGCACCGGCGCCTGGGCATGCAGGATGGGATATGCCTCGTACCAATGCTCCTGGGCGCCGGGACCGAACAGGTCGACATCGGCGAGGCTCCGAGGGCATTTCATCGGGCTCAGCTCGTGATTCGGCGTCTTGCTGCTCATGGCCGCATCCTTCCGTCGTTACCTCGGGTCCTAGTGGTCGGTTCCCGCCTCAGTCCGGCAGCTGCACGGTCGCGTGGCCCTTCAGCGGCGGGTCGCTGCCTTCCCGCTCGAGCCAGATGTCGCAGTCCGCATAGCGCGCGCCTCTTCCTCCGACGGCATGGAGCCTTCAGCCATTGCCCGTCTCCCCGGTGGTTCTGTTCTCTCCTGCCGCCCAGCTCCGTGCCGGCTCGCTCGCGACCCAGCGCAGGGCGTTGCCCAGCAGCCGGCGGAAATCGGGGTTTCCGTAGGCGGACGGCCCATCGCCCAGATCCGACGCCACCACCGGGCTGCGCCCCGCCGCGTTGGCCCACACCAGCAGATCGCTTCCGGGCGGATGCTGCCAGTCCGCCTGTTCCTCCAGGGGCGCCAGCGGCGGCGGGCTGAAATTCTCCGCGACGAACGCATAGTCGCCGCGCAACAGCGGCAGCACCGCCGACTCGAAGCCCGGCGTCTTGAGGTAGATCTCGTCGGTGATCTCGAAGCCGGACTCCAGACCCTCGAGCACCGGATGGGCGACCTGGGGCAGCAGCCGCAGCGTCGGCGCGGGCAGCGGCCCGTGGCCGCCACGGTAGCCCGAACCCGGGACCTCCGCGCCCCACAGCGGGCCCCGTCTCAGCATGAACGAGGATCCGCTGATTCGCCGCCACAGCGGCCAGTGCGGCCAGGAAACGGTTGCGTGATTCAGCAGCACCAGGCCGGTGCCCCGCTCCAGCAGCGACTCGATGGCCAGGCGGTAGCTCGAAGGCGGCAGGCCATCCGCCGAGGCACGATCGTGATTCAGACCGATGCCGGGAATTCCGGACATGTCGTAGAAGAGCACGGCATCGTAGTCGCCGACGAACTCCGGCTGCAGCACGGCCTGCGCCGCGGGCTGATCCACCAGGGTCGGCTCCACGTCGGGCATCGCGTCGAACATGGCAAGAAACGCGTCGTGATCGAAGGCGTGGCCCTTCGTCACCACGAGCACGCCGATGGAATCGTTCATATTCTCTCCCTCCCATCTAACGTATCCCTACGCTGTGCCGAAGACAACGCTTGCGCCATCCGCCCCGGCTGACCAAGCTGACACGAGTTCGACCCGCTGGCAGAGCTGTTCACCGGCGATGCCGTGTGCGAGCTCGGGGCGCCGTTCGATCCGAGGGTATCCGGAGATCAGCCGCCACCGGCAACCGGGCGCCCGTAGCCGACGTCGAGCCAGATGGACTAGAGTCTCCACGTTGCACCAGGCGAGGCTTCCACGATGACCACCAACACCAGCGTCATTCTGGCCCGCAGGCCGAGGGGTAACCCGGTTCCCGACGACTTTGCCCTTCGCGCCGACGAGCTGCCTGATCTCAATGCGGGCGAGCTGCTGCTGCAGAACCGGTTCGTGTCGCTGGACGCGGGGTTCCGCAACTGGATGGACGAGGACAGCGGTGATCACGTGCTTCCGGCTATGCCACTCGGCGAGCCGGTGATGGGGCTCGTGCTCGGCACCGTGCATGCCAGCCGCCATCCCGACTACCGGGTCGGCGAGTTTCTGATGGCCCGGCTGGCCTGGCAGGAGTACTCGATCACCGACGGCAGTGACTTCCTGATCCGGCTGCCGGAACCCCTCGAGGCGGAGCCCAGCCTCTATCTCGGCGTGCTCGGGGACACCGGACTCTCGGCGTACTTCGGGCTGCGCGACATCGGTAAGCCCCAGCCGGGGGAAACCGTGCTGGTCAGCGCGGCCGGCGGCGCCGTGGGGTCCATTGCCGGACAGATCGCGAAGATTCACGGCGCGCGCGCCGTGGGCATCGCCAGCGGGGCCGACAAGTGCCGCCGGCTCGAGGAGGAGCTCGGCTACGACGCCACCGTCGATCGAACCGCGGACGTGCACGCGGGCATCGACCTGGCCTGTCCGGATGGTGTCCACGTCTACGTCGACAACACCGGTGGTCCGCTGCT
>JBFISC010000259.1:0-3416 GCA_041608775.1 Pseudomonadales bacterium | reverse complement strand
GCACCCTCGGGCCGTTCATGGCCCGCTGGCCGGCCCGGATCGCGCCCGGGACCCGGGTCGAGGCGCCCGTGCATCACGTTGACCGGTTTCACACCATGGCCGAAGCCGCCGGTGCCCGGGTTCCCGCCGACCGGGTGCTGGACGGCGTCGGCCTGCTGCCCTTCATCACCGGAGAGGCCTCCGGCAGGCCCCACGAGACGCTGTTCTGGCGGGAGGGACATCATCAATCGGTGCAGCATGGGAGCTGGAAACTCATTCGCGCCGACCAGCCGGAGAAGCGCTGGCTGTTCAATCTCGCTGAAGACCCGACGGAGCAGGTGAATCTCGCCGAATCCGAGCCCGCCAGGGTCCGCGAGCTGGAAGGGCTGCTGGCCGCGCACAATGCTGCGCAGGCGGAGCCGCTCTGGCCCAGCGTGCTCAACTCCCCCCAGCTCATCGACAAGCACGGCGGCGAGCTCTACGTCGAGGGCGACGAATACATCTACTGGCCGAACTGAAGCCGGCCATCATCGGAGGCAACCATGGACGTGATCAGAACACCCGACGAACGGTTCGAGAACCTGCCGGACTACCCGTTCGCCCCTCACTATGCGGAGGTTCCTGACGGTCAGTCCGGCAGCCTTCGCATGCATTACCTGGACGAGGGGCAGGGGGAGGTGATCCTCTGCATGCACGGGCAGCCCACCTGGTCGTATCTGTACCGCAAGATGATCCCGCTGCTCGTCCGGGCGGGTTACCGCGTTATCGCCCCGGATCTGATCGGGTTCGGCCGGTCGGACAAGCCCACCAACCGTGCCGACTATACCTACGCCAACCACGTGTTCTGGGTCAGAGGGCTGCTCGAAGCGCTGGATGTCACCGGCATGACGCTGGTCGGGCAGGACTGGGGCGGGCTGATCGGCCTGCGGCTGGTGGCGGAAAGTCCGCAGCGCTTTGCCCGGGTGGTGGCCGCGAACACCGGGTTGCCGGACGCCAGGGACATACCGGACGCCATGGCACCCAGGTTGCACGAACTGCTGGACCAGACGCCGGCGCTGCCGTTGCCGGAAATGGCGGCGAAGCTGGCGGGGCCCGTGGAGGACCGCCCGCCCTTCATGTACTGGGTGAAGCACTGCGATGCGTACCCCGAGTTCGATCCAGCGCTGGTGGTCCGCGCCTCGCTCAAACACTGCTCCGACGCGGAGTACGCGGCCTACGCGGCGCCTTTCCCGTCGGAGGAGTACCGGCAGGGCGCGCGGCAGTTCCCGTCCCTGGTGCCGATCATTCCGGACAACCCGGCGGTGCCTGCCAATCGCGCCGCCTGGGCGTTCTTCGCCAGCTTCGAGAAGCCGTTTCTGACCGCGTTCAGCGATTCAGATCCGGTGACGCGAGGCGGGGAAAAGCGATTCATCGAGACAGTGCCGGGTGCCGCAGGCCTGCCGCACACCATCATCAAGGGCGCCGGACACTTTCTTCAGGACGATGCGGGCAAAGAGCTCGCGGACATCGTGATCGAGTTCGTGCGTGCCAATCCGGTCTGAAAGGGCAGTGGCGGGCATGTTTACTTCCGGTAGAGTCCTCGGCGGCGTTGTCGTTGTGGCGGCAGCGCTGGCATGTGTTGGCTACTACTTCCGGTATCTGGAACCGCGGCCGGAGGACACGACGGCTCCCCGGGTCTACGCGGAGGATGCTTACGACGTCGACTATTGCCGCAAGCCGGCGCTGGACGGCTCGGGGCTCACGGCGGATGAGATCCCGAAGGCCTATACGCCCGATTGTGAGGTGGATCGGTGGCCGGCGCCCGTTCTCGCCGGTTGCACGGAGCCGTTACCGCCGGAGGCGGCCGACCTGCGAGGCCTGTGGCGGGCGGAAACGGGCCTGGTAGGCCACGTAGAACGCATCGAGCAGTGCGGCAACCGGCTGATCGTGTCCGGCCGGCGATTCATCCATGACTTCCGCACCGACGGAACGCTGGCGGAGGGTGCGAACGACATCGATCCACGCAGCTGCGCGCGGGTTCGGGCCGCCGTGCGCTGGAACGAGGCGAAGACCCTGGAGTTCCGACCCTGGAATCTCGTCACGCTGGTAACCCGGCGACTCGAGGATGAGGATACTCTGATCTGGGAGTACCCGGGCCAACCCACCTCGCGGCTGCAGCGCATCTGCCGGCTGCCGCCTCGATGACCGGCGCGGTCTGTATGCCACCGCGTTGCGGTTTCGCCGAGTTCCGGCGATCATCCCGTGCGCCGGAATCGGAGGCCGTAGAGTCACCCGATCCGCTCGCGAACCATTTCCTTTTTCAGCCTGCATGGAGGCCCTGCATGCTCAGTAACCTGCTCGACTTCGCCAAGCACATCGGCCGCAAGGTCTTCGACACCGATGCGGAGGCCGCGGACAACATTCTCAAGCACATCCAGGCAAACAACCCCGGCGTCGACACCTTGCGGGTGAGTTTCGACGACGGGCTGGTGACCCTCACGGGTCGTGCGGGTGATCAGGCCGCGAAGGAGAAGGTGGTGCTGATGGCCGGCAACGTGAAAGGGGTCGAGCGGGTCGATGCGGATGGCATCTCGGTGATCCCGAGCATCACCGACGAGCAGCGTGCCGCGGCGGGGCTGCCCGAGAAGAAGGCCCCGGCTTCCCGGGAGCCGGTGGCGGAGGCGGCGGAGGCAGCGCCCGCAGCAGCGGAGAGCCGTTTCTACGTCATCCAGAAAGGCGACACGCTGTACGGTATCGCCAAGGAGTTCTACGGCAACGGCATGAAGTACAAACAGCTGTTCGAGGCCAACCGCGAGGTGATCGAAGACCCGGACAAGATCTATCCGGGGCAGAAGATCCGCGTGCCCGAGCTCGGCTGAGCCCGCAGCCTCTCCCCCGGCGCACGGCGGCTCAGCCCGCCGGCACCGCCCCGCCGAGCAGACGCTGCAGGTTGGCCGCCGCCTTCATGGCGGTCTCCTGCAGACGCAGCTGCTGTTCCTGGAACGCCGGGTCCGCCGCGGACTCCGGACTGCTGAAGCCATCGAGGCGCGCGTTGCTCAGCCACTCCTGCAGCGCAGGGTCCTGGGCCCATCGCGCCGCCGCGGTGAGATCGCTGAGGTTGGTGCGCAGAAAGTCCACGTTGTCATCCGGATGAGGGACCGGTTGGCACAGGGCGTTCTTGCTGGTGTCGTCGTCGTAGCCGGCTTCAACGTGGGCGATGAACGCCGCGCTGAACACCTGCTGGCAGGTGCGAACGGCCTGGAGCGTGATCGATCCTGCGGCGAACACCGGGGCCGCGGGACGGCGTGCCAGGCCGTCTGCGGTGCAGTCGACGTGCAGCGTATCGCTGCTGGTGGCCACTTCCCCCTGGTCCAGGGCCATCCGTGATTCCGAGATCGCCTTGACCCGACCGAGCCGGACCACGTCGTCGATGCGGCGCAGCTGCTCGAGCTCCGCCT
>JBFISC010000258.1:0-3426 GCA_041608775.1 Pseudomonadales bacterium | reverse complement strand
GGCACCCGCCCTTCCGTAAACGAGCATCCGGTCACAGCAGCAACCCGCCCGGTCACTAGGATCAGCTGAGGACCTACGCCACACCCTCATAACGGAAGGATGCGCGCATCATGGACGACCAGGATCTGGAGCTGGATTTCGAGGACCTCGGGGGGGAACCAGAGTTCGAGGCCGACACCGAGATCTTTTACTGGGCGCTGAAGAACGCCCTGGAACGCACCCAGATCGAGCCGCCCCCGGCACCGCTCGGCTGAACCCCCACAACGCTGTCGCCGTCTTCGCTCACTCGCTACAGTGGGCGAATGACGGAAGCCGGACGCCCCGCGCAACGGATCGGCCCGTGGCTCGCTGCAGCCGTGGCGCTGCTGGCGGCAGTCGTGGCGCTCCTGACAGGCTGCGCCGCCGGCCCGGTCCGTGATCAGCATCCACCGAACGCAGGCACGGCGCCTGAAGATCCGGAGGCCGACTGCCGACAGCTCTACCGGACCGTGGACCGCCGCGTCGCCGACGCCGGCGTCCGGGACGCCCAGGCGGCGCGGATCAGGGGGTTCCCATACCTGCGCCTCGATCGATTTCTGGCGGCCACCGAACTGCCGGATTCGGACGCGGCGTTCGAAGCCTGGACCGACCGGTTGCGACAACTGGACCGGGACGCCCGACGGCTGGAACTGCTGAACCTAGTGCCTCCACCCCCGGCGGGCTGGCCCGCGGCGCTGGAGCGGTGCGCGAAGGTTCTGCGAGCTCTGGATCTCGCTGACCCGCGGCGGCGGGCCGCGCTCCGCGCGGCTCGCGTGCCCGACGCCTACCGTCCCGGTCTCCGGGTGCTCGGGCTGTACCCGCTCACCGCCCTGCCGTTCCTGGCCGGAGTAGCCAATCTGCACCGGGACACCGCCGCCACTTTCGCCGCGCCGCTGCAGGCATTACCCGTCGAGGGCACGCTGCGACGCCTCGTCCCTGCGGCGGCGGACTTCCTCGAGCCAGACCAGATCGCCGACATTCTGGCGCGATCCGCCGCCAACCCCCTGGCCCTTCCCGATCCGGACTCCGCGGATCTCGACCGCCTGCTGGCAACCTTCGCGCCGGTCTGGGAGATCGACACCGCGACATCCGCGGATCTTCCCGGCCACCCCGTCCTCGACGCCGCCGGAGGAGCGCAGGTTCTGGGTCGAGCCAGGGTTTACACCCTGAAATCCTTCACGCGCTGGCAGGGCAGCGCCCTGCTTCAGCTGAACTACGTGCTGTGGTTCCCCGCCCGGCCCAGGACCGGACCCATGGACCTGGTCGGCGGCCACCTGGACGGCATCACCTGGCGGGTCACGCTCGGCTCCGACGGCCGGCCGCTGCTGCACGACGCCATGCACAACTGCGGCTGTTACTACATGGCCTTCCCCACGCCGCGGCTGAAACCCTCCCAACGCCGCCGGGGCTTCGAGGAACCGCTTGCCGTGCCGCAGTCCGTGCCGGATGGAGATGGGCGCCTGGTGCTGCGAATCGCCACCGGCAGCCACTACCTGCAGCGGGTGTACCGGGACCGCCGGCCTGGAACGACCGAATCCTACGCGCTGGCGGGCTACGATGAGCTCCGCTCGCTGGCGCGGCCCGGCGGCGGACGCCGCAGCCTGTTCCGCCCGGATGCCATTGTTGCCGGGACCGAACGCCGCGAGCGCTGGCTGTTCTGGCCCATGGGGGTACCGGAGCCCGGGGCGATGCGGCAGTGGGGATCCCATGCCATCGCCTTCGTCGGGCGCCGCCATTTCGACGAGCCGGAGCTGTTCGCGCGTTACTTCGTCCCCGCCGAGTGAGCAAAAAAAAGGCGGATCGCACTGGATCCGCCTGACCTCACCGGCCGGGCGCGTTGCGCGCCCGTCGGGATACCTCCCCGAACTACGCGCTCTGCGCAGTAGTTGCCGAACTACGCGCTCTGCGCAGTAGTTGCCGAACTACGCGCTCTGCGCGTAGTTCGGGACCTCCTTCATGGACAGCTTGATGCGCCCGCGCTGGTCCACGTCGAGGACCACCACGTCGATCATCTGCCCTTCCTTCAGGTAGTCGCTTACCTGCTCGACCCGCTCGTCCGCGATCTGGGAGATGTGCAGCAGGCCATCCTTGCCCGGGATGATGTTGACGAACGCGCCGAAATCGACGATTCGCTCCACCCGGCCGTGATAGATCTTGCCCACCTCGGCCTCGGCAGTGATTTCCTGCACCCTGTTGACCGCAGCTTCCATGGACTCCGCGCTATCGGCGTAGATCCGCACGCTGCCGTCGTCTTCGATGTCGATGTCCGCGCCGGTCTCCTCGACGATGGAACGGATGGTGGCACCACCTTTCCCGATCACGTCGCGGATCTTGTCCTGAGGAACCATGATCACCTTCATCGCCGGGGCGTTGTCGGAAATCTTGTCCCGCGGCTTGTCGATGACCTTGGCCATCTCCCCAAGAATGTGGAGCCGTGCGTCCAGAGCCTGGTTCAGCGCCACTTCCATGATCTCGTCGGTGATCCCGGCGATCTTGATGTCCATCTGCAGCGCGGTCACGCCCTTGTCGGTCCCGGCCACCTTGAAGTCCATGTCGCCCAGGTGATCCTCGTCACCGAGGATGTCGGTCAGCACGGCGTACTTGTTGCCTTCCTTCACCAGGCCCATGGCGACACCGGCCACGGGGGCCTTCACGGGCACGCCGGCGTCCATCAGCGCCAGCGACGTGCCGCAGACGCTGGCCATTGAACTCGATCCGTTGGATTCGGTGATCTCCGAGACCACCCGCAGGGTGTACGGAAATTCGTCCACCGTCGGCAGCACCGCGCTCACGCCGCGGCGCGCCAGCCGGCCGTGGCCGATTTCGCGCCGCGTGGGGCCGGACATGAAGCCAGCTTCACCAACGCTGAACGGCGGGAAGTTGTAGTGGAGCATGAAGTTGTCCTTGTAGGACCCCTCCAGGGCGTCGATTAGCGCGGCATCCCGCAGCGTGCCCAGCGTAGCCACCACGATGGCCTGGGTCTCGCCGCGGGTGAACAGCGCGCTGCCGTGGGTCTTGGGCAGCCAGCCGACTTCGACGTCGATCGGGCGTACGGTGCGGAGATCGCGGCCGTCGATGCGCGGCTCGCCATTCAGCACCCGCTGCCGGACGATGGTCTTCTCGAGCTTGCCGAAAGCCTCGGACACGGCGTCGACGCCGTACTTGGGCTCATCCCCACCGGCCAGGTGTTCCACCACCCGCGCGCGGATCTCGCCGACCCGGGCCTGACGCTGCATCTTGTCGGTGATGCGATAGGCTTCGCCGAGATCGCTCCGAGCGGCGGCTTCCACCGCCTCCTTCAGGGTCTCGTCGGCAGCCGCCGGCTGCCAGTCCCAGCGAGGCTTGCCGGCTTCCGCCGCGAGCTCCGTGATGGCGTCGTTCGCGTCGCCGCCCTCGGCCTCGATCTCG
>JBFISC010000257.1:0-3462 GCA_041608775.1 Pseudomonadales bacterium | reverse complement strand
GGCGACGACGCTGCCGGCCGCGGTGTCCAGATAGCGGGGATTGAAGTCGCCGAGGCCGGCGGCGTAGGCCATCACCCAGCGCGCGTCCACGTCGTGGGTCACCGCGGCGGTGGCGTGGCCGACCAGGTCGGTGTGCAGCGGCACGATCAGGCCTTCAGCAGGTTCGGCTTCTCGCGCTCGATGCCCGGCTTCAGCGCGCTCAGCGCGTCTTCCAGCGCCTCGAGGGCGGTGTCGACCTCGCCGACGGTCATGGGGGTGGACATGCAGTACATCAGCCGGCTGGCGCTGGCGACGCCGCGCTGCAGCATGGCCAGATGGAGCAGCTGGTTGATGTGGCCGGATTCGGCGCGGGCAGCCAGGGTGGCCCTGGCGTCGGTGAGCGGTGCGTCGCTGAAGTGGATGTTGCTGAGCGAGGCGAAGCCCAGCGCCTGGCCGCGGATACCAACCCGGTCGAAGACCTCGCCGACGCCCTGACGGAACCGCTCGCCGAGGGCGTTCAGCCGCTCGATGACCTGAGGGTCGAGCTGGGCCATGGCCGCGTGCCCGGCGGCCATGCTGATCGGGTTGCCGCTGAAGGTGCTGGCGTGCATCACCGGTCGCGCCTCGTCGGGATGGAACATGCGCATCAGCTCGCGCCTGCCGCCGATAGCGCCGATAGGCAGGCCGCCGCCGATGATCTTGCCCATGGCGGTGAGGTCCGGGGTGATGCCGAGGGCCTCCTGGGCGCCGCCGTAGCCGGCGCGCAGGGTGATCACCTCGTCGAGGATCAGCACGATGCCGTGGGCCTCGGTGGCGCGGCGCAGGGCCGCCATGAATTCCCGGGTGGCGGGCACCATGCCCATGGAGCCCAGCGCCGGCTCGACGATTACGGCGGCCAGCTCGTGGGCGTGGCGCGCGATCAGGGTCTCGGCGATCTCCGGCTGGTTGTACGGGCACACCACGGTATCGGCGAGCACGCTGTCGGGAATGCTCGCATCGATCGGCACCGGGTTCGGTGCCGCGAGCGGACCGCACTGGCCGGGCAGCGGCGCCAGGCTCACCTCGGCCAGCTCGTAGCTGCCGTGGTAGCCGCCTTCCATCTTCATGATCTTCTGGCGCCCGGTGAACGCCCGGGCGCAGCGCAGACCCATGAGGGTTGCCTCGGTGCCGGAGCTGGTGAAACGCAACTGCTCGACGCTGGGGACCCGCTCGCAGATCATCCTGGCCAGCGCCACCTGGGAGCGCGTCGGTGCGGCGTAGGCGGAGCCCCGCGCGACCTGTTCCTGCACCGCGGCCACGATGTCCGGATTGGCGTGGCCGTGGATCAGGGAGGTGAAGTTGTTCATGAAGTCGAGAATCGTGTGGCCGTCCGCGTCGTGCAGGCGGGCGCCCTCGGCGCGCTCGATGAACAGCGGATACGGTGCGAAGTGCGCGCTCATCCGGGTATCGCCGCCGGGAAACACCTCCCGCGCCTCCTCGATGAGCTTTGCCGACTGGGTGGACCAGTCGCAGTAGTCGGCGTAGACCTGTTCGCGCAGCTCGGACATGGTTGGTTCCTCGATCAGATTGACGCGCCGCAGCTTCGCTATCGTAGCGGAACGGCGGGACGTGAGAGAACCGCCAACCCTAGTGGAATCCCGGGTTGACGCTTTGGCCGCGCTTGGGAACCATCGGTTGCTCACTCCGCCAGCAGGGGACGTCGTCTTGAGCACCACGGCTGAGCAGTCGCTCATCGACAAGGAAGCGTTGAAGAAGAAGTACGCCGAGGAGCGCGAGAAGCGCCTGCGGCCTGACGGCAACGCCCAGTACATCCGGATCGAGAACCAGCTCTCGCACTATCTGGACGACCCCTACGTGCCGGTGAAGGCGCGCGATCCGGTGACCGATCACGTGACGGTGGCGTTCATCGGCGGCGGCTTCGCCGGGCTGGTGACCGGGGCGCGGCTGGTCGAGCACGGCATCACGGACGTGCGCATCATCGAGAAAGGCGGCGACTTCGGCGGCACCTGGTACTGGAACCGCTATCCCGGCGCCATGTGCGACACGGCGTCGTTCGTGTACATGCCGCTGCTCGAGGAGACGGGGCACATGCCGTCGGAGAAGTACGCTCACGCGCCGGAGATCCTCGAGCACTGCCAGCGCATCGGCAACCAGTACGGGCTCTACGACGACGCGTTGTTTCACACGCAGGTCCGGTCGCTGGTCTGGGACGACGAAGCCCAGGTCTGGCGGATCACCACGGATCGGGGCGATGACTTCACGGCGCAGTTCGTCGCCATGGGTACGGGTCCGCTGCACGTGCCGAAGCTGCCGGGCGTGCCGGGAATCGAGGACTTCAAGGGACATTCCTTCCACACCAGCCGCTGGGACTACGACTACACCGGCGGCAACCCGGAGGGCGCGCCGCTCGACAAGCTCGCGGACAAGCGCGTCGCGCTGATCGGCACCGGGGCGACGGCCGTGCAGTGCATTCCGGCCCTGGCAGCGGCGTGCCGGGCCTTCTACATCTGCCAGCGCACGCCGTCCTCGGTGGACGTCCGCGACAACCGGCCCACCGATCCGGAGTGGTTCAAGACCATCGCCACCCCGGGCTGGCAGCAGCGCTGGCTCGAGAACTTCACCTTGAACCAGACCGGCGGCGTGGCCGAGGTGGATCTGGTTCAGGACGGCTGGACCGACCTGTCCCGGCGCATCCGCTCGAAGATCATGGAGCTGCCGGAGGAAGAGCGCGGCAACCCGCTGAAGATGCTGGAAGCCTACGAGGACTCCGACTTCGAAAAGATGGAGGAGATCCGCCGCCGCGTGGACACCGTGGTCGAGAACCCGGAAATCGCGGAAAAGCTCAAGGCCTGGTACCGCCAGCTGTGCAAGCGGCCGTGCTTCCACGACGAGTACCTGGAGGCCTTCAACCAGCCGTCCACGGTGCTGCTGGATACCGACGGCAAGGGGGTGGAACGCGTCACCGAAAAGGGCGTGGTGGTGGCCGGAAAAGAGTACGAGGTCGACTGCATCATCTACGGCACCGGCTTCGAGGTGGGCACCGAGCTGGTGGCGCGGACCGGATTCGAGACGGTTGGCCGCGGCGGCCGGACGCTGACGGAGGCATGGGCCGAGGGCATGCGCAGCAAGCACGGGATTCACGTGCACGACTTCCCCAACGCGTTCTGGGTGCAGCCCACCCAGGGGGCGAACCTGATCTCCAACGTGCCGCACAACATCGTCGAGTCGGCCATGACCATCGCCATGGTGATCCGCCACGCCCTGGACGGCGGCTACCGGACCGTCGAGGTCACCCAGCAGGCCCAGGACGACTGGGTGGCGCTGCTGATGACCGGGCCGGGCATGATGCTCGGCTCGCCGGACTGCACCCCCGGGTACTACAACAACGAAGGGCAGCCGATGACGAAGGCAGCGCAGTACAACCGCGGCTATCCCGCCGGGGCGGCCGCCTACTTCGCGTACATCAAGGGGTGGCGGGAGTCG
>JBFISC010000256.1:0-3589 GCA_041608775.1 Pseudomonadales bacterium | reverse complement strand
TGTTGATCTCACCGTTGTGGCTCATGAAGCGGTTCGGCTGGGCACGGTCCCACGACGGGAAGGTGTTGGTGGAGAACCGCGAGTGCACCATGGCCAGGTGGGACTCGAACTCCTGATCGAGGAGGTCCGGGTAAAATGGGAACACCTGTGCCGGCGTCAGCATGCCCTTGTAGACGATGACCTTGGTCGACAGCGAGCAGATGTAGAAATGCTTGCGCTGCGCCAGGCGCTCGTCGCCGCGCAAACGATGGGTTCCGTGCTTGCGGATGACGTAGAGCTTACGCTCGAACTCGTCGCCGGCGACGCCCGCGGCGCCGATGAAGAGCTGGGCGAAGTAGGGCATGGCGGCCCGGGCTGCGTTGCCGATTCCGGCGCCGTCCGGGTGCACGGGCAGCGGCCGCCAGCCGAGCAGGGTCTGTCCGGCCGCCGCGATCTCTGCCTCGAGCACCTGCTCGCAGTGGGCGCGCTCCTCCGGATCCGTGGGAAGAAACACGTTCCCGACCCCGTACTCGCCCTGGGGCGGCAGGTCGACTCCGAGGTCGGCTCTGGCGATCTTGCGGAGAAACCGGTCGGGCAGGCCGAGGAGCATGCCGGCGCCGTCGCCGGTGTTCTGCTCGTAGCCGACGCCGCCGCGGTGCTCCATGCAGCAGTTCATGTCCCGGGCCTGCTCGATGATGTCCCGGCTCGGCCGTCCCTTGATGTCGCAGATGAACCCGACGCCGCAGTTGTCCTTCTCGGAATCGGGGTGGTACAGCCCGGTTTTCGGGGGCAGTCCGAAGCTGATGCTCTCGTTCATGGTACTGCTCTCTGGTCCGTGGTCCCGTCGACGTACGGGCATATTCATCCGTCGGCCTGCCGGGATGCCTCGGCAGACGCGCAGGGTCTCCCCCCGTCGACGGGCGCCCGGCGGGCGTCACGGCTGCGCGAACGGGGTTGCGAAGCGTGTCGGCTCAGTGCCTGCTGCGACGTAACTGCTTGATATTATGAAATTTTCGGCGCAGGCTGAAGGCGCGTTTCGCGCGCGAGGGACGAAACATCTCAGAAATGCGGCGGCGAATCAAGGGTTGACGAAGCGTGGTCTTTATAACCACAAGAACCTAACAAGCTAACCTTTATAACGCATCGTAGCTGGCCAGGGTGATGGCTCCGTGGCCCGCGCGGGGTCGACGGCGACCGCTGCTGCGCGCTCGCGTCAGCCGGAGATCCGGTACCAGTAGCGGTACAGCGGCTCGAAGCCCAACCCCGCGTAAAGGCCCCGCGCCGGATGGTTATCCATCACCATCTGCAGATAGGCGCGGCGCGCGCCCTGGTCATGGGCCCAGGCGAGCAGGCTGGTCACCAGCGCGGTGCCGTGGCCGGCCCGGCGCGCGTCCGGGTGGGTCACCACGTCGAACAGCCCCACCAGGTCCTGCTCCAGCACGGCCAGCCCGCAGGCCCGAGGTGATTCGGGGTCGCCCACCACCGCATAGGCGCAGGGCAGCGGGATGCCGCGCAGAATCGCGCCGTGCAGGACGCGGGCGGAGCCCGGCATTCCGGTGAGGTCGCCGTAGACGTCCAGCCACCGATCCACCGGCAGCAGGCGGATCGCCGCGGTCGCCGCGGGTCGCTCGTCGAGCACCCGAGTGAGCACCTGGGTGCTGTCCTGCTGGTGGTAGCCCCGGGCCGCGAGGAAATCGTCCAGGGGCCGGTAGTCGCCGATCGAGGTGAGGCGGAAGATTGTCTTCAGCCGTTCCCGCGCATACAGGTTCTCGCAGAACCGGACCTTGCCGGCGAGAGGCTCGGTGCCCCGGTAGAGGGGGATGACGGAGTTGGCCCGCTTGGTGAAGCCGCGCGCGAACCGCAACAGCCAGCCGTCGAGCAGTAGCTGCTGCATGGCCGGCCAGGCGTTGAGCGAGGCCTCCTCCACTCGCCTGCTGAGGTGGTCGGTCTCGGGCGGGGGCTGAATTTGCTCTGCCGCGGTCACCGCTGCACGATAGCAGGAATGCCTCGACGGTGGAGCAGCCATGGCCCGTGACCGGTTTCCCGTGGTGGTGCACGTGCTGCTCCGGCGCCCGCCGGAGATCAGCGCCGCCGACGGTCCGCTGGAGGTGTTCCTGCTGCGCCGGGCGGATACCGGGTTCATGGATGGCTTCCACGTGCCCCCCGGCGGGCACCTGATGGTGGGAGAAGGCGTCAGCGCCGCCGCCCGCCGCGAATGTCTGGAGGAAACTGGCGCCACGCCGACCGACCTGGCGCCGCTGTGCGTGCTGCCGTACCAGTCGGGCCGCCATCAGGGGTTCAACTTCGTATTCGCCGCCAGCGCCTGGGATCGGCCGCCCGGGCTCGCCGAGCCGGCGAGCAGCGACCATGCCGGCTGGTACCCGCAGGCGCAGCTGCCGGAACCGCTGGCGCCCTGGTTCGATGCGGTGCTGGAACTGGAGGCTCGCGGCGGGTGGTATCGGGAGCTGGCTTGGTCCTGAGCAACATCGGCGGCTCCCGCAAGTGCGAATCCCGGTCGGTTTTCTTACAATGCGCGGCCCAGCGGCCCGAGCCCCGCTCATGCCACCAACGCGTTCAACGGAGACCATGTCATGAAGAGCCCTGTACGAGTCACGGTGACCGGCGCAGCCGGACAGATCGGCTACGCGCTGCTGTTTCGCATCGCCTCCGGAGAGATGCTCGGCAAGGATCAGCCGGTGATCCTCCAGCTGCTGGAGATCCCGCCGGCCATGGCGGCGGTGCGCGGCGTGGTGATGGAGATTGAGGACTGCGCGTTCCCGCTGGTTCACGGCATCGTCGCCACCGACGACGCCGACGTCGCGTTCAACGATTGCGACTACGCGCTGCTGGTGGGCAGCCGGCCGCGCAGCAAGGGCATGGAGCGCAAGGACCTGATCGAGGCCAACGCCGCCATCTTCTCGGTGCAGGGCAAGGCGCTGAACGACCACGCCAGCCGCGGGGTGAAGGTGCTGGTGGTGGGTAATCCGGCCAACACCAACTCGCTGATCGCCCAGCGTAACGCGCCGGATCTGGATCCCCGCCAGTTCACCGCCATGACCCGGCTTGACCACAACCGCGCCATGGCGCAGCTGGCCACGAAGACCGGCAAGCATGTGAGCGACGTGGCAGGCCTTTGCATCTGGGGCAACCACTCGGCCACTCAGTATCCGGATCTGCACGATGCCACGGTGGCCGGTAAGGCGGCCATGGGGCTGGTGGACATGGACTGGTACACCAAGGAGTTCATCCCCACCGTGCAGCAGCGGGGTGCGGCGATCATCGAAGCCAGGGGGGCGTCCAGCGCCGCTTCCGCCGCAAACGCCGCCATCGACCACATGCGCGACTGGGCGCTGGGCAGCGACGGTGTAGTGAGCATGGGCGTTTACTCGGACGGCAGCTACGGCGTCGAGAAGGGCCTGATCTACTCGTTCCCCGTGACCTGCGAGGGCGGCGACTGGAAGATCGTCGACGGCTTGAAACCGAACGCCTTCAGCAAGCAGAAGATGAAGGCCACCGAGCAGGAGCTGATCGAGGAGCGCGACGCCGTCGCCCACCTGCTGCCCTAAGAATAGTGCCGGGCATTAACCTTTAACCTTTCATCGGGAAAAGG
>JBFISC010000255.1:0-3782 GCA_041608775.1 Pseudomonadales bacterium | reverse complement strand
CTCGTGGCCACCGACGGCCAGGGCGGCGAGTCCGACTTCGAGGCCCGCTCCGCGGCCGCGGCGCCGGTGCTCGACATGGTGCCGCTGAAACCCAAGCAGACCTGCATGCTCATGTACTCCTCCGGCACCACGGGTCTGCCGAAGGGCGTGGTGATCACCCATCGGATGATGCTCTGGGCCCAGTTCAATGCCGGCGCCGCGATGCGCTGCACCGAGGACATGGTGAGCCTGGCGGTGATGCCGCTGTTTCACATCGGCGGTCTGCAGGTGTTCACCGCGCCGGCGCTGTTTGCCGGCGGCACCGCGGTGATCATGCGCAGCTTCGATCCCGGCGCGACCCTGGATGCGTTCGGCGACCGCGCGCTCGGCGTCACCCACTTCCTCGGCGTGCCGGCGATCTTCAACGCCCTGCGTGATCACCCGAAGAACCCGGATGCGGACCTGTCGCGGCTGCAGGTGGTGCTGGCCGGGGCGGAGACCGTGCCGGAGGCCCTGGTGCGCTGGTGGGGCAAGCGCGGTGTGGTGATTCAGGAAGGCTACGGCATGACCGAGAACGTGGCGAGCTGCTGCGTGCTCGGCCGCGACGACGTCGCGACCAAGGTCGGCTCTGCCGGCAAGCCGCTGCGCCACATTCAGCTGATGATCGCCCGGGAGGACGGCAGCGAAGCCGCCCCCGGGGAGTCCGGAGAGATCTGGTGCCGTGGTCCGGTGGTCACGCCCGGCTACTGGCGCCGCGACGACGCCACCGACGAGTCGTTCGTGAACGGCTGGTTCCGCACCGGCGACATCGGCTCGAAGGACGCGGACGGGTTCTTCTACGTGGAGGACCGGCTCAAGGACATGTACATCTCCGGCGGCGAAAACGTCTACCCGGCGGAGATCGAGAACATGCTCTACGAGCTGGAAGCGATCCGCGAGGTGGCCGTGATCGGGGTGCCCGACGAGCGCTGGGGAGAGACCGGCTGCGCGGTGGTCGCATTGAAGGAACCGGGCAGCCTCTCGGCGGAAGCGATCCTCGCCCATTGTCGGCCGAAGCTCGCCAGGTTCAAGCATCCGAACCACGTGGTGTTCGTCGATGAGCTGCCGCGCAATGCCACCGGCAAGGTGCTCAAGTTCGAGCTGCGCAAGACCATCAAACCCTAGCTTCGCAGGCCGCTGGCCGGCGGCCGGCCTACACTGGAGGTATGGCTACCGCGGCGTCCCGGGGCTCACCCCGGGTGGAAAACACAGACAAGGCGCTCAGGGGCATTCTGCTTGCCAATGCGGTGACCCTGGCGCTGGCGATCGTGCAGCAGTGGAGCGTGCTGCAGCTGATGTGGCCGTTCTGGATGCAGAGCGTGGTCATCGGCTGGTACTCGCGGGCGCGGATTCTGAAGCTGCGCGAGTTCTCCACCGACGGCCTCACCATCAACGACCGGGCCGTGGATCCTACCCCGGAAACCCAGCGCCGGGTTGCGAACTTCTTTGCGCTGCATTTCGGCGGGTTCCATGCCGTGTATCTCGGCTTTCTCTGGATGCTCTCCACCACGGCGGATCCGGCCGGGTTCATCGAGGTGACCAGCGAGGGTTCCGGCGAGGTGTCCCGGGTTCTGATTGGTCGGGTGCATCCGCTCGACTTCCTCGCCTATCTGGTGCTGGCGGTGGGGTTCTGGCGATCCCATCGGGCCAGCCACCAGGAGCACGTGCGGGCCGATCTGGGCGGGCGGCCGAACCTCGGCACGCTGATGTTCATGCCCTACGCGCGCGTCATCCCCATGCACCTCACGCTCATCGCCGGCATTCCCCTCGCTGGTGGCGCGGTGTGGCTGTTCGTGCTGTTGAAGACAGCGGCCGACGTGGTCATGCACAAGGTCGAGCACCGCGTGCTCGGCCGCCGCCGCCCGCCGCCCGATCCCACGACCGCAGGCACGGTCAGCCGATGAACATGCCCCCGTTCGGGTAGAGGGTGTGGCCGGTGGTGTACGAGGACTCGTCGCAGGCGAGGTACAGGGCCGCGTTGGCGATCTCCAGAGGGGTCCCGAGCCGACCCATGGGGGTCATGCCGATCATCATCTCGCGGCCCTCGGGGTCGTCCTGCATGGCCTGGGTCATGGGGGTCTCCACGAACCCGGGGCCGATGGCGTTGACCCGGATGTTGTGTTCGATCAGCTCGGCCGCGAGCACCTGAGTGAGCATCACCACGCCGGCCTTCGACACGCAGTACTCTCCGGCGCCCGGCAGCGCGATGCGCGCAGCGGTTGAGGCGATGTTGACGATGGTCCCCGGCGTGCCGAGGCGGATCATGTGGCGGGCGACCGCACGATCCGTGAGCATCACCCCGGTCAGGTTGATGTCCAGCACGCGCTGCCAGCCTTCGAGGGACAGATTGACCAGCTGCCGGGCAGCAGAATCGGCGTCCCTTTGCTGGACCACGCCGCTCTCGTAACCGGCGTTCGATACCCCGGCAGCGGCGAGAACCGTGTCGATGCGGCCGAATTCCGCCACGGCGCGTTCGGCCATGGCTGCCACGCTGTCCTCGCGGCCGACGTCTACTTCCACCAGCAGGGCGCGGGCGTTGCTGCTGCGGCGGATCTCGTCCACCACCGTACCGCCGCGATGCCGGTCGCGGTCGGCGACCACCACGTCGGCGCCTTCTTCGGCGTAACGCAGCGCGCATGCGCGACCGATGCCGCTGGCGCCGCCGGTGATCAGAGCGATCCGACCGCTGAGTCTTCCTTCAGTCATCCCCGTGCCTCCACGCCCCACCTCGCTCTGCTCGACCTCGGGTGATCTTATACGGCTTTGGGGGCGGGAGAGACCCATCCGCTCACGGAGAGCCTGATCGTCCAGGTGCTGCTGCTGGCGCTGATCTGGTGGAGCACGCGGCCAGCCGCGGCCGATCCGGCGCCGGTTTCGTGATCCCGGTCGGGGCAGGCCGGCACAGGGAGCCTAGACTTTCAGTCTGTTCATCGGGTTCGCGAACGCATGGTTCAACCTGCAGAGAGGCCATCCCGGCCGTTTCCGCCGGGTGCCTTCCGGCGTGCGGCGCTGGTGTGTCTCGGCATCATTGTCGCCGCGACCGCGCTCGGCGGCTGGCAGTACACCCAGCGGCTCAGCCAGCTGGAGCGGGCTACCGCGCTGGTGGCCAGTCAGGCCCGGTCGCATCTCGAGGCGTGGCTGGACGCCCGCCTCACCGGGATGCGGATGCTGGCTACCCGCTGGCCGAGCGAGTACCAGTCGGACCTCGCCGGCTTCGTCCGCGACGCCGGCCTGATGCAGCAGCGTCTGCCCGGCCTGCTCGCGCTGAACTGGGTCGATCCGAACGGGGTGATTCGGGTAGTGGTGCCGGAGGCGGACAATCTTGCCGCGCTCGGCAGCGACATCTCCGCCCATCCCGACCCGGCCGTGACGGCCGCGCTGCGGCGTGCGGCAACTCGGGGTCAACCGGCGCGAACGCCGACCGTCGAGCTGCTTCAGGGCGGTCACGGCTTCGCCTACTACTGGCCGGTAACCGATGCAGACGGTGCCCTCGCCGGGTTCGTGAACGGGGTGTTCCGAATCGAGGAACTGATCGCAGCGTCGCGGCTGGCAGAGGAGCTGGGCGAATCGTTCCGGGTGGAACTCAGCGACTTCGACGGCACTGTTGCCTGGACCAGCGCGCCGGATGCGTCGAAGCCCTGGCGGCTGGCAACGCAACGGCGGGTTCCCGCGGCGGGCGGCCCGGACCTCGTGCTGACCATGGCGCCCTCGGCCCGCACGCTGACTCGAGTTCTGTCGCTGAGAGAGCTCCTGGCGCTGCTCGG
>JBFISC010000254.1:0-3805 GCA_041608775.1 Pseudomonadales bacterium | reverse complement strand
TGACCTGGGTGCTGCCGAGCCGGCGGTTTCCCACCTGGATTACCGGCGGCCGGGACTCGGTGGCGGTGCGGGTGCCCGGGCATCCGCAGGCCCGGGACCTGTGCCTGGCGGCCGGCGGCCCGCTCGTGTCCACCTCCGCCAATCGCGCCGGCCGCCCGGCTCCCCGCAACCGTTTTCAGGCCCGCGCGGTGCTGTCGCGCCTGCGTCGCTCCCGGACCAGCGCTGCCAATGCCCGCCGTGTGCACGTGCTGGGCGGGGAAACGCTGGGTCGCCGCGCTCCCAGCGAGATCCGTACGCTGGCCGGCGCGACCCTCAGGCCTGCCGGATGACGGACCGCTATGCCGTGGTGGGGAACCCGGTGCAGCATTCCCTGTCGCCTCGCATTCATGCGGCATTCGCCGCCGCTACCGGTCAGAGGCTTGTCTACGAAACCCTGCTGGCGCCGCTGGATGATTTCCCCGGCACCGTGGCTGCATTCTTCCGCGCCGGCGGCCTCGGCCTGAACGTCACCGTGCCGTTCAAGGAACAGGCCGCCGCCTGGGTGTCGGAGCTCGATCCGCCGGCGGCGGCCGCCGGGGCCGTGAACACCATCGTCCGGCTGCAAGGCGGCTTCCGCGGCTACAACACCGATGGCGCTGGCCTGGTGAGGGATCTGGTGGGCAACTGCGGGGTCGGCCTGGACGGGGCTCGGGTGCTGCTGCTTGGCGCCGGCGGCGCGGCCCGGGGGGCGGTGGGCCCGCTGCTTGCGGCGGGCGTCGAGGGGCTGGTGATCGGCAACCGCACGGCCGCCCGGGCTGAGGCCCTCGCGGCGACAGCGCCCGCGGTTCGGGCCGGGCGGGTCTCGGGGACTGGGCTCGACGGCATCGGCGGACGCTTTGACCTGGTCGTGAACGCTACCTCGGCCGGTCTTGGCGACGACGCCGTGGTCGGCGTCGATCCGGGCGTGGTCGAGGATGCCTTCTGCTACGACATGATTTACGCTCGCCGCGGAACGGTCACGGCGTTCTGCCGCTGGGCTCAGGCCCATGGCGCGCGCGCCGCGGTGGATGGCCTGGGCATGCTGGTGGAGCAGGCGGCGCTCGCGTTCGAGCTGTGGCGTGGGGTGGCCCCGGCGACCGCGCCGGTTCTGGAACTGCTGCGCCGCGGCGACGTCTGAAATCCGGGCCGTCCGTCATCGAGGAGCCGCAGCCATCGCCACCCGCAAATTCATTGCCGGAGCCATCTGCCCCGAATGCCGGGAAGTGGACCGCATCGTGCTCGAGGAGCTCGACGGCGCGCGCCGCCGCCGCTGCGTGAGCTGCGGTCACACGGACACCATGGTAAACGGCGCGACTCAGGAGCTCCCGACCCGGGTAACCCGCGGGCAGCGTCGGGACGTTCCCGCGACGTCGGTGCGCATCGTCGATCCGCGGTCCGAGAACGACTGAGCTCTGGCGCCCGCCGGGTGCTCGCCAACGCCGGCTGCGCGGCCGGATTAAGGCTTTGAATTCGCGGAGCTTTCGTCCGATTTGGTTGTCTTATCGTCGAGCGCTGATATACTTCGCGGTTCTGATCTGAGCCGGCATTCGGCCGCTCAACTCTCAGGGTTCAAACAAAAGAATATTTTGTTTTTGCATAGAGCCCCTTAGCCTGTGCAGGCGTCCGCACGTGTCCCTCGAACGTGAAAGACGGCCCGCCTGCGCGGGCCGTTGTGTTCGCGGCCGGAACAGCGGTGGAAGAAGAAAAGAAGATGAAAAGCGCGAGTGACGAACAAGCCGTCACGGTTTCCAGAGCAATGACGAGCAAGGTGCTGCGGTGAAGAATTTCTGTTTGACGGGGTCCGCGTGGTCAGCAGGCGTGCTGGCGTTGCTCTGCAGCGCGGGAACGTCGGCCGACGAGCTGAACATGCCCCGCGGGGTCACGGAGACCAGTCAGTCGGTCTACGAACTGCACATGCTGATCTTCTGGATCTGTGTGGCGATCGGCGTGGTCGTGTTCTCGGCCATCTTCTGGTCGCTGTACTACCACCGCAAGTCGCGGGGTCACGAGCCGGCCAAGTTTCACGAGAGCACCCGCCTGGAGGTCCTCTGGACCATGGTGCCCGTGATCATCCTGATTGGCATGGCCTGGCCTGCCACGACCACGCTGATCGACATGTACGACACCGGTGGGGAGGACATGACCGTCGAGGTCCGGGGTTACCAGTGGCGCTGGCAGTACAAATACCTGGATGACGATCTCAACAGCCGGTTCGGCTTCTTCAGCAACCTGTCCACGCCGCGGGAAGAGATCCGGAACCAGTCGGTGAAGGACGAAAACTACCTTCTCGAGGTGGACAACCCGCTGCGGATCCCGGCGAATCGCAAAGTCCGCTTCCTGCTGACCGCGGAAGACGTGATCCACGCCTGGTGGGTGCCGGAATTCGGCATAAAGCGTGACGCCATTCCTGGCATGCTCAACGAGCTCTGGACGGTGGTGAGCGAACCCGGCATCTACCGCGGCCAGTGCACCGAGCTCTGCGGCAAGGATCACGGCTTCATGCCCATCGTGGTCGAAGTGATGCCAGAGGCAGAGTACGACCTGTGGTACGCGGAGCAGCTCGCGGCGGAGGAAGAGCGGAAGCTGGCGCTGTCGAAGACGTTCACGGCCGATGAGCTCATGGCCACCGGCGAGCAGGTCTACGGCACGTTCTGCGCGTCCTGCCATCAGCCCAACGGCCAGGGTGTGCCGCCGGTGTTTCCGTCCCTCATCGGCAGCGCGGTGGTCACGGGTCCCAAGGAAGCGCACATCGACATGATCCTGCGCGGCGTGCCCGGCACCGCGATGCAGGCGTTCGGCAACCAGCTCGACGCAGCGCAGATCGCGGCGGTGACCCACTACGAGCGGCACGCCTGGGGAAACAACGCCGGTGACATCACGCAGCCCGCGGACGTGGTGGCGCAGAAGGATGCGGCCAGGTAGACGCAGCGCATCGTCGGCAGGCAGTCAGCAGCAGTCAGGAAAGGAACAGGAACCGTCTCATGAGCGAAGTCGTAGTTGCCCATCACGATGACGACCACCACGACCATGGCCCGGCCAAGGGCCTCTGGCGGTGGGTGGTTACTACGAATCACAAGGATATCGGCACGCTGTACCTGTGGTTCAGCTTTCTGATGTTCCTCATCGGGGGCGTTCTGGCTCTGGTCATCCGCACCGAGCTGTTCCAGCCGGGGCTGCAGTTCGTCGAGCCCGAGTTTTTCAACCAGATGACCACCAACCACGGCCTGATCATGGTGTTCGGAGCCATCATGCCCGCCTTCGTGGGGCTGGCGAACTGGCTGATTCCCATGATGGTGGGCGCGCCGGACATGGCGCTGCCGCGCATGAACAACCTGTCTTTCTGGATCCTGCCGTTCGCCTTCGGGATGCTGCTCTGCACGCTGTTCATGGAAGGCGGTGGGCCGAACTTCGGCTGGACCTTCTACGCGCCGCTGTCGACGACCTACGCGCCGGACTCGGTGACCTTTTTCATCTTCGCCATCCACCTGGCGGGTGCGTCATCGATCATGGGCGCCATCAACATCATCGCGACCATCCTGAACATGCGCGCTCCGGGGATGACGCTGATGCGCATGCCGCTGTTCGTCTGGTCATGGCTGATCACTGCCTACCTGCTGCTGGCGGTCATGCCGGTGCTGGCGGGCGTGGTCACCATGATGCTGTTCGACATCCACTTCGGCACGAGCTTCTTCAATGCTGCCGGCGGCGGTGACCCGGTGATGTTCCAGCACATCTTCTGGTTCTTCGGGCATCCCGAGGTCTACATCATGATCCTGCCGGCGTTCGG
>JBFISC010000253.1:0-3817 GCA_041608775.1 Pseudomonadales bacterium | reverse complement strand
GGCAGCGTGCGCGTGTAGGTACCTGCATGGGGCAGGCGGCTGTCGTCCCGCGGCGGTTGGAACTCATGGTCCGTCACGATCAGCCTCCACTGTTCCGTCGTCGCCGGTCATTGCGCAGTGCACGATTGACAGCGTTCCGGGGCTCTGTTCATATCGTTGCGGGGAGGAAAGGGAGTTGCAGACGTCGCGCCCTTTCTGAGGGGCGGCCGAGCGAAAGCTCGGCCGACTCGTTTTCGGGCCTCGTAGATCTCAGCCATCCCGGCGCCGGCCACCTTCCTCCGACCCCGGTGGCCGTTCCTGCAGCATCCGACTGAGACGCTTCCCCGTCGCCGCAATGGTGCGTTCGAGGAACGCATCGATGTCCTCGTCCTGAGCAAACACCGCGAGCTGGCCTTCGAGCAGCAGCTGGGTGTAGCCGTGCACGTAGCTCCAGCCGATCAGCAGGTCCTCCATCAGGCCGCCCTCGAGAATCCGCTCACGCAGCTGCTCCGGGGCCACGTCGGGCTCGCCGCGCTGCAGCGTGATGATGTCGGTCAGCTCCGCATACGTCCGCGCCGACGCTGCGTTCAGCGTCTCGTTACAAGTCTTCAGGGAGTCGGACCGGAACATCAGCCGGAAGTGCGCGGGATGCTCGCGGGCGTAGGCCACATAAGTCTGCGCCGCGGCCGTGAAGCGCTGGTCCGGATCGTCGCCGACTCTTTCCCGCGCCTGCTCCAGGCGCTCGGTGAGCCGGTCGAAGCTGCGCGCGGCAACCACCGAGAGCAGCTCCGACAGATCCGCGAAATGGTGTTTCGGCGCCGCATGCGAGACGCCAGCCCGGCGCGCACAGGCGCGCAGGGTAAGGGCCTGCAGACCTTCCTCGTCGAGCAGCTCGTCGGCGGCGGCGAGCAAGGCTTCGCGCAGATCGCCGTGATGGTAGCCGGAGCGAGGCCGCGGCGTGGCGGCGGAGGAACTCATGATCCTGCCTGCGCCCGGACCGGCGTGACGGAGAAGCGGAACGGCCGATCGTCGATGCTCACCTCCACCGCGCCATCGACACCGTCCTCCGGCGAGAACGTCACCGCCAGGGTCTCGCTGGCGATGTACTCGCGATGCTCCTTTGCCGCCTTGACCACCGTCGGGTCGCCGGCGAAGCGCACATCGATCCGATCCGCCACGTTGAGGCCGAGATCCTTGCGGTGGCGCTGGATGCGGTTGACGATCTCACGGGCATATCCCCCCCGGACCAGCTCGTCGGACAGCTCGGTATCCAGGTCAACGGCGATGTGCCCGTTGGACACGGTGTTGGTTCCCGGGCGGGCCTGCTGCAGCACCTCGATTTCCTGAGTGTCGAACGTCTCACCCTCGATGGTGACCGTACCCTCACGGCCGAGCTGCTCGATCTGCTCGGCGCTGAGCCCGCGGATGGCCTGGTTGAACGCCTTCATGCGCTTACCCAGACGCTTGCCGAGCAGCGGGAAGTTCGGCTTCGCCACCACCTCGATGTGCGCACTCTCGTCGGTGTCGTAGCGCACCGTCAGCACGTTCAGCTCGGCGCGCACGTAGTCTTCGAGCCGCTCCAGCTCCGCCAGGATCGTGGCATCCCGGTGCACGATGGTGATCGACCGCAGCGGTGTGCGCAGCCCGATCTTGACCTCCTCGCGCTTCTGCCGACCCAGCAGAACCACCTGCTGCATTCTTGCCACCGCCGCTTCCAGCTCCGGGCGCACCCATTGCGACTCGGCTTCGGGATAGTCACACAGATGCACCGAGGCGGGCGTGGCGCTGCCGCCGCCGAGCGCGCCGAGCTCACGATACACGTGCTCGGCGAGAAACGGCGCGAACGGCGCCATCACCTGGCACAGCTCGTGGAGCGCGGTGTGCAGGGTGCTGAACGCGGCGATCTTGTCCGCCGTGATGTCCTCGCCCCAGTAGCGCGCACGATTCAGCCGGATGTACCAGTTGGTCAGGTCTTCGATGAAGTCGAACAGCTGCGGCACGACGTTGTACAGCCGGTAGGCCTCCATCTCCCTGGCGACCCGTGCCTTCAACGTCTGCAGCCGCGACAGGATCCACTGATCCAGCACGTTGTCGCCCACGTGCTGGCCCTTGTCAGGCGACCACTGGTCGATCTCCGCGTACGTGCGCAGGAACGAGAACGCGTTGTACCAGGGCAGCAGCGCACGCCGGGTCATGTCGCGCACCCCGGAGTCGGCGAACCGCTGCTCCTCACCACGCACCAGGCCGGAATTGATCAGATACAGGCGCAGCGCGTCCGCGCCATAGGTCTCCATCAGCTCGTCCGGCGGCGTGTAGTTCCTCAGCCGCTTCGACATCTTGCGGCCATCCTCCGCGAGAACCCTGCCGTTGACGATCACGTTGCGGAACGCCGGCTTCTCGAACAGGGCAGCAGCCAGCACGGTGAGGGTGTAGAACCAGCCGCGGGTCTGGTCGAGCCCTTCGGCGATGAACTCCGCCGGGAAGCCGGCCTTGAACACCTCCTGATTCTCGAACGGGTAATGAAGCTGGGCATAGGGCATGGAGCCGGACTCGAACCAGCAGTCCAGAACCTCTTCGACGCGACGGTAGGTCCCGTCCTCGCCGGGCAGCTGGAATGTCAGCGGGTCCACGTGCTCCCGGTGCAGATCCTCCACCCGTACCCCCGAGAGCCGCTCCAGCTCGTCGATGGAGCCGACACAGATCCGGTTTCCGCTGACGTCGTTGATCCAGATGGGAATGGGCGTGCCCCACACCCGGTTGCGCGAGATGGACCAATCGATCGCACCAGCCAGCCAGTTACCGAACCGCCCCTCCTTGATGTGCTCCGGTACCCAGCGGATCTGCTGGTTCGCGTTGAGCAGCTTGTCGACGATCTGCGTCACCGCCACGTACCAGGACGGGATCGCCCGATAGATCAGCGGCGTGTCGGAGCGGTAGCAGAACGGGTAGCTGTGCTGGATTACGTCCTGGCGGAACAGCGCCCCGGCATCCTTCAGGTAGCGGACGATGTGCTTGTCCGCATCCTTTACGTACTGCCCGGCGAAATCCGTCACCTCGTCCGTGAAGGCGCCGTTCATGGTCACCGGACAGGCGAACGCGTCGATCCCGGCTGCTTTCAGGACCCGGTAGTCGTCCTCACCGAAAGCCGGGGCCTGGTGCACCAGGCCGGTGCCGCTGTCGGTGGTCACATAGTCGTCCATCACCACCTGAAACGCGCCGAGCTCCGCCTGATCGGCGAAGTAGGGAAACAACGGCTTGTAGCGCCGCCCGACCAGATCGCGGCCCTTCAGCCGCGCTTCCACCTGGAAGTCGCCGTAGGCGGCGAGGCGTTCCTCCGCGAGGTAGATGTAACGGCCGGTCTTCGGATCCCGCACCTTCACGTAGTCCAGATCCGGGCCGACGCATACCGCCAGGTTGGAGGGCAACGTCCACGGGGTGGTGGTCCAGGCGGCGAGGCTCGCGTTCTCGTCCTCCAGCTCGAACAGCACCGTCACCGACGGATCCTGGACGTCCATGTAGTTCATGTTCGCTTCGAAATTCGACAGCGGCGTGCCGAGGGCCGTGGACAGCGGCATGATGCGCACACCCTGGTATATGAGCCCTCGGTCCCAGAGCTGCTTTACCACCCACCACACGGACTCCATGAACGACGGGTCCATGGTCTTGTAGTCGTTGTCGAAGTCCACCCAGCGGCCCAGCCGGGTGATGGTATTCCGCCACTCGGAGACGTAGCGCTGGACGATGGAGCGGCACTGGGCGTTGTAGCCGGCGACGCCCATCTCGGCGACCGCCTGCTGGGCGGACATATTCAGCTGCTTGTCGATCTCGTGCTCGATGG
>JBFISC010000252.1:0-3838 GCA_041608775.1 Pseudomonadales bacterium | reverse complement strand
CGGCGGGCTCGGCCACATCGTGCTGATGGTGAACGATGCGGCCGCGTCGACGCGTTTCTACGTCGACGGGCTGGGCTTCCGGGTCTCCGACTACATCACCATGGGCAAGCCGCCGCGGACGCTGGAGCTCACTTTCCTGCACTGCAACCCGCGGCACCACACGCTGGCGCTGGCGCCGGTGCCCGGGGCGCCGAAGAAGCTCAACCACGTGATGCTGCAGGTGCCGGCGCTGGACGATGTGGGCTCCACCCTGGACCTGATCCAGGAACGGGAGCTGCCTTTGTCGCTGGGGCTCGGGCGCCACACCAACGACCACATGGTGAGCTTCTACGCGCGCACGCCGTCCGGCTTCGACGTAGAGTTCGGCACCGGCGCGCGCACCGTGGACGATGCCACCTGGACCGTGGCGCGCTACGACTCCGGCAGCAGCTGGGGCCACCGGCCGGCATCACCGAGGAGGAACGCATGAGCGAGACGGGCAACACCGCTACCGCGGTCGCGATCAAGGGCCTTCATCACAGCGCCTACCGCTGCCGGGACTCCGAGGAGACCCGGCGCTTCTACGAGGACTTCCTCGGCCTGCCGCTGGTGGAGGCGCTACCCATCGGCGTCACCAAGTCCGGCCGCCAGGCCAGAGTGCTGCACACCTTCTTCGCGATGGCCGACGGCTCGTGCCTCGCGTTCTTCGAGGCGCCGGAGGAGCCGTTCGAGTTCAAGCAGCAGCGCGACTTCGACCTGCACATCGCCCTCGCCGTGGATGCCGACGAGCTGAAGCGTATGTTCGAGAAGGGCAAGGCTGCCGGGATCGAGACCCGCGGCGTGTCCGACCACGGCTTCTGCCATTCCATCTACTTCCGCGACCCGAACGGCTACGTGGTGGAGCTGGCGGCTCCCGTGGGGGAGCCACCATCGGATACCGCAGCCGCCCGCCGGGTGCTCGACGACTGGCAGGCCCGGAAGTAGACGCAGCGGGCGGCGACCGGGTTCACGCCACGATCAGGCGCCGGTAAAGGTGCCAGGTGGCGTGGCCGAGAATCGGCAGCACCGCGGCCAGTCCTACCAGCAGCACCGCAGCCCCGGCGGTGAGCAGCACCGCGACGATCAGGCCCCACAGCAGCATCACGTACAGGTTCGAGGCAACGGCCCGGATCGAAGTGCCCACCGCGGTGAGAACACTCACCGGCTTGTCGAGCAGCAGCGGAAAGGCCGCCACCGAGATCGCCAGGGCCACGAACGCGAAGATCAGCCCGAGCGCGTTGCCGTAGAGCATGAGCGCGATGCCGGGCCGAGTGCCGATCAGGCGCTCCCCGAACTCGGCCAGCGAGGCCGGCGGGTTCGCCCCGAACAGGCCGAAGTACAGGAACTCGGCCATGAACAGCCAGCCGACGTAAAGCACGGCCATCACCAGCGACAGCGTCAGCATTCCGGCAAAGGTCGGGTAATGGACGAACTCGAAGGCGCCGCGCCAGGTCAGGTCTAGGCCGGCCTCGCGGCGCCGGCTCAGCTCGAACAGCGCCAGCGAGACCACCGGGCCGAGCAGGGTGAACCCGGCGACCACCGGGAACGCCAGGTACGGCAGATCGCCGCCCAGCAGAAACAGCGTGAACAGCAGTGCGGAGAGCGGGTAGATCAGGATCAGGAACACGCCGAAGGTCGGGCGGGCGCTGAAGTCGGCATAGCCGGCCTTGAGTGCGAACTTCAGATCGGCGGTCGTGATCTTGCGGATCTCGATGTCACTCGAGGACAGACGGATGTCGTCAAAAGTGTTTGCGTGGGCCATAAGAAACCATCCTTCCTCGTTCGAGGGGCCTGGTGGGGAGTACAGATATCGGGGATTTCGGCTCGAAGGGGGCCGACTGCGGCAGGTGCGCACCAGGGCGAGCTCGTCTACGGGTCATCGCAGCAGCCTCCTCCCTGAGAGGGTAAGGGATTAGTCCGCGCCGATGGTCAGAGGTTCCTCCGGCACGCCATCCCTGCGGGGAGTGTGCGCCCGCAGGGGCAGCCTGTCACCCCGTCTTCAGGGGCTGGGGAGCCGGTGACTCGGACTGGGCCTGCTGCTGGGCTGCGAGGGCTTCCTCGAATGCCCGTTCGAACTCTGCCATGCGCCGGTCCTTCTCTGACGGGTCGACGAACGGGTTGTCCGATGCCTGGCCCGAACGGGCGAGCTTGCCCGCCAGGCCGAACTGCTCGGGATGGGGTGCCAGGTATGCGTCCACGGTGAGGGTCTTCATGCGGGCGAAGGTTCGGCGATAGTCCTCGACGATGCCCGGATACTGAGGGTTCGGGGCGAGCCGGTTGAGGGCGACCGATGCGGACCCGAAGATCAGAGCGCGGTAGGCGGTGCCGCCATCGCGGGCGGTGAAGGCCCAGCTGGTGGCGCCGGGGGAATGACCCGGCGTAAGGAGGGCGGTCAGGGTCACGTTGCCGAGGGTGACGGTATCGCCGTCGCCGACCACCCGGTCGACCTTCACCGGCGGAAAGTTCAGGTCCGCGCGGCTTTCCCAGCCGGGATAGATGCCCTGCTCCAGGGCCTCCCGGTCCCCGGCGCTCGCCACCAGCGTGGCGCCGCTCGCGGCATTGAGCGCGGCCAGCCCGCCGCAATGGTCGAAGTGAGCATGGCTGTTCAGCAGGTAGCGCACGTCCTCCACCCGGAAGCCGAGGGCGCGGATGCTCGCCATCACGGGTTCAGCGTTCTCCGGCATGCCGACGTCGAGCAGAATCAGACCGTCGTCCGTGACGAACAGGTAGGCGGCGAGGCCTTCCGTACCCACCCAGTAGACGTCGTCGAAGATGCGGAACGGCTCGGTGGGTGCGGTCCACTCCGGCGGCAGGCCGGAAGGATCCGAGGGCGGCGTCCAGGCAGCGGTGACCAGGGCGCTCCAGGCCAGCGCGGTGACGGCTGACAGCACTTTCATGGGGCTTTCTCGTTCGATGGCTTTGATTCCAGGGCCAGCAGCCGCGGTATGCGGTCGTCGTCCGCGCCCAGAAGGCCGATCAGCACCCCGCTGACTCGGGCTACATCGATGGTAACAGCCGCAGAAACGTCGTGGCGCCCGGGTTCCTGGCCCCGGATTAGCAGGCGAGAACGGACTGATCGACCCGTGCGGGCCTGCTGCTGTTGCATGCGTTGCTGCGCGCGCCTGCTGCACGCACCTCCTGCACGGGACGAGCTGCCGGACATGTTGGCGATTACCGGGGGCGCTGATGACAGTTGACTCGTCTTCGCGGCGGCGCATCATTCGTACGCATGAGCAAAGTCGTTCCCTTCCGCAAGCCCTCTAACAAGGAGCGCGCCCGCCGCCGCACCATGTGCGGCAGCGGTTTCCACAAGTGGGTGATCGACCAGAACAAGCAGTTCGACGTGAAGCAGGGGAAGCTGGTCACGATTCGCCGCTGCCGGCGGTGTGGTGAGACCAAGGTGACCGCCGACTGATGCGGTCCCTCTGTCTGAGCGTCAATCGCCGCTACCGGGCGACGCTGCTGTGTCTGCTCTATTTCTGTCAGGGTCTGCCGTGGGGTTTCGCCACCATCGCGCTGCTGGCGACCCTGAGCGAAGCCGGTCACGACAAGAGCCGGACCGCTACCATCACCGCCATGGCGATTCTGCCCTGGACGTTCAAGTTCTTCTGGGCGCCCCTCATCGATTCGGTACGCATGCCGAGCCTCGGCATTCGCCGTCCGTGGATCGTCATCGCCCAGCTCGGGATGTCGTTCACCCTGTTTGCGGCGTGGAGCAGCGGTGCGCTCGCGAGTGAAGCGACGCTCATCTACCTGGCCTGGGTACTGTTTTTCCACAACTGCTTCGCCTCGCTGCAGGACGTGGCGACCGACGCGCTGG
>JBFISC010000251.1:0-3842 GCA_041608775.1 Pseudomonadales bacterium | reverse complement strand
TTCTCAGTCACACCGCCGGGCTCACGGACGGGCTCGGCTACGACGGCTTTGCGCCCGGCGAGCCGGTCCAGTCGCTGGAGCAATCCCTGACCCGTGCGGCGGACGCCATGCCCGGCGCCGACGGCCGCGTTCGCGTCGGCAGCGAGCCCGGCGCGCAGTGGCTCTACTCCGGCGGCGGCTACGCGTTGCTGCAGCTCCTCATCGAGGAAGTCACGGGCGAGCGCTTCGCCGACTACCTGCAGCGTCAGGTGCTGACGCCCCTCGCCATGATCCGTTCGACCTTCGAGCTCGACCCGCAAGACGCCCTCGATCTGGCAACCTCCTACGATGTCGACGGCATGCCGGCGCCCCACTACCGCTTCTCGGCGCCATCGGCCGCCGGCCTGTACGGCACCGCCGCCGATCTCACCCGCTTCGTGCAGGCGCAGCTTCCGGGACCCGCCGGCGAGCCGCGCGGGCGGGGCGTGCTGCGCCCCGACACCCTGGATCGCATGCGCGCCCCCCACGCCACGATGATGGGCACCGAGATCTGGGGGCTGGGACACATGCTGTACGCGCCGAACGACGCCGGCGGCCACATCATCGGCCACGACGGCGGCAACCGCCCCGCCATCAGTACCTCGGTGCGCTTCGATCCCGCCAGCGGCGACGGCATCATCCTGCTGATCAGCGGCAACCCGGACCTGGCCAGCGAGCTCGGCGGTGAGTGGGTGTTCTGGAAGACCGGGCGGCTGGACGTCGCCAGCTACAGCCGCGCCGTGGGCAACGTGGTGGTTCTGATCGGCGCCGGCTGGCTGGTCATCGCTATCATCTTCATCATCATCGGCTGGCGGGTAACGCGGCCGCGGGCGGGGGAATGACATGACAGGACGGGTCCAGAACAAGGTGGCGCTCATCACCGGCGGTGCTTCCGGGATCGGCCGCGGCTGCGCCCAGCGGCTGGCCGAGGAAGGGGCCGTGGTGGTGATCACCGACATCCAGGACGACCTCGGCGAGGCGGTGGTGGCGGAGATCTCCGCCGCAGGCGGTCGCGCCGAGTACCTGCACCACGACGTCACTTCCGAAGCGGCCTGGAGCGATGTGATCGGCGCCGTTCGCGACCGCCCCGGTCGCCACGACGTGCTGGTGAACAATGCCGGGATCGGCGTCGGCGGCAGCATCCTCGAGCTGTCCCTGGCCGACTGGCAGCGCCAGCAGGCCATCAACCTGGACGGTGTGTTCCTCGGCATCAAGCACGGCATTCCGCTGATGCGGGAAGGCGGAGGCGGCTCGATCATCAACATGTCGTCGGTGGCGGGGCTGAAGGGCAGCCCCAACCTGGCCGCCTACAACGCGACCAAAGGCGGCGTGCGGCTGCTCACCAAGGGCGTCGCGCTGGAGAGCGCCCGCGAGCGCTGGAACGTGCGGGTGAACTCCGTCCACCCGGGCGTCATCGACACCCCCATCTGGACCAAGGTCAGCCCGGACGTCATCGAGCCCGGGGCCAACGAGCTCGACATGGAGGCCATGGCTCAGCTTTCGGTGCCGACGGGCGTGCTCGGCAAACCGCGGGACATCGCCAACGGCGTGCTGTTTCTGGCCAGCGACGAGTCCGCCTACATCACCGGGACGGAGCTGGTGATCGACGGCGGCCTGTCGGCTTGAGACGACCGCTTGTCCGAGGGGCCTAGAAGCGCTGAGACAGAGAGAAGAACACCCGGGCGTCGTCTTCCAGCAACGTGGGCGTTTCCGGTGATCGCAACGGAACACCCAGCTCAAGCGTCCAGGACAGGCCGCCCATGCGACCGCGCACGCCCAGGCCGGCGGAACCTGCATCGTCCCTTGGCCGGGTATCGTCGTTGGACCAGACCCAGCCATGATCGTAATAGCCGAACGCGGTCAACGGGCGCTCTAAGAACTGAAGGTCGAGGCGCCGTTCCAAGCCGATGCGCGCCCCGAGACCCTGATCGCCGCTCAAGGTTGCAGGATCGAAGGCGCCGCCCAGATCACGACCGCCGATGAAGAAACGTTCGGACGCGGGCAGCCGGTCGTCGCTCACCTGCGCGCTCACATCGGCCTGGAGCTGCCAGGCCCCGCCGAGCGGCCGACGGTAGCCAAGGTCCGCGTTCCAGGCGGTGTAGTCGCCGTCTGCGCCTTCGGGCCAGAGCGATGCGCCGAGGCCGTCGATGCCGCGGCTCAGCAGCAGGTTGAGGGAGTTACGGGCACCGGCCTCGGTGGCGACGACGATGTCGTAACCCACCTGCACGGTGCGAATCCGGTCCCGGCGCAGGGGACGGCCGTCGTCCAGGTCTTGATCGAGGTCGTAGCTCCGCAGCCCCAGGCTGAGGTCCGCGCGCCGTCGGGTCTCGCGCGCGAGCGGGACCGCGTAGTTCAGCTCTGCCCGCTCCCGGTCGTAGTCGACGCTGCGGCTGCTACCGACCACCGGCAGCGTGGACTCCGAGCGCGAGTAGCGCCAGCGCAGCCGATCACCGCGCGCCGCGACCCGGTGGGCGCCGGAGACGCCGACGTAGCGCAACCGCTCGTCGTCGACGGCAGCAGCCAGGTCGAGCCGGTACTGACCCAGCGCTTCCCGGTCGAAGCGGTAGTTGAGTGACAGCTGGGCGATCTCCCGGCCGAGCTGGGCGGGGCCACGGTTGTCCAGATGAACCAGGCCTCCCCAGCGGCGGGGCTCGACGCGCAGGCTGGCTACGTACTCGTGGGGCTCGACGCTGTCGCGGGCGAGGGAGCCGCGAACCGCGACCCCGAGACCCTGAGCGCGCCGCAACCATGCCTCGAAGCCCGCGCGCCCGAGCGGCCGCAGCGCCCGCAGCTCCGCGACCAGAGACCAGAACTGCGGGTCGTCGACGTGCTCACGTCCATTGAGCTGGACGCGGGAGACTCGCGCCTCGCGCATCTCCATCACCAGGATCCCGGCGTCGTCATGAACGCGCAGCGGCCGGGGCGCCGGCGGGAAGAACCCTCGCGCCTGGTAGTAGGCCGTCAGCTGCTCGGCCACCCGCCCGGCCAGCGCCGCATCGAGCGGCCCGCCCAGAGCAGGCTGGTAGACCGCGAGGAGCTCTTCCGGTGTGAAGCTGGACCCGTCTTCGAACATCAGAGCGGCGAAGGGTGCCGCGCCCGCACGCGGGGCCAGAAGTGCCATGACCAGACACGCCGCCCCGACCGCGAGTCGGTGACGACGGGAACGCCCAGAGAACGTCCGTACCTGCATTTCGCGCAATGCCCAGTAGTCCTTGACCAGGCAAGCATGGCGCGCCCGCCCGGAAGCAGACCGGGACTGATTCGCAGATTACGCAAGCAACACATTTCACTTGCACTGATACACGCGCTTGGCATCCGACGTGTGACCCAGGTCACACCCTGCGGAAACCCCTTACGCCACCATCGACGCATGTTCAAAGGCCCCAGGCCGGAGCTCGCCATGAAATCCCATCGTCTCGCCATGCCGCTGCTGACGCTGCTTCTGCTGACGGCGTTCGGGTCTTCCGCGCAAGCGGCCGTCGCCGTACTGGAGCGTCTGGCCGGGAACCCGACCATCTACGAGGTTGGCGCCAGCGGCGCCCGCACCGTGAGCCTGCCAAGGCAGGGCGCCGAGTACACGCTGCCCATCGAGATCGAGACCGGCCCCTCTGATACGGCAACGTTCCGCCTCCCCGACAGCGAGGTTTCCGTAGCACCGAACACGGTGATGCGCGTCGCCGCGCCGGAATCCCGGGGCGGAAGCCTCATGCAGCGCATCTTCCAGAAGGCAGGCGCATCGCTCTTTTCCGTCGATCGCCAGGCGGTCGAGCATTTCCAGGTTGAAACGCCGTACCTCGTATCGGTGGTCAAGGGCACCACGTTCA
>JBFISC010000250.1:0-3908 GCA_041608775.1 Pseudomonadales bacterium | reverse complement strand
GGCGAGAATGGCGCCGTGGGTCTCCCAGCGACCGGGCAGGGTCAGGGTGTTCTGATCCTTCACCTTGGCGATCTCCTCCGGCGTCGGCGGCTGTGAGCCCGTCAGCGCTGCCAGCTCGCCGTGCAGCTCGGCCATGGCGTCTGCGGTGCGATCCGTCTGCACCGGCGCGAACATGAAGAACGGCTGAGGCCCGCGGGCATCGGCGATGATGCTGCGGGCGCCGTAGGACCACTGCTTGTCCTCCCGCAGGTTCATGTTGATCCGCGCCGAGAAGCTCCCGCCGAGCACGTCGTTCGCCGCCTCCAAGGCCAGCCGCTGCGGGTCGTCGTAGGGCGGGACGACGTGGCCGGCGATGATCATCGACTGCGCGGAACCGGGGCGGTCGACGACGTGGACGGTGGAGCGTTCCGGCGGCGTCACCGGCCCGATGGGCTTGTCCGGCGTGTCGCCGGCGGCCCAGCGACCGAACCGGCGTTCGATCAGCGGCCTGGCTTCTGCCATGGTGATGTCGCCGGTGACGATGAGGGTCGCGTTGTTCGGCTTGAACCAGTTGCGGTGGTAGCTCAGCAGGTCGTCGCGGGAGATGGCCCGCACCGACTCGAGGGTACCGGTGCCGGTGAACGGGATGGCATAGGCGTGCCCCTCACCGTAGATGAGCCGCGGAAACAGCCGCAGCGCCATGCTCTGAGGCTGGTTCATTTCCTGTTGAATGCCCGCCAGCACCTGCTGTCGGAGGCGTTCCAGCTCGTCGGCCGGAAACGCCGGCTGCAGCACCACGTCCGCGTAGAGATCCAGCGTTTCCACCAGGTTGGCCTTCAGCGCCGAGACATTGGCGAACGCGGTATCCAGCGTGGCGCCGAGGGTCATGGACGCGCCGAGCCGGTCGAGCTCCGCCTCGATCTCCAGCGCGTTCAGATCCTGGGTACCCTCATCGAGCATGGTCATGGCGAGGTTGGCCGTGCCGAGCCGGGAGCCCTTCGCGCCGGAGTCGGCCGCGTAGCCGGCGTCCAGCACCAGGGACAGGTCCACGGCTGGAATCGATGGCCAGTTGGCAACGATCAGCTCGAGGCCGTTGTTCAGTGTGGCGCGCTCGAAGGTCGGGAATCCCACTTCGGGCTGGCTCTCGGGAAAGGGAATGGCGCTGCGATCTACCGAGTCCGGGGCCGCCGCGAGCTCGGGGAACGGGTGCACCTCCAGCGTGTGGGCCGGACGGCTCAGCCATTCGCGTCCAGCGGCGAGCACCGCTTTTGGCGTGGCGTCGCGAATGGTCTGGAGACGCTGCGCGTAAGCGTCCGGGCTGCCGAAGTACACCTGGCTTTCCGCCAGCACGTCGGACTTGCCGCCAAAGCCGCCGATACGCTCCACGCCGCGAATGAACTCTGCGAGGCGCCGGGTCTGCGCGCGCTTCAGCTCCGCGGGCCGGATACCGTCCTTCAGCAAGCGCTGCAGCTCCGCATCCATGGCGGCCTCCACCTCGGCCAGCGACTCACCCGGTTTCGCGGTCGCCACCGCGATGATCAGGCTGCCGAGCTGACGGCCGAAGGGGAACACCTGCACGTCGGTGGCGATCTGCTGCCGGTACACGAGGGCCTCGTAGAGTCGGGAGTTCTTGCCGTTGCCGAGCACGTCGGCAAACAGCTCGAGGTGGTTGAACGCGCTGCTGCCGAGCTCCGGCACGTTCCAGGTCCTGTACACCCGGGCCTGAGGCACCCGGTCCTGAACCACCTGCCGATGGTCGCTGTCCCGGGGCGCCACCCAGGTCTCGTGGCGCTCGATGGGCGGGCCCGGCGGGATCGCGCCGAAGTAGTGTTTCACGCGCTCGTGCACGTGGTCGGCGTCCACGTCGCCGGCGACCACGAGCACGGCGTTGTTCGGGCCGTAGTAGGTGTCGAACCAGCCGTGCACGTCATCGAGCGACGCCGCGTTCAGATCGTCCATGGACCCGATCACGGTCCCGTCGTAGGGATGACCGGCGGGGTAGGTGTTCTCCATGATGATGTTGAACACGTTGCCGTATGGCTGGTTCTCGCGCTGGCGCTTCTCGTTCTGCACCACCCCGCGCTGCTCGTCGAGACGCGCCTGGTCCACCGCCTGACGCATGCAGCACATCCGGTCAGATTCCATCCACAGTGCCATGTCGAGCGCGGTCCTCGGGACGTTCTGGAAGTAGTTGGTGCGGTCCGAGTTGGTGGTGCCGTTGATTCCCGTGGCGCCCACCTTGTCGAACGGCTTGAAGTAGTCGTCGTTGTAGTGCTCCGAGCCGTTGAACATCAGGTGTTCGAACAGGTGCGCGAATCCGGTCTTGCCGGGCTGCTCGTTCTTCGCACCCACGTGATACCAGACGTTGACCGCGACGATGGGCGCCTTGCGATCCTCGTGGACGATAAGCGTGAGCCCGTTGCCGAGGGTGAAGGTCTCGAAGTCGATGTCCGGGATCGGCAGCGCCTCTGCCGCCATGACCGGGGCGGGTAACAGCAGCAACAGCGACAGCAGAGACGACTTCATAGGTACTCCATAACCCTAGCGACCGCGGAGGATAGCCATGGCCGGCGCGGCGGGCAATTCGCCTGCCCGTATCGCCGGACAATGTGCGGACGCTCCCGGCTGTCGGGCCCGGCGGTTTGACGGTAACCTGCAGATCCGCCACGGAGACGAGCACTGGTGCGACCTGAAGGACTGCGGCCGCGTGCCTCGAGAAGCCTGCCCGCCATCCTGCTGGCCGGGTGGCTGGTGCCTGCGGGCGGCGCCGCGGAAGTGGCGATGGTGGCGGTGGCCACCAACTTCGCCGAGGTGATGGAGCGGGTGGAAGCGGACTTCGAGCGCGACAGCCCGCATGCGATCACGATCACCACCGGATCGACCGGCCAGCTGTTTGCTCAGATCAGCAACGGCGCTCCCTTCGATCTGCTGCTGGCCGCGGATCAGGCGCGTCCCGAGCGGCTCGAAGCGGAAGGGCTGGCGGTGCCGGGCACGCGCTTCAGCTACGCCCTGGGCCATCTGTCGCTGTGGAGCGCGGATCCCTCCGCCATCGGTGCCCACGGTGTGGCCACCCTTCGCGCCGGGGCGTTCCGGCGGCTGGCTCTCGCCAACCCCGAGCTGGCTCCGTACGGTGCGGCGGCGCGGCAGGTGCTGGACCGCCTCGGCCTCTACCAGGAGCTGAGCGAGCGCATCGTGCTCGGCGAGAACGTCGGCCAGACCTATGCCATGGTCGCGAGCGGCAACGCCGAGCTGGGATTCGTCGCCCGTTCCTCCGTCCTCGGCGCGAGCGGCGGCGGAAGCCGCTGGGACGTGCCGCCGACGCTCCACGAACCGATCCGCCAGGACGTGGTGCTGCTCGCCCGGGCGGAAGACAACTCGGCGGCCCGGGACCTGCTCGCCTATCTGCGCCGGCCGGAGACCCGTGCGGTCATTCGGGGCTTCGGCTACGGCGTGGAATGATGCCTGATCTGGCACCGGTGTGGCTCAGCCTGCAGCTGGCGGCGGTGACCACGCTGACGCTGCTGCTGCTGGGCACCCCGCTGGCCTGGTGGCTGTCGGGTACCCGTTCGTTCATGAAGCCCGGCATCGAGGCGATCACGGCGTTGCCGCTGGTGCTGCCGCCGACCGTGATGGGTTTCTACCTGCTGCTGCTGATGAGCCCGGCTGCGCCCCTCGGCGGCTTCTGGGTCGAGCTCACCGGAGAAACGCTGACCTTCTCCTTCGCCGGGCTGGTGGTTGCGTCCGTGTTCTACTCGCTGCCATTCATGGTGCAGCCCCTCGAGAGTGCGTTCGAAGCCGTTGGCCGGGCGCCGGTAGAGGCGGCGGCGACCCTGGGCGCTTCGCCCCGGGACGCGTTCTTCAGCGTGGTCGTGCCGCTGTCGGCGCGGGGGTTTCTCACCGCCTGCGTGCTCACGTTTGCGCACACGCTC
>JBFISC010000249.1:0-3953 GCA_041608775.1 Pseudomonadales bacterium | reverse complement strand
TTCCGGAACAGACTTCCGCCACCGTAAAACCGGCACTCGCCTGTGCCCGTGTTTGCCCGGATGCGGCAACTCGGAGGTGGCGGAAGTCTGTTCCGGAAGACACCGCCCTAACCGCCAGGACTTCACTTTCTCCGCAAACACCGAGGTACTTCCCATGAGCAACAGCGATATCGTGATTGCCTTCGTCGACGCCTGGAACCAGATGAACTGGGACCGCGTGTTCGAACTGATGAGCGACGACGTCGTCTACCACAACATCCCGATGCAGCGCCTGGAGGGTAAGACCGCCGCGCGGGAGGCCATACTCGCCATGCAGCCGGAAGCCGTCGACTGGCAGATCCTCAGCATCGCCGAGAACGGCAACAAGGTGCTGACCGAGCGCCTCGACGACTTCGACATGCCGGGTGGGCGGCATCTGTCCGTACCGGTCATGGGGACGTTCGAGATAACCGACGGTCGCATCAGCGCGTGGCGCGACTACTTCGACCTGGCGACGTTCACCAACCAGATGTCCTGAGATCCCCGCCATAGTGCACGAGTGATAGACTCATGAAGAACCCAGAAGGCCGGACTCGATCGATGCCCCCAGAACAGAATGCCGGCGAGAAAACCTGGCAGCAGACGAAGAGCGAGCGCACCCGCACGTCGATTCTCGACGCGGCCCTCGACTGCTTCTACGACCTCGGGTACTTCAACACCACCACCGAGAGCATCGCCCGGGAGGCCGGGGTGTCCCGGGGCGCCATGCTGCACCACTTCCCGACCCGGGCAGATCTGATCAAGGCCGCCGTGGAGCACATCAACCAGGCGCGTCTGGACATGTTTACTCAGGAAGAGCTGCGAACCCAGGAAGGTGCCGAGCACACCCGGATCGAAGAAGGCATCGATGCCTACTGGCACCAGCTGACCACGAAGGTGTTCGTGGTGTTTCACGAGCTGAAGGTCGCCTCCCGCACCGATCGGGAGCTCGCCAGAGTGCTGAAGCCGGCCCTGAAGGCCTACAACCGGGCGCTCGCCAAAGCCACCGAGCAGGTCTTTCCCGACCTGGCACAATCGGAGGCGTTCGGACGGACCACGTTCATGACCCAATACCTGCTGGAAGGCATGGCCATTACCCGGCTGTTCGAGGACGAGACCCCGGTTCCGGAGCAGATGGTTCTGGACTGGCTCAAGGAAGAGCTGCGCCGCAGCTACCGGGACGTGCGCAGCGTCTCCCGTCGCAACCCGTAGTCAGCACCGCGGGCCGGGCGGCGGCAGCATGCCGTCCAGCGTCGCCCCCGTTCTGCTCAGGCCACCCAGTCGCTCAGCAACGTGTGGAAGTGGCGCAGCTTGGTTTCCTGGTAGCGGGCGAACACCACCTCGTCGTACTGGGCGGCTTCCAGCCCGAGCTGCACGTTCGGAAGGTTGAAGGTGTCCTGGGTGAACACCTTTGCCAGCACGCCGAGCTCCGGCGCGTTGGTCCAGGGCTCGTCCTCGCCGAGCAGGTGCAGCGGTGCCGGATCCGGGCGCTCACCGGCAAAGGGGCTCAGGTAGTAGCACTCCATCAACGAGCGGTCGTGGCGGTCCCCCCAGGGACGGAACCGGTAGACGATGCGGTTGTAACCGCCCCAGGGATGGAAGTTCGGAAACAGCGTGTAGTAGATGCTGTCGGAAACCTCGGCGTCGGAGACAACCTTGTCCTTGCCGACGATCTCCTGGATGCCCTGGCGGGCGCCCGCGGCCAGCATGGCTCGCGCCGTCATGCCATCGGGCACCTGGGGGCTCGGCGGCCCGTCCAGCTCCCGCATGGTCACCGACTCGAACTTTTCCTGCTCGTTCGGCTGCCAGCGAATGTGCGGGCTCGGGGTTCCGTTCGGCGTGATGGCCCGGGAGAAGTTGCCCCAGGCGTCGTACTGCGAGTTCTCGTCGCCGATTGCGGCCAGCAGCTGGGGATGCGTGGTGATGACGTGGAACGCTTCCATGAACGCTTCCTGACAGAGCTTCCAGTTGCACTTCATCACCTTGCCAACGTGGGCTTCGATGTAGCGGTCCTCGGGAGACCACACCGCGAAGTGATCAGGCAGATCACCGAGAAACTCCGAAAGCGGCGCCGCCCTGGTGTCCATGTTGACGAAGACCCAGCCGCCCCAGGTATCGGCCAGCACGGGCGTGAGGTCGAAATCGTCCTGGTCGACGTGAGGAAAATCCCAGTCGGAGGTGACGCTGCGCAGCGAGCCGTCGAGATTCCAGCTGAAGCCGTGGAACGGACAGATGAAGCTCGCCTTGTTGCCGTCGTAGTCGCAGAGCTTGCGGCCCCGGTGGCGACAGACGTTGTGGTGCGCCCGGATGCCGTCCTTGGTGCGCACCACGAGGATGCTGAAATGACCGATCTCGTAGACGACGTAGTCGCCGACCTCGGGTATCTCCTCCTCCCGGCAGGCCATCTGCCACACCCGGGGCCAGAGCTTGCGCATCTCCAGATCGTGCCACTCCCGCGTGCGATAGCGGTCCACGGACACCGAAGCCAGCGTTCCCCGGTAGGGGTTTTCGAGCTGCAGCACCGCTGGCGGCGGCACCACGTCGTCGGCGATCAGCGCCTGATAGCTGATTCCGGCGGAGCGGTCTCTCGATTCGGCTGGGCTGGTTGCCATGATGCCTCCTTGTAGATCTTCGATTGAGCTATCGGTTGCGCCGCACGTTGGCCTCGGGCGGAAGCTGGGGGCCGGCGATCCAGACCAGCATGTGCGGGTCCGCCTGGCGCAGCTCGCCCTCCTGATGGCGACCGTCGAAACGGAACACGCCCTTGAGACCATTGTTCTCGACTTCCACCAGGCCATCGTCGCGCAGCGTGTAAAGGGCGCCCGATAGCGGATGACGCATCACGGTCATGGGCAACTCCTGGATGGGTCAGCGCCCGCCGGCGGTGAAGAAGTCCGCCCGCGGCGTCCCGGTCTCGTCGTAAACCGGTTCCGATACATCGACCCGGTACTTTGCCGTTTCGGCCCCCAGAATTCCGAAGGACCCGAGGGTATCGCGCATCCGCAGATACCACTCCGACTCGAAGTGAGCCGCCAGGGACGCTTCGTCCACCCAGCGTTCGAACACCCGGATACGGCCCGGGTGGCGCGGGTCCGGGCACCAGTCGTAGTCCTGGCAGCCGGCCTCGGTGAGCGCGCCCTCGATCAGCGGCCGGGCCGCCTCCAGCGCATCGCCCAAGCGATCGGGCGGCAGATCTACCGTGCCGGAAATGATGATCCCCGTCTTGCTCATGACTGTTTCCTCGGGTTGCTCGCGGTGTGGTGGTGAAGTCTCACGGGCTCTGCAGCGCCCCGCCGTCGACCAGCAGGCCGTGGCCGGTAATGAAACCCGCGTCGGCAGAGGCGAGAAACGTAATGGCGGCGGCAATGTCCTCCGGCTGGCCGAGTCGGCCAAGCGCGGCCTTGCCGACCCAGAAGTCACGGAACGCCGGGTCGGCTTCGAACGCCGGGCGGGTGATGCCGGTGACGATCGCACCGGGCAGCACGTAGTTCACCGTGATGCCGAGCGGGCCCAGTTCCAGCGCCAGCACCCGGCTCAACCCAGCCACGCCGTGTTTGGACACCGCGTACGCGGCCATGCCCGGCGCGCCGCGTTCGCTCATGACCGAGCCGATGTTGACGATCCGGCCCCGCTCACTGTGTTCCAGCAGATCGATGGCGGCCCGGCTGACCCGCAGCACGGCATCGAGGTTGACCCCCAGCACCCGCCGCCAGAGCGCGTCGCTGAGCTCCCTGACCGGCGCTCCATCGGCGATGCCGGCGTTGTTGACCAGCACGTCGAGACCGCCAAGCTGGGTACGGGCGGCCGCCATCAGCCGCGCAGGGGCATCCTCCGCCGTGACGTCGAGCACCAGCCGCTCGGCGCCGTCGAGGTCCGCCAGTCCGGCCTCCCGGCGATCGCACACCAGCACCCGCCCGCCCTCGTCGAGCAGCCGA
>JBFISC010000248.1:0-3987 GCA_041608775.1 Pseudomonadales bacterium | reverse complement strand
CCGAACACCGCGGTCATCATCAACAGCAGCGCGAGCGGCTCCAGCACCGACCAGAGCACGCCAAGGAGCATCTGCCGGTATCGCGTCGAGATGTTGCGCCTGATGAACACCATGAGCAGCTCACGATGCTGCCAGAACTCGCGCAGGTCGAGCCGCCACCAGCTGACGCCGGCATCGATTATTCTTTCGGGCAGCTGGTCACTCATCTCATCTCCGAAGCGTCAGACTCGCTGCTGCCATGCAACTCGTTGGCTTGGTTGCTGGTCGCTGCCGAGACCGGTACGACTTGCCCTGCTGGTCAATCTGGGGGGCATTGGTCGAGTCATATGAGGCTCGGTGCTTTCACCGCCGGGACCTCCCTCACCTTTGAAGCGCCGTACAGCACGAAGCGCCGTACAGCACGATGCGCTCTTTGCCCTCCTTCAGACACCCCGGAACCAGCCTGGCGAGAGACTCCGGCGGTCTGCGAGAGAAGGTGACCGAGCACGACAGGTACTCCCCCATCAGCCGGGGCTTCTCGGCAATGCCCGATGTCAGGTGGTTCAGGTGGCGGTTGGCGGGAGCCTGCTTGGTCTCGAGCGGTCCCTTGCGCACGCAGCGCCCGAGGTACGAATTGGCGAACCCCGGATCGAGTCTCATACGGCCGGCGAGATGGCTCGGGGTGTCGTCGCTCTGCTGCTCGACGGACCCGATGGTTTGGAGGGTGACCGCCTCCTCACGCTGCCCGATGTTCATGTTGTGAACACTATAGCCGGTTCGAAAGCGAGGGACCAATCCCGCATCCTGGGTTACTCCATGGATTTCGAGCAGGCGCCGCTGCCAGCGCTGTCGCTGACCGGGCCGAAGCGGTGCATCGTTGAGAAAGTGAACGTGATAGTCAAGCATTGCCGCAGTGGTCTGGGGATGGATGGTCCGCCAGTGCCCGCGACGGCTGACCGGCCCCCGGTTACCCCCCGGGGACGGGCTATTGCACCCAGAGCGCCCCGATCATGAACGCTCCCGTTGCTCGCCAGCGTATTCTCTTTCAGCAATGGCGTGATGATGGAATCTCGTCGCTCGATCGCCAAGACACGCCGTCCATTCGGCTCCAGGCAAGATGCCTGCCGGGAAACGACTTTGTAGCACCAGGAGAACGAACATCCTTCTCCAGCGAGCCGCTGTCGGGACCGGTGAAGCGATGAATGCCTCGAGTCTGCTACCGGGTCGGTGCTGGTGGCTACCGGCATTCTGCCGCCCGCGACCTGCGTACATCCCCGTATGGCAGATGCGAGCGCGGGCGGTTCGCCGTCGCGGGCGTGCCCGCAGGCCGGCGCGCCGCGCGACGACTCATGGTGTCGGGTAGTACCCGGCGAGCGATGCCAGCACGGCCTCGACAGTCTCCATCCTCCGCTCGATTGACGCGTCTGTCTCCGGGTCCACCAGGAACTGCCGGGCGTCGTGCACCAGGGCGCGGATCCTGTCCACGATGGGCAGCGTCTCATCGTAGCCCTTCGTATCGCCGAGTGCGCGGGTCAGCCGGCGCGCGGACTTTCCCAACGCATCGACGGTGTCGAGAAGGCGGACGACGTCGGGATCGCGGCGCTGCTCACCCTCGGCGATCCGTGGCACTTGCAGTAGCGCAGCCTTGAGCTCGCGGGTCGCGGTCGCGAGTTCGCTGGCGAGCTCGTTCACCGCGGTCTGATCCCACGCGTCACGGGCGAGGGCCGGCACGACGCCGAGCGCCAGGATCGCGATTCCCGCGGCGAGTCGTTGCACCATCGAGGCGTCTCCGATCGGGACGAGGTCCTGTTTCGCGGCGCTCGCTCGCAGCATAGCGCGTCGCGCGGCACCGGCGAACCGGTGCGACTGCGGATCTCTCCAGGCGCCATCGGACCCGTGCGCCTCGGCATCGACGACGACCGGGCCCGCGAGCAGGCCGGCCGCCGCCCCGCCTCACTCCGGGACAAAGTCGACCATCAGCACCTGCCAGCCCTGGTCGTAGAGCTTGCGCTCCACCCGGTCCTCGAACCGGGGCCGCGCGCGCCGGAACTCGTCGCGAGTCGCCTCCCACTCGCTCTCGAGCGCGGCCACGAAGAGGAACCGGCCGGGGTCGTGGACCATGGTGCGTGATGCCCCGGTCTCGGATCCGCCGCAGCCGCTCTCTCGGGACCCGGGACGGATTGCTCACCGCGCCCGGTACACCGCCCGGTGCCGGGTGTCCCCGAGCCCCACCGCGCCGGCGCCGGCGACGTTGCGGCGCCCGACGTTCGCGAAGGGTCCGATGAAGCCGGTGAGGCTGCTCTTCCCGCCGGCCGCGCGGGTGAGGTCGGCACGCACCGGCTCGACCAGGTCGAGTTCCTCGAGCTCGTCGCAAAACCTGCGGGGGCGCTGGATCTGGAGGGGGGGCAGGTCCCTGGCCAGGCAGGGCAAGAAACCCTCAAGGACGCTTCACTCCGGCCGATACCCGTCCGACACGTCCCGGAAGATCGAGGGTTTCGCCGATGAACGCCCTGATTCAGGCAGTACGCAACCTGCGCGGCCGGCGCCCGGTCGCGAGCGATGCGCCGGCGCGGCGCGTCGAGCCGCGGATCTCGAAGCGGCTCACCGTCCACATGGTCGGTTTCGAGCTCTACAGCACCAACGTCACCGCGGCTGGACTGCAGCTCGAGTGCCCCGGCCACCGGCTGGCCGCGCTGCGTACCCGGTGGGACCCGGCGGCAACGCCGGTGCAGATCGAGCTCCCGGATGGCCAGCACATCGGCGCCGAGTGCTCCGTGACCTACGTGTCCGAGTGCGATGACGACTACCTCATCGGACTGGCCTTCGAGCAGATGGACGAGCGGGCGAAGGGCCCGTGGCAGTCGTACCTGGCAAGACTCGACGCTCCCTAATCCGCCGGCGCGCGGAGCCTGCCTGATCCGGGCAGGCGCCCCCCGGACGACCACTTCGAATCACGAGACGTCGGAAGGCGTCGCGTCTCGACGCCGGGGACGCGGCATGTGGCGCGCGAACCAGGTCACGCCCTGCAGGCAGCGCCAGGGGTCAAGTCGCGGGACCCGACCCTTGCTGCCATTGCGTTGCCCCCACGCGGCGCGATCGCCCCTCAGCGCTGCGGCTCGCTGACCTGGCGCTCGATCTCCTGACCCACGATGTAGCCGGCCACCGCGCCGCCGGCGGTGGCGGCCAGCTTGCCGCTGCCCTTGCCCACCTTCGACCCGGCGAGGCCGCCGACGGCGGCGCCCACCAGGCCGCCGGCACTGATGCCGCCGGCGGAGGCGCTGCCTGCCTGTCCATCACCGCGCTCGTACCGATCGTCGTCGTGGCGGCGGTCGTCGTAATCCCGGTGATCGCGACGCTTCGCCTTGTGCTTCGTCTTGTACTTCTTCGCGTGGTGCTTGCCGCAGCCGGCGTCGCCGTGCTTGGCCCGGTGACCGTGGGCCGGCGCCCAGCAGGGCGGATCCGCGTGGACGGTGTCGGCGGCGGCGAAGGCCAGCAGGCCGGCGAGCGCGAGCACTCGCGGGAACGCCGGACGTGAGACGCGGCAGAATGTGTTGACACGTGAGGCCATGAACGTTGCTCCTGGGGAACGGCATCGGATTTCTTCGGATTCGAGAACGGGGTGACGGCACGACCGGGACGAACCTGAGGTGGCGCTCGTGATGCGGCTCACAAAACGGCGAATCCGCCTGGCGGGGAGCGTGAACGCGCAGATGCAAGGCAGCCGCCCGGCAGCGCAGGTGACGCCCGGATCCGCGCACGACACCTCAGAGCCCCAGCCGCGTAAGCAGCGCCAGCGCCTGCCCCGCGTAGCCCCTCCCGAACAGGTTCACGTGGTTCAGCACGTGGTAGAGCTGGTACACGGCGATACGCTCGTCCACGTTCTCCCGATCACCCACACCCTCCCCGTAGGCCTGGAAGCAGGCGGGGTCGAAGCCGCCGAACAGGCGCATCATGGCGATGTCCGCCCAGCCGTCGCCCACGTGCACCGCCGGGTCGATGACGGCGATG
>JBFISC010000247.1:0-4032 GCA_041608775.1 Pseudomonadales bacterium | reverse complement strand
GCTGCCCAACCTCTCGCGCCTGGCCAGCACCGGCAACGAGGCCGGGTTTGCGGCGACCCTCGAGTGGGGGCTGCGCATGGGGGCGCTGCTCGGTATGCCGGCCGCCGTGGCGCTCTACGTGCTGTCGCTGCCGCTGGTGGCAACTCTGTTCCTGCACGGAGCGATGACGCCGCTGGATGCGCGGATGGCGGCGCTGGCGCTCGATGCGTTCGCGGTCGCCCTGGTGCCGCTGGTGCTGGTAAAGGTCGTGGCGCCTGCGTACTTCGCCCGCGAGGACACCGTCACGCCGTTTCGCTTCGCGGTCCTGGCGGTGAGCGCCAACGTCGCTCTGAACCTGGCGCTGTTCTCGTGGTTCGGCCACGTGGGCCTGGCGTTCGCCACGGCGGGCGCCGCCTGGCTGCACGCCTGGCTGCTGCTGCGCGGCCTGCTGGTTCCAGTGCACGATGGCCTGGTCCGGTTCCGGCCCGGTCGGCGCGTGCTGGTTGGCGTGGCCAGATCGGCGACGGCGGCGCTGGCAATGGGGCTGGGGCTGTGGTGGTGGTCGCCGGAACCGGCGGCGTGGCTCGAAGCTGAGGCCTGGACCCGGGCCGCCTGGATCGGCACCGGCGTGCTGGCGGGAGGTGGCTTCTACCTGGCGCTGCTGCTGCTGCTCGGCGAGCGGCCGCGCCAGCTTCTGCACCGCGCCTGAGGGTGCCAACGGGTAACGACCGATGGGTGCACGTATAATCCGCGCCATGGAAGTCATCGTCGGCCTGCACAACATCAGATCCCGCCACAAGGGCTGCGTGCTGACGGTGGGCAGCTTCGACGGCGTGCACCGCGGTCACCAGCTGTTGCTCTCTCATCTGGTCGAGAAGAGCCGGGAGCTCGACGCCCCCAGCATGCTGCTGACGTTCGAGCCCACGCCGCGGGAATTCTTTCGCGGTGGGGTGGTGCCGGCGCGGCTGACGCGCTTCCGCGAGAAGATCACGCTGCTGCGGCGCACCGAGCTCGATCGGGTGCTGTGCCTGCCGTTCAACGAGCGAACGGCGAACACGCCCGCCGACTGGGTGGTCGACGAGCTGCTCGCGAACCGGCTCGGGGTCCGCTACATGGTGGTGGGTGACGACTTCCGGTTCGGCAAGGGTGCGCTCGGCGACTTCCAGATGCTGAAGGCGGCAGGCAAGCGGCACGGGTTCGGCGTCGGTCGCATGGAGACGCTCACCCGGGGGCGGGAGCGCATCAGCAGCACCCGAGTGCGTGAAGCCCTCGCGGGCGGGGATTTCGCTCTCGCCGAGGACCTGCTCGGGCATCCCTACTTCATGATGGGGCGGGTGGTCTACGGGCGCCAGCTCGGACGGCAGCTGGGCGTGCCCACGGCGAACATCCGCCTGCAGCGCTACCGGACCCCCCTCGAGGGGGTGTTCGCGGTGACCGTGGGCGGCGGTCTCGATCGGCGCTACGAAGGCGTGGCGAACGTCGGTGTCCGCCCCACCGTGGACGGCAGGGAGCCGCTGCTGGAAGTGCACCTGTTCGACTTCGCGGAAGACATCTACGGTCGGCTGCTGACCGTGGAGTTCAAACACAAGATCCGGGACGAGCGCGCCTTCGACGGTCTGGACGCCCTCACCGCCCAGATCCGCCGTGACATCGCCGAGACCAGGGAGTTCTTCGCCCGTGCTTAGATGGCTGTGGCTCGGCGCGGCGGTGGTGGTGCTGGATCAGCTGGTGAAGGGCTGGGTGACCCGCGTCCTCGCGCTCGGGGAGCAGGTGGCGGTGGCGCCGTTTCTGTCCTGGGTGCGCTGGCACAACGAAGGCGCCGCGTTCTCGATGCTGAGCGACGCTTCCGGCTGGCAGCGCTGGTTCTTCATCGTTCTGGCGTTAGGCTTCGTCGCGTTCATCGTCTACGAGCTCCGGCGCCTTCCGCCGGAGCAGCGGGTGATGGGCTGGGTCTACGGTCTCATCGTCGGCGGCGCCGTGGGTAACCTGATCGACCGGGTGCTGCATGGCTATGTGGTGGACTACGTGCTGCTGCATTGGCAGGAGTACTACTTCCCCGCCTTCAACGTTGCCGACACCGCGCTCACGGTGGGTGCGCTGCTGTGGATCGGCGTGATGATCGGCGAGTACCGCCGTGAGCGTCAGGAGCCGTCGTCATGATCGAGTCACCTCCGGCGTGACCGATCCGCAAGCCGCCATCGACGAGAACTCCCGGGTGACCCTGCACTTCGCCCTGCTGCTCCCCACCGGGGAGGAGATCGATACCACCCGGCGGGGCAGACCCGCCACCTTCGACATCGGCGACGGAAACCTGCTGCCGGGGTTCGAGGCTGCTCTGTTCGGCATGCGTGCCGGCGACGACGCCCAGATCGAGCTGCCGCCGGATCAGGCATTCGGCCCGGCCAACCCGGAGAATGTTCGGATTCTGGGCAGATCCAGGTTCAAGGATGTGGAGCTCGAACCTGGCGTGGTGGTGTCCTTTGCCGCTCAGGAAGGTGAGCTGCCCGGGGTGGTGAAGCGGGTGTTCGAGCGCACCGTGGAGGTGGATTTCAACCACCCGCTGGCGGGCCGGACCATCATCTTCGACGTCTCCATCATCCGAGTGGACGATCTCAGCCAGCAGATCCCTCTGAGTCACGACCCCTCGTCGGAAGAATAGCGCCGCTCGTCGGCCCCGGCTGGGCGCGTTTTCCGTTCAGCGTCTAGGCTGAAGGAGGACAGCTGAGGATTTGGCAGATGCGTAGCCCCCGACACGCCGGTTCCGCCGGCTTCACTCTGGTGGAACTCATGATCGCGGTGGCCATTCTGGCTATCATCGCCGCGGTTGCGCTGCCGCTGTACAACCAGTACTCCATCCGCACATACCGCTCGGAAGCGCAAGCAGATCTTCTCAACTGCGCCCAGGGCATGGAGCGCTATGCGGCGCAGAATTTCGACTATGACGGCGCCGACGTGGCCTTTGCCGCCGGGAACATCTGCAATCCCAGGTCCGACGATCAGGGCCGCTACAACATTGCCGTCAACGTCCCTGCGGACGATCAGTTCACGCTGACGGCGACGCCCGTGGGCGGTCCCGTGGTCGGGGACGGTTTCATGACCTACGACCAGGCTGGCGTGCGGGCGTGGGATGCTAACGACAGTGGTGCAATCGAGGCGCCGGCCGAGCTGACCTGGAACGAGTGACCAGGGCACGCTAGGGCTCGAGGACCGCTCGTCCGGTGAATCCGTGCCGCTCATCGGCTGCCGCGTGGCTTCATCCGCTGCCTCCACTAGAGTTCTCATCACGAAGACCCGTGAACGCAGCCAGTAGGCGCGAAGCCGGGAGAGAGGCAGAGGCGATATGACGGACATCGGTTTCAGGGAGTCGGGATTCACCATCGTAGAGCTGATGGTGACGCTGGCCGTGGCGGCCGTCCTGATGGGCTTTGCCATCCCTGCGTTCAATGACTTTGTCCGCCAGCGCACCATGACCTCGCGCATCAACGACTTCGTGATGGCCGTCACGTATGCCCGCAGTGAGGCGACCCGCCTCGGCGGCAACGTCCGGGTCCAGGCTCGCGGTGGCGACTCCGACAACGAGTGGGGTCTGGGCTACGACGTGATGGACGCGGGCGGCAACGTCCTGCGCAGCTTCGATCCCATGGACGATGCCACCCTTGATGCCGTGGGCGCAGGCTGGCACAACCGCTTTGCCCTAGTCTTTAACGCGCGCGGCGTGTTGACGCCGCAACCTGCCGGGCCGGGTGCTATCCGCCTTTGCCATGACGATGCCGGGGTCAATCCCGGTCGCGTGGTCAACCTGGGTGTCATCGGCCGCCCGGACGTGGAGGAGTTCGACTGTCCATGAACGCGAAACGAACCAGGCCCCGTCATCCGATCGGTGCCGTTGCCGGCAGCGCCGGCTTCTCGCTGATCGAGTTGCTGGTTGCCGTGCTGGTCATGGGAATCGGCGTGCTCGGGGTGACCGCGCTGCAGATGGTCAGCCTGCAGAACAACCGTATGGCGCTGGAGCGGGGCGAGGCGGTGCAGCTCGCCTACGACATGATGGACCGC
>JBFISC010000246.1:0-4046 GCA_041608775.1 Pseudomonadales bacterium | reverse complement strand
ATCCCGTGGGCACGGGCAAACGCTTCCGCTCGCCGGCGCTGTCGGGCGGCAATGGCGACGATGCTCGCCCGGCGCTCGTCGACGCAGGGGTAGACGAGGGCGCGCGGAGTGATGCGTGCCGCGCCCAGCGTGCCGAAGCGGATCATGCTGCTGTGCGGGCTGCGGTTGACGTCGATCTCATCGGCATGTCCCGTCGTCCCGGTACCGGAAAGCCAGGGCGGTAGGCTACCATGAGGTTCGATCCCGGCGGCAGGGCGCCGGGCATGCACCGCGGGGAGAGGGGAGATGGCGCAACCTGTGTCAGTCATCGCCAAGGTGGCTTATGGCGTCGGTTCCGTGGCCTACGGTGTCAAGAACAACGGCTTCGACTACTTCTTTCTGATCTTCTACAGCCAGGTGATGGGCGTGGACGCTGCCCTGGTCAGCCTGGCGCTGTTGATCGCGCTGGTTTTCGATGCGATCAGCGATCCTCTGGTCGGCTACCTGTCGGACAACACCCATTCCCGCTGGGGCCGGCGCCATCCTTTCATGTACGCCGCTGCGCTGCCGGTGGCGCTGGGCTACATGCTGATCTGGAACCCGCCGTCGAGCCTGGAGGGCAACGAGCTGTTCCCTTACCTCACCGCGCTGGCAGTGGTGGTGCGCACCCTGATCACGCTCTACGAGGTGCCGAGCTCAGCGCTGGTGGCGGAGATGACGGAGGATTACGACGAGCGCACCTCCATGCTCAGCTACCGCTACTTCTTCGGCTGGACAGGCGGTACGCTGATGGCCGCGTTCGCGCTGGCCTATCTGCTGGTGCCCACCGAGACCATCAGCAACGGCATGTTCAACATCGCGGGGTTTTCCAGCATGGGGATCATTGCCGGGGCGGCGATCTTCCTCGCCATCATGGCCTCCGCGCTGGGTACCCATCGCTACATCCCCAACCTGAAATCGCCCCCGGCCAAGACGCCGATGACCGTGCGCAGAATCTACTCAGAGCTCTGGGAGACTCTGGCCAACCGCTCGTTTGCGGCGCTGTTCCTGGCCGCCCTGTTCGGCGCCATCGCCACCGGCATGGGCGCGGGGCTCAACTACTACATCAACTCGTTCTACTGGGAGTTCAGCACGGACCAGATCAGCGTGCTGTCCATCTCGGTGGTTGTCTCCGCGCTGCTGGGCTTCCTGATCTCGCCGCTGGCGTCGCGGGCATTGGGGAAGAAAAGGGGTGCTATCATCGTGGGCGTGCTGGCATTCACCGTGGCACCGCTGCCGGTGGCGCTGCGGCTGTTCGGGCTGATGCCGGAGAACGGAGAGCCGTTGCTGTTTCCGCTGATTCTGACGGTGACGGTGGTCGACGTCGCCCTCATCATCACGTTTCAGACGCTAATGTCCTCCATGATCGCGGACCTGGTGGAAGACAGCGAACGACAGACGGCGCGTCGTTCCGAGGGGGTCTTCTTCGCCGCGGTGACCTTCACCCGCAAGATGGTGCAGGGCCTTGGCGTGGTCTCCGCGGGCGCGGTGCTGACCATCGCCCAGTTCCCGCGCGGGGTGATGCCGGGTGAGGTTGCCGATGCGGCGGTGTTCCGGCTGGGCGCGTTTTACGCACCATCGTTGTTCTGCCTGTGGATGATCATGATCGCCTGCCTGTCGCTCTACGGTATCGACCGGCGCCAGCACGAGGCCAACCTGAAGGCGCTCGGACGCGCCTGACGCGCGGTCTCGATGATCAGGGCATCTGCGCCGGGGGTGTCCGCATCGGTCGGGTGGCCCTGCGCAGGCGTTGCCACAGCCAGAGTCCTGCAGCCGCGATTACCGGCGAGCTGACGAGTCCCGGAAAATAACCGTCCGCTGCCACCGCGAGCAGCGGGTGGGCGATGCCGTTGAGCATGCCGGCGAGGGCCAGGAACCAGGCGGCGAAGTATGCCAGCGAATGGCCGGCGCGAATCCCGGGGATCGCGGCGACCCAGACGCCGATGCAGAGGAGATTGAAGGCTGCAAAGGCCCCGAAGGACATTCCCGGCAGGCCGAATGTCGCCGGAAACTCGTGGTGGAACCCGCTCGCCGACTCCTCGATGAAGTGCAGGGTCTGAACGAGCAGAGCAACAACGAGCGCACGAGCCGCCTTGCGACGCTGAACGATGCGCGGCGGCGGTGACGGACGCTTTCTGGCGAGCAGCAGCGCGGCGGCGGCTACCGCGCCGAGGGACAGCGCGCTGGGGAGCAGGCTCCACATGGTCAATGAGTCGGTTTCGGCACCTCCCGTGAATGATACGCCCAGCCGACGGCCGGGGGTGTCAGGGCTTGAGGTAGTGGCCGAACTCGGCGATCACCGTGTCGACGACCTCAACGCACTCGGCGACGAGGTCGCGTTTGCCCTCAGAGTTCGCCCAATCGTAGGTAGCACGGCGGACGCCGCCCCAGAGCATGCAGGCAACCAGCATGGGAAGATTGGCGCGGTCGCCCTGCAGCTCCCGGAAGTCCTCTCGAAGGCCATCCGCGAGGATCAGCTCGTACTGGTTCCAGGTCTGCAGGTAGGTGCTGGACAGGGATGGCAGGTTGTAGAAGTTCAGCAGGCCCTTGCGGTAGGCGACGCCGCCATCCCGGGTCAGGCGTCGCGCCACGTGCTCGACCCAGTTGCGCCAGAAATGCAGGGTGTCGGTATCACGGGCGAGAAAGGCTTCGCGAAAACTCTCCAGGTACTGCTGGTCGACCGCCGCGGCGAGCTCCGCCTTGTTGGGGAAGTGGCGGTACAGCGTCTGCACGTGCAGGCCCGCGTCTTCCGCCACGTCTTCCAGGGTGGTAGCGGCGAAGCCGCGGCGCGCGAACAGCTTGGCGGCAGATCGCACCAATGCCTCGCGACTGCGCTGCTTGCGTTGTTCCCGAAGCGGGTACTGCTGGTTCATGTGCGCATGTTACTGCATGGTAGGCGGCAGGCATACGCGGAGATCGCCGATGGAGCTGGGAGTGACGCTGCGCAACATGGGGCCCCAGAGCACTGCCGGCATGCTCAGTGCCGGCGCTCAGGTCGCGGAGACGTTGGGCTTCGAGTCGCTCTGGATCACCGATCATCTCGCGATTCCGCCGGATGACGCGGAAGGCAGCGGCGGCCGCTACACCGATCCGCTCACCACGCTGGCCTGGCTCGGCGGCATGACCCGGCAGATCAGGCTCGGGGTCGGCGTGCTGGTGGTACCGTACCGACCGCCGCTGCCCACCGCCAAGGCCATTGCCACGGTGCAGGAGTTGACCGGCAACCGGCTGCTGCTGGGTCTGGCCGTGGGCTGGATGGACGCTGAGTTCAAGGCGCTGGGCGTGGACCGGCACCGCCGGGGAAGGATCACCGACGACACCCTGGCCTTTTTAGCCGAATGCTTCGCGAGCGACGTGGTGATCGGCAACGGTCAGCCGTTTCTGTTCAAGCCGCGCCCGCCGGCACCGCCGACTTACCTAGGCGGGGCTGCGCCCCACGCCCTGCGTCGGGCACTGCGGTTCGGTCACGGATGGCTTCCTATGGTCCGGGACCCGGAGACACTGGCCAGGGACCTCGAGTTGTTCCGCCGGCTCGCCGGCGAAGCAGGCACGGTGCCGGGCCCGGTCACCGCCATGGCGCCACTGCCCATCGGCGAGCCGTCGCCAGCGCGGCGACTGATCGAGCGCTATCGCGAGCTCGGCGTGGAGCGGCTCGTCTGCCCGATCCGCTATCAGGAATTCGACGAATACCGCGATCAGCTGGAAAAGCTCGCCCGTCTTGCCGCTGTCGGCGATCGCAGTTGATCCGGCTGCTGGTTTTCTGCTGATCCATGAGAAGGGAGTCGCGGCATGGTGCCCGTGGCCGACAGGTCCATGGAACCCGGTGCAGCATCGCCGGATCGCTGTTGTCTCGCCGTATCGGCTGGTGTAGTTATGTGGGCATCCTTGCTTCGTTGATCGATCAATGCCCATTCCCCCGGAATTCTCTGTCGCCGCGGTGGCGGCTGCCGCCGAGGAAGGCGACGTGGTCTACGGCGCTTTTCTCGGCTCCGGTGAGCCGTACCGCTCGCTGCTCGAGCACAACCCCT
>JBFISC010000245.1:0-4046 GCA_041608775.1 Pseudomonadales bacterium | reverse complement strand
GCCTGTTCATGACCGCCAGCCAGTCGCTCTACGCGGTTTACACGCACACCACCGGCGCGCACTTCTGCTGATCCGATGCCGACACCGTGGGTCGCTGGTCCTCGAAGCGCTGCTGGCGAGACACCCTGACCGGGCCGCCGGCTACCGTGAAGCGTTGGCGGCGCTGGACCGCGACGGGTAGCGGGGCCGTACGCCCTTTGCGCCGGCTCCCGGGTTGTGTACCTTCGCAGATTCACCAGGAGATGAGCATGATCCGCACACTTGCGTTGTTCGCGGCCATTCTGGCTTTCGCGCTTCCCACCACGGCGACGGCTGGAGAGCCCGGCGCCGATCCCTATTCCGGCAAGGTCGCCGTGATCACCGGCTCCAGCAGCGGCCTGGGTCGTGAGCTTGCCAGGCTCGCCGCCGATCGCGGGATGAAGCTGGTGCTGGCGGACATCGTCCTGTCGCCGTCGGCCGTGCTCGCGGCCCAGGTCAACGAAGCCGGGGGTGAGGCGGTCGCCGTGGAGGTGGATCTGGCCGACCCGGACCAGCGTGGACGGGTGATCGACACCGCGATGAAATGGTTCGGCGGTGTCGACTTCCTGTTCAACAACGCCGGCTACTCCTACCTGGCGACCCTGGAGCAGATGGATCTGGAACAGGCGCATCACCTGTTCGAGGTCAACTACTGGGCCTACGTGGATCTGGCGCAGCGCGTGATCCCGATCATGAAGGACCAGGGCGGCGGGCACATCGTCAATGTCGCCTCCATCCTCGGCCACGTGCCGGGACCGCCCGGTCTCGGCCACTACGCCGGCACCAAGCACGCGCTGGTGGGGTTGTTCCAGGTGGCGGCGCGGGAGCTGGCCGACGACGGTATCCGGGTGCAGATCGCCTCCCCGGGCGGCATGCGGACCAACATCGCCCGCAGTTCCACCGGCCCCATGGCGGACGGCGCCCGCGACCGCGCCGACGATTGGGAGGATCCTGCCATCCCGGCCCGGGACATCTTCGCGGCGATGCAGACCGATGCGGTGGTGTTCCATCCGGGCTACGTCGAAGGGCCGGCCGGCCGCTAGGCCGGTGGCATCGGTGCGCCGTCGGCGCGGTCCGCGCTAAGGCAGGCCGAGCACCCGCTTGGCCATGATGTTGCGCTGAATCTCGTTGGAACCGCCGTAGATGGTGGCCGCCCGGTTGTTGAAGTAGAAGGGCATCGCCGTGAGCGCCGGTTCGGGGCCGACGGCCGGCAGCGCGCCGCGCGCGTCGATGACCTCCGGCTGGTAGGCCAGTGCCCCGGCGCCGGCAGCTTCCACCGCCAGCGCCGAGATCGCCTGGGACAGCTCGGTGCTCTGGGTCTTCAGCATGGAGGCGCTGGGCCCAGGTGAGCCGGTGCGTTCCGCCTCGGCCAGGCAGCGCAGCTCCGTGGTCTCGAGCGACAGCACCCGGGTCTCCAGCAGATCGAGGCGCCGGCCGAGGTCGCCATCGTCGCCGCCGGTGACCGCCGCCAGGGCTCTGATCCGACCGATGGCCTCCAGCAGGCCGGGCGCCGAGGGCTTGCTGCCGCGTTCGAACTCGAGCAGATACTTGGTCACGGCCCAGCCCTCGTTCTCGCGACCGACGACGTTGCGCTGCGGCACGCGCACGTTCTCGAACACCACCTGGCACTGCTCCGTGTCGCCCGAGTAGAAGCGGATGGGATGGCGGTTCACGCCGGGTGAGTCGAGGTCGATGAGCAGGAACGTCACCCCCTGCTGCGGACGTTCGAAGCGCCCGGTCCGCACCAGGCAGAACATCCGGTTGGCGTAGTGGGCGTGCGTGGTCCAGATCTTGCTGCCGTTGACCACGTAGTCGTCGCCGTCCTTGTCCGCGCGGCACTGCAGGGCGGCCAGGTCGGAGCCGGCCTGGGGCTCGGAGTAACCCTGGCACCAGAAGTCGTCGCCGCGCTGCATGCGGGGCAGATAGTAGTCCTTCTGCGCATCGGAGCCGTGGCCGAGCAGCGCCGGGCCGAGCATGCCGAGGCCCATGGGCGAGACCGGCGGCGGTCCTGCCCGCGCGCTCTCGCAGTCGAAGATGAAACGTTCCGTGAGCGACCAGCCGGTGCCGCCGTATTCCTTCGGCCAGCTCGGCACCAGCCAGCCTTGCTCTAGCAGGATGCGTTGCCAGGCCATGCCGGACTGGTAGTCGCAGTACACGCTGGTCATGTAGCGGCGGGCGGCGCGCAGCTCCTCGGTGAGGCGGGTGGCGAAGAACTCGCGAACCTCGTCGCGGAAATTCTCGAGGGCTGAGCTGAGGCGGGTGTGCATGATTTGTCTCGGTCCTGCGTTTCGCTGCTCCCGGTATGGTGCCTGATCGCGGCCGTGGTATTCAGCCCCCTAGCCTTCCTCTACCATGCCTGCGGCATGAAGACGCAGCCGATGAGCCCGGGCCTGCGCTGGTATCTGACCAGCACCGCCTGCTTTCTGGTGCCGGGCGGCATCCAGATGGTGCTGTTCCCGTGGCTGGTGGCCGTTTACCTGCACGAGAGCCCGGCCCGCGTCGGCCTCGCCCAGACGGCCAGCCAGCTGCCCATGCTGCTGCTCATCCTCTGGGGCGGTCTGATCGGCGATCGCATGGATCAGCGGCGGCTGCTGGCCGGCCTGCAGTTCGCCATGGTGGTGCCCCCGCTGATCATGATGGCGCTGGTCTTCAACGGGCTGATCTTCTACGAGGTGCTGCTCGGCTGGGCCTTCGTCGGCGGCTGCTTCGCCGCGTTCGCGCAGCCGGCCCGGGACGCGCTCTTGAATCGGGTCGCCGGCCCCGAGATCCAGCGGGTGGTGACCATGGCGGTGGGGGTACAGTTCGGCGTGCAGATCCTCGGCTTCGGCATCGGCTCCACCGCCGAGTCGGTGGGCCCGGGGCTGCTGATGGGCGCGCAGGCCCTGTTCATGCTCGCCTCGGCGGTCGCGACCCGGCGCATTCCGGCGTTGCCCCCGGCGCCAGCGCGACCGAAGCGGCACCCGCTGAAGGAGATCGGCGAGGGGATCGCGGTGGCCTGGAAGTCGGAAGCGATCCGCCCGGCCATCCTGCTCACGTTCTCCGTGGGGGTGTTCTTCGCCGGTACCTTCATGGTGATCCTGCCGCTGATGGTGCGCGATCTCTATCAGGGCAGCTCCGGCGGCATCGCGCTGGCATTCGTCGCCAACATGGCCGGCACCTGCACCACCATCGTCGCCCTGATGCGCCGGGGCGGCGTGGAACGGCCGGGTCGGGCGCTGATGCTCGGCGGCACCACCAGCTGCGTGGTGCTCTCGCTGCTGCACTTCGAGATGCCGTTGTGGGCGTTCTATACCGTGGTCTACTTCTGGGGCATGTGCGGCGGCATCAGCATGACCATGTCCCGATCCATCGTGCAGGAGGCATCGCCCGAGACTCACCGCGCGCGCCTGATGTCCGTCTACTCCCTCGGCATGATGGGCGGCATGCCCGTGGGCAGCATCGTGCTCGGCTGGTGCGTGGGCGCCTTCGGCGCCCGCAACGCGGTGCTGGTGCCGGTGGTCGGCATGGCCTGCGTGCAGCTGCTGCTGTTCACCCGCTCCAGGCTGTGGAACGTGCGGCGGCTGATCGCCGAGCAGCAGGAGCCGGTAGCGGCGGGCTGAAGCAACCTGGTCGAAACCGAAGAACGACAGTGTCGACTGTCTGGCCCGCTAGAACGTGCCCGGATACCTCGCCGAGATCGCCCGACATCGATGGCCGGTCGGTGCGGTGGGTGTCGGTGCCGATGCGCACCGACTGACGAGGCGGGTCAGCGGATCAGGACCGGATCGGTCTGCGCTGTGCCGGTCAGGAAACCGTCCGTGGCGATCACCCGGAACAGCAGCCGCTGCCGGGCGTATTTCTGCACATCGATGTGGATCTGTCGGCGGGTGGTCCCGCTGGCGATCGTGCGGAAGCTCCGGCCGCCGTCGGCGGAAACCTGCACGGTGTGCGATAGCTCCGCGTCGTTGGAATCCGGGTCACTCGACGCCCATCTGAGCACAGCGGGTTGCCCGGTGCCCTCCTGCTGTTCGATACGCACGTTGGACACG
>JBFISC010000244.1:0-4145 GCA_041608775.1 Pseudomonadales bacterium | reverse complement strand
TGGAAGGCTGAGGTTCTACCTCTGAACTATACCCGCCGCGCTTCGCTCTCCTGGCCGCTGCCTGCCGACCCGTATCCGCATGCTGCACTGGTGGTGGGGGAAGGATTCGAACCTTCGAAGGCTAAGCCGTCAGATTTACAGTCTGATCCCTTTGACCACTCGGGAACCCCACCGATTTACCGTCCTCGTCCTACCGCTGCCCGCCACTCTCCGAGGTCACTGCCCCGAGCGCCATCTCTGCCATGTGCCGCTGCAGAAACGCAAAACGCACCCGTCGCCGTCCCAACACTCAGGCGAGGTGCTAAACGATGTCTTCTGTCAGAGCAACCTCTCGGGTTACCGGGGCAACCGCCTCAGTTGCCAATAACGCCCTGGTGCCGCCACAAGGAGTTGAACCCTGGACCTTCTCATTACAAGTGAGCTGCTCTACCAGCTGAGCTATGGCGGCCAAAATGGGAGCGGAATTCTATAGAAACCGCTGCATGGGTGCAATGTCGCCACAACCGCCGGCCGGGGCTACTTCCAGGGCCTGTTCCGCGGGCACGCGGGCCAGCAGATGGTACACGCGATGCGAGCGCTGCAGGGGCTCGATGTCCGCCTCGTAGCCCAGGCCGGCGAGCTGGCGCTGACGTCGTTCTGCCCCGCCGGGCAGGCGGAACACCCCGACCGCGAGGACGTTGCCCTGGGGGCCGCGCTCGAGCACGTAGCTGTCGAGGTTGCGGGTCTTGAGTTCCCGCAGGATCCGATCGGCCGCCTCCCGGCTGGCCGGCGCGCGCACCGTAACCAGGTAATCGGGGGCTGCCTCAACCTCGGACTGGAACACTTCGAAATCGCTACCGGCCAGCTCGAGATGCTCCGCCAGCGCCTCGGCTTCGCCCAGGTCGGCGAAAGGACCCCACGCGCGGCAGACCGGGGCCGACTTGCGCAGCGCCACCTGCTCCACCGGCGCAGCAGCTCCACCGGCGAGCGACCCCTCGAACGGGGCCGTCGGCTTTCCTTCGCTGGTGGCGGGCGCCGCCGCGATGGTGGCCGGCGCCCGGGATGAGGCAGCCGCCGTGGGCGCCGCACCTCCCGTCTCCTCCTCCGCGGTCAGAAACGCGTGGCGCACGTTCAGCAGCGCCAACGCCGCATTCACGGCGACGACTGCCAGCAGCAGGTTCCAGGATATCGGGGCGCGGTCCGCGATGGAGGACATCGGCTTTCGTCCAGCTGCGCTCGCGCCGAGCGTCCGGCTCGGCGCCGCTTACCTCCCGTAAGCGCTCACTATGGTCGCATCACACGGAAACCGGCACAAGGGCCGAAACAGTCAGCTAGATTGCCTCAGCGACACGTCTCCAGCGCTGAAGGCCCGCGCACCGGCAGCGGTGTCCAGGACCAGCTCACCGTCCGCCGACACCCCTATCACCGTTCCCGTGACCCGGATGTCGCCCTGGACCACGTCGCATGCCCGCCCGTGGAAGCCATGGCGGGCGTCGAAGGCCGCGCGGAACGGCTCGAATCCGGAAACCTCGAACTCGCCGACGAACTCCACCACGCTGGACACGACCCCGGCCGCCAGCTCGGAGCGCGGCGTGCCGATTCCCGCCCGTCTCAGGTCGCTGACGTTGCCCGGCAGCCGGTCCCGGGCGACGTCCGGCAGCACTACGTTCAAGCCGATCCCCACGACCAGCTCGATGCCGCGGCGCTGACTGACCTCGATGAGGATCCCCCCCAGCTTGGCGTCGCCGAGCATGACGTCGTTCGGCCACTTCAGGCACAGACCGGCCCCACCAAGAATCTCCAGCGCATCGAGCACGGCGAGACCGACCACCAGGCTGGCTCCCCCGAGGCTCCTGGCGGGTACGGCGACGTTCAGGCCCAGGGAGACGGCCAGGTTGGCGCCGAACGGACTGACCCAGTCCCGGCCCCGGCGGCCGCGGCCCCGCACCTGCAGCTCGGCCAGGCACAGCGAGCCGCCGATGGGTTCGGCCTCCGCCCGGGCAATGAGCATGGCATTGGTGGACCCGATTACCGGATGCACCTCGAGCCGCCGCAGCCAGGCAGCCGCCCGCGAAGACAGCGCACTGCGAATTCTGTCCGCCGAGAGCGGGTCGTAGTCGACGATGGGGACCACCCGACCGGCCTCCACACCGAGGCCGAAGTCCTCCGGATCTTCCTCGACGGGCCAGACGGAGATCGGCACGCTGCCTGCGCGCGCCAGTTCCGCAATGCAGGCCTCCAGGCTCATGGGCCTCCGGGCCACCGGTCAGCGCGCCGCGACCGACGCCCTGCGTCGCCACAGGTAACGCAGGTACTTCATTGCGAACCGCGCCGACGTCTCGAGCCTTCGCCAGCGATGCGGACGCTGGTTCTTGTAGTCGCCGAAATAGGGCTCGACCCCGTCGAGACAGCGGGTCCAGGTATCGTCCGGCTCGTACCCCAAGCGGACCAGCCACCGGGTCATCGATGGATGGCGCATCAGCTCACCCTTGATCCGCGGCAGCTCCTGGCGCCACCGGTCCAGGCTGGAGCGGTCCACGGCCCGAACCCCGTTCAGCGAAACCTGCGCGCTGTCGTGGATATCGGCGCCTTCAGGGAACCGGCTGAACCGGGATTTCGGCTGGAGGAACGGAAACGCCGCGGCGATGCGGTCCTGCACCGCATCCGGATCCGCCACCAGATCTTCATAGCGCACCACGAGGTAACGCGGGTGGCTCTCCAGCGCCATGATCGCGTGCAGGTAGTGCTCCCAACGCCAGAAGCTGGAAAAGAACACATCCGGTCGGTTCTTGTGACGACTGGTGATGACCCCGCGCGGGTCCCGGATCATGGCGATCACGTACAGATCCGGATCGAGCAGAAAGACCGGGCGGATGCGGACGGTGTCCGGCGGCTTCTTGGAGAGAAAGACCGGCCAGTCGCCGGGGATCGGCTGCCACAACGACTGCTCGTGCGCCACCCGCCCCTGGATATCGAAGCAGTTTCCGAGGAGCTCGGTCATGAGCGTCGTGCCGCTGCGATGACAGCCGACCACGTGCAGGCGCTTCACCCGCACCGAGCCGGTTGCTGCCGTCGATCCCATTCGCGAATGATACCGCAGGCGCCGGTCCGCCAGGCGCAGCGACGGCGCGGTGGCCGCCGTTGGACGGGCGCGGATATCATGCCGCGATGAGTCCACCCGGGGTCGTGTTCATCCTCTCCGCCAACTACTCCGGCTCGCACCTGCTGGCGCAGCTGCTCGCCGCTCACAGTCGCTGCGCCGGGGTCGGCGAGCTGCACAACTACCGGAAATTCCGGACCCGCGGCAGCCGATCGGGCAACGTGCTGAACGACTACCTGGAGCACCCGGCGTTCGCCGGCCTGGAGGCGCTGCCCGAGCGCGCCTGGCACGGCACAATCTACGAGCGCCTCCGCACCGAACGTCCGGCCCTGACCCACCTGATCGACAACTCGAAACGTCCCGACTGGGCAGGCCGCTTCCCTGAAGTGAGCAGTTACTATCTTCATCTGATCCGAGATCCCAGGGCGCTGGTGGCACGATGGCTGCGCAGCTACGATCCGGACGGCCACCGTCGCCAGCAGGCCCGGGTGCGGCGAAAGCGCCCCTGGCGTTGGGCCGCGACCCGCGATCCGGTGGGCGTCTACATCGAGAAGTGGCTGATCAGCAACCAGACCATCAGCCGTTTCAGCCGACGCCGCCCCGGGACCCGGCTCCTCAGCTACCGGGATCTGGTGCTGGACACCGAGGCGACCCTCGGTCACCTGATGCCCTCGCTGAACCTGGCGTTCGAGCCGGCTCAACTCGCCTACGGCAACGCGTCCGGCGCGCTCGGCACCCGCAAGCGGGACTACCAGGATGCCGCCAGGGACTCCGCCATCACCATCGATCTGCGCTGGCAGCAGCAGCTCAGCGCGTCGCAACGCCAGCGGGTCGAAGCCGATGCCGGAGTGCGCCGCTACCTGAACCATCTCGGGCTGATGCTGACGCCGGAGGGGCTGACGACCAGGCGACCCTGAGAGTCCGCTCGCGACGGGGACGGCCGTGGTCAAAAAAAACCCAGACCGGGAGGTCTGGGTTTTCTGAAGTAGAAGCCTGACGATGTCCTACTCTCACATGGGGAGACCCCACACTACCATCGGCGCAGAACCGTTTCACTGCTGAGTTC
>JBFISC010000243.1:0-4368 GCA_041608775.1 Pseudomonadales bacterium | reverse complement strand
GGCGCTGCAGAACGCGGCCAGCGTCGCCGGCCTGTTGCTGACCACAGAGGCTCTGGTGTCGGACGCGCCGGAGCAGAAGTCGGCTGGGCACGGCCACAGCCACGACGCCGACTTCGACGACGACTTCTGAGCGAACGAGTGCAGCGGGAGCGCTTGCCAGCCTCCCGCCGACTTCCTTGCGCGCCAGCTAGCCGCGGCTCAACGGGACCGCACGTCCGTCTGGTTCGGCAAGGAACACCAGGGCACAGCTGCCTGGAGCGAAAACGCCAGCCAGTTGGCCGTGCCGAGTAGCTTGAAACCGTCTTCCAGCAGGTAGCTGTGCCACGGCGACAAGGGGCAGCCCCCAGCAGATGATCAGCGCCGTGGCGCTGGGGGGCAGGAAGGCTCCGGCTGTGAGGCTGTCATCGCTTCATCCCCAGTCGGGGTCGATTCACGCAAACCGTCCTTTCACCAGGTCGCCGGCAGTCGGACTACCCCTCGCAACGTGATGGTGGGCTTCCACTCCGGCGAGTCCACGTCCGTCAGCTCCAGGTTCGGCAGCCGTGTGAACAGGGCTCCGAGTGCCTCTGCGGCTTCCAGGCGGGCCAGCTGGGCGCCCAGGCAGTGGTGGATACCCCCACCAAAGGACACGGGCTTCACGTTGGCGCGGCGGACATCGAGCTCGTCCGGCCGTTCGAATGCCGCGGGGTCGCGGTTGGCGGCGCCGAGGATGGCGATCACGCTGCGCCCGCGGGGCAGCGTCACGCCGGCGATGTCCGCGTCCTCGAGCGCGTCCCGGGCGGTCAGCTGCACCGAGCTGTCGTAGCGCAGAAACTCCTCCACCGCGCCGGGCATAAGGGCCGGGTCGGCGCGCAGTGCGTCCAGCTGATCGCGGTTCCGGTACAGCGCGATCAGGGCGTTGCCGAGGAGGTTCACGGTAGTCTCGTGGCCTGCCGCGAACAGCAGCGCGATGTTGGCAGTGAGCTCGTCGCGGCTCAGCCTGCCGTGCTCGGTTTCGCTCTGCACCAGCGCGGTGATCAGATCGTCCCGGGGTTGCCGGCGCCGGGTCTCGCAAAGCTCCGCGAAGTACGCCTGGGACTCGCTGGTGCGCTGGTTGGCTTCCGCCAGCTCCTCCGGGGTCATGGGGCTCGGGTCCACCAGGCGGCCGGAAATCCGCGTTCCCTTGACGAAGTCTGCGCGGTCCGACTCGGGAATGCCGAGCATGTCGCAGATCACGATCACCGGCAGCGGGTGGTTGAACAGCGCCTTCAGGTCGCCGTCGCCGTGCTCGATGAAACCGTCGATGAGATCGTGGGCGATTCGCCGGATGCGTTCCCGCATGGCGTTCACCCGGCGGGCATCGAAGGCCTTCACCACCAGGCCGCGCAGTCGGGTGTGGTCCGGCGGATTCTTCAGCAGCATGGTTCGCGCCAGGTTGGCGACGGCGGGGTTCTTCAGGTGCGCTTCCCGTTCCTCGTCCGAGAGCCGGCCGAACAGCACGTGGCCCAGCCGTCGGTCCCGCAGCAGGGCCTGGACGTCGGCATACCGGGTCAGCACCACCAGGTTCGCGTCCGGCAGCTCGAGCACCGGGTTCGCCTCCCGCAGCTGACGGTACAGCGGGTAAGGATCGGCGACGATCTCAGGGGAGAAGATCGACTCGAAGCTGAACGATCCCGCTGCGGCGGGGTTCGGATTGCGGGCGGACATGGCGGCGGCTCCCGGATTGGCCAGAGCCGATCATAGCGCGGTCAGCAGTGCTTCCGGACGGTGTGTTTCAGCTCGGCTTCACGACGGTCCAGGGCCTGGGCCTGGCGCAGCGGATAGCCGCTGCGCCGCTGCCGTGCCAGGGCCGTGAGGCCGCTGCGAGCAGCGTCGCAGGCCCGCGCGCGTGCCGCTTCGCGACGCTGTGCCTGCTGGCGTACCTGAGCGTCCGATCGTTCTCGCTGCCGGCGGCGAGTCTCGAGCTTGCGCGCCATGGCGTCCAGACGGCGCCGCTCGGCGGCAGCCAGCGGCGGCGTTCTGATCGTGGCCAGCGGCCTCTGTGGCAGCGGTCGTTCGGCCCCCGGGGTGCTACCGCAGGGAAACTGGCTGAACGTCGGAACGCCCTCCTCGTCGCGGCAGTGGTACACGGCAGCGCTAACCGGTGCAGCCGTGGTCACCAGGGCGACGAGCAGGACGATTCGGGCGGCAGGTGACATGTCTCCACCATGCCCCCTGGGCCTGCGGCCGCGCCGGCGAGCACGGCCAGCGACGCCGTCAGCGGGTGCCGCTGCGGTCCGTGGGATCCAACCCTGTTACTGGCTTGCCAGCCAGTCGTCGTCAGAGCCCTCGTTGATGCCTTCGAACATGAAGGTGGACAGATAGCGCTCGCCGGTGTCCGGCAGCATCACGCAGAACACGCTGCCGGGCTTCGCCTTCTCGGCGATTGGCAGCGCGGCTGCCAGGGTCGAGCCACCGGACACCCCGACGAAGATGCCTTCCTTCTGGGCCAGGTGCAGGGCCGCTTCCTTGCCGTCGTCCTGGCTCACCGGGACGACCTGGTCCGGAATGCTCCGGTCCAGCACTTTGGGTATGAAGTCCGGCGTCCAGCCCTGGATCATGTGGGGGTGCCACTCCTTGCCGGCCAGCAGGGATGCCTGCTCCGGTTCTGCGGCGATGATCTTGATGTCCGGCCGTGCGGCCTTCAGTACCCGTCCCGCGCCGCTCAGGGTGCCGCCGGTGCCCCAGCCGGTGACCCAGTAGTCGAGCCGCCGCCCGGCGAAGTCCTCGAGGATCTCCGGGCCCGTGGTGGAGGCATGGTAGGCAGGGTTGGCGGGGTTTTCGAACTGACGGGCGAGAAACCAGCCGTGCTTCTCGGCCAGCTCTTCGGCCCGTTTCACCATGCCCGTGCCGCGTTCCGCTGCGGGGGTGAGGATCACCTTGGCGCCCAGCGCGCGCATGATCTTCCGGCGCTCGATGGAGAACGTCTCCACCATGGTGGCCACGAACGGGTGGCCGGTGGCGGCGCAGACCATGGCCAGGGCGATGCCGGTGTTGCCCGAGGTGGCTTCCACCACGGTCTGGCCGGGCTGCAGCGCTCCGGAATCGTGGGCGTCCTTGATGATGGCGTAGGCCAGGCGGTCCTTCACCGACGACAGCGGATTGAACGCCTCCACTTTGACGTAGATCTCCACGTGGTCGGGGCCGGTGCGGTGGAGGCGCACGATTGGGGTGTCGCCGATCGTTTCGAGAATGCTGTCGTGAATCATGAGCGGGCTCCGGTTGCGATGTGAATTGAAGCAGGCTGGGTGCCGCTTCAGTCCAGATGTCTTGCGAGTGCGGCCACCGCCTCGTCCAGCGCCGGCCGGGCTGCGGCCACCGCGTCCTGCATGCCGAAAAATCCGTGAATCAGACCGTCGTAGCGGGTCAGCCTGGTGTCCACCCCGGCCTGTTTCAACGCCCGCGCGAAGGCTTCGCCCTCGTCGCGCAGGGGATCAAACTCCGCGGTCTGGACCAGCGCCGGCGGCAGGTTCTCGAGGGAACCCTGCAGGGGGGCGGCGTAGGGTTCGTGCCGCTGCTTGAGATCGGGCACGTACTGATCCCAGAACCACTCCATGCCGCGTCGGCTCAGCAGGTAGCCGGTGCCGTTCTCGGCGTAGGACGCGGTGCTGAAGTCGGCCGCGGTGACGGGGTAGATGAGCAGCTGAAAGCACAGGGCCGGACCACCCCTGTCGCGGGCCATCAGGGCCACCGCGGCAGCCAGGTTGCCGCCGGCGCTGTCGCCGCCCACCGCGATCCGCGAGGCGTCGACGCCCAGCTCCGCGGCATGCTCGGCCACCCAGCGGGTAGCCGCGTAGCAGTCTTCGACCGCGCCGGGATAGGTAGTCTCGGGGGCGCGGCGGTAATGCACGGCGATCACCGTTACCCCAGCCCCCTGGCACAGGCGACGACAGGTCTCGTCGTGGCTGTCGAGATCGCCGATCACCCAGCCGCCGCCGTGAAAGTACACCAGCGCGCCGCGCCGGCGATCGCCGTCGGGCTGGTAGACGCGCAGCGCCAGGTCCTCGTCGGGGCCTGGAACGGTGCGGTCGCCGACCTCCCCCACGGGCGTCGGAACCTCCGGCGGTGGCGTCAACTGGAGGTTGCGCGCCTGCTCGGGGGTGAGGTCGGCGATGTCCTGCATGCCGAGGCTCTCCAGCAGCTCGAGCAGGTTCCTGGTATCGGTGTCCAGAGGCACTGGCCGTCTCCCGTGGCTGGGAGGGCAACCATAGCGCAGGGTCGCGACCGGCGGAAGGATGGTGCCGGGCATTAACCTTTAGCCTTTTCCCCGGAAGGATGGTGCCGGGCATTAACCTTTAGCCTTTTCCCGGAAAGGGAAGGATGGTGCCGGGCATTAACCTTTAGCCTTTT
>JBFISC010000242.1:0-4393 GCA_041608775.1 Pseudomonadales bacterium | reverse complement strand
GGGAATCCTAGCGGCTCAAAGGAACACGGGATAGTCCGGGGTCCACATCGCTTGCCGGGCGGCGGCGGCCAGATCCGGGGGCCGCTCGGCCTGCGCCACGCCTCCGGCGAACGCTTCGTCGCAGACCGCAGCAGCGCTCGCCGCGGTAATGTCGCGCAGGCGGGCGACGTCGGGGTACAGCAGGCCCCGCTCGAGCTCGTCGTCGGTGACCTGTTCCGCCAGCGCGAACGCCGCCCGGCTGATCATGTCGTCGGTCACCTCCCTGGCAGCGGCCAGCAGGCTGCCGAGCCCGAGCGCCGGGAACAGGAACACGTTGTTGCCCTGGCCGATGTGCACGGTCCGCCCGGCGTGCTCCACGGGCGCGAACGGGCTGCCCGTGGCGATCATCGCGCGGCCGTCGGTCCAGCCAAGCAGATCCGCCGGCACGGCCTCGCAGTTCGCCGTCGGGTTGGACATCGGCAGGATCACCGGCGCGTCGACGGCGCTCGCCATCTCACGCACCAGCGACTCGTGGAACGCGCCCGCCTGGCCTGAGGTGCCGATCAGCACCGTGGGACGATAACCGGCCACCACGGCCTCCAGCGAGCGATCGTCCTCGATGTCATGTTCACGGGCAAACGCCACCGGCCAGGCCAGCTGAGCCTTGTACTCGTCCGGGTAGTCGCGCTCGTCGGTCAGCAGGCCGCGGCTGTCCAGCGTCGCCAGGCAGCGGTGCAGGTCGTCCTCCGCTACCCCTTCCCGACGCAGCGCGGCCTTGATCTGGCGGGCGATGCCGAGCCCCGCGGCGCCGGCGCCGTAAATGACGATGCGCTGGTCGACGAGGCTGCCGCCGGTAACCCGGAGGGCCGACAGCACGCCCGCCAGCGCCACCGCACCTGTGCCCTGGATGTCGTCATTGAACGACAGTACCCGGTGCCGATATCGCTCCAGCACCGACAGGGCGTTGTCCTTGCGCAGGTCTTCCCACTGGATCAACGCCGCGGGAAACAAGTCAGCAAACGCCTCGACGAACTCCTCCACCAGGGCCTGGTACGGCTCGCCGGTCATCCGCTCGCTGGCCCAGCCGAGGTAGCGGTCGTTCTGCAGCAGCGCCTTGTTGTTGGTACCGACGTCGAGACTCACGGGCAGGGTCGCGGCCGGGTCGATCCCGGCGCCCGCGGTGTACAGGGCCAGCTTGCCCACCGAGATGGCCATGCCGCCGGCGCCCTGGTCGCCGATGCCGAGAATGGACTCGTTGTCCGTCACCACCGTCAGGCGGATGTCGCGCCCGGCGGCCGCGTTTTCCAGCCGCTCACGGATGTGGCCCCGGTCCGCCGGCGTGATCCAGACCCCGCGCCCGCGCTGAAACACCTCGCTGAAGCGTTGCGTGGCGAGGCCTACGGTGGGGGTGTAAACCACGGGCATCAGCTCGGCGAGGTGGTCGAGCAGGATCCGGTAGTACAGGTGCTCGTTGCGATCCTGCAGGCTGGCCAGCTCGCGATAACGGTCCAGCGGGTCGGCGATGGTGGAGAGCCGATCGTAGACCCGGGAAGCCTGCTGATCCTGGGTGTTGCAGGCCGGTGGCAGCAACCCGTGCAGGCCGAGCAGCGTCCGCTCGTCGGGGGTGAAGGCACTGCCCTTGTTCAGCAGCGGCTCGCGCATCAGCGCGTAGCCGCGCAGCTGGGTGTGCTGGGTCTTGACGGGCATCAGCCTTCTCCCAGCGCGCCGCCGGCGAGCAGGCGGTCGATCTCGTCCTCCTCGAGCCCGGCCCGGGTCAGCGCGTCGCGGGTGTGCTCGCCCAGCCTGGGCGCCGGGGCTCGGGGCCTCACGTCGAGGTCACGGAACCGCATCGGCGCGCGCACGCTGCGGTAGCTGCCGAGCTGCGGATGCTCGATGGACGGGAACATGCCGATGGCCTCGGCCTGCGGATCCCCGGCCACTTCGTCCAGCGTCAGCACCGGCCCCCAGACCATTCCCTCACGGTCGAAGATGGCGCCCCACTCGTCGCGGCTCCTGGCGGCCAGCACGGCATCGACGGCGTCCACCAGCTCGGCCATGTGGTCGTAGCGGCCGCGGCCGTCCTTGAAGCGGGGATCTTCCAGCCACTCCGGCTTGTCCAGCGCTCTGGCCAGCTTCTCGAAGGCGTCCGAGGTGAGGGTATTCAGGACGATCCACTTGTGATCACCACAGGGATAACGGTTGGCCGCCGGCGTGAGCTGCTGGTGCCGCGCCCGCCGCCGCACCGGCGCCCGATCCACGGCGGTGACGCCGAAGTCGGTCGCCTGGGTCCAGATGGCCGCTTCGAACAGCGACGTCTCCACCACCTGGCCCTGGCCGCTGCGCTCCGCCACCCGCAGCGCCGCGAGGATCCCGCCGAGGAGCGCGAGCCCGGCGGTGTGGTCACCCTGCGCCGGCCGCGCCATGGGCACCTCACCGTCGTCGCCCTCGCGCATGGCGTCGTAGAGCCCGGAGCGGCCGAAGAACGCGGTAACGTCGTAGCCAGGGCGCGCCGCCTCCGGACCGTTGGTGCCGTAGCCGGTGAGGGTAGCGTGCACCAGCCTGGGATTACGCGCCATCAGGGTCTCCGGGTCGAGGCCGAATCGCTGCTGGCGTCGGGGCAGCAGGTTGCACAGGAACACCTGCGCGCCATCCACGAGACGGTGCACGACCTCCACGCCTTGCGGGCTGTCGAGCGCCACGGCGATGGACCTCTTGCCGCGGTTGTCGACGTCGAAGCCGAAGTCGTAACCCTTCAGGTCGCCTTCTATCTTGGCCGGCCGGCCGATGCCGCGCATCGGGTCCCCGGACAGGGGTTCCACCTTGATCACGGTGGCACCCATGTCTGCGAGAATGGCGCCGGTGCTCGGCGCCGCCATGTAGTTATCCACTTCGATGACGGTGATGTCTGCCAGCGGTGCGGTCACGAGCCCTCCCCGGTCTGCTGTCGGTTCGGCCCCCGGCGGCCGAGGCACCGATTGTAGAGGATGCGCAGCGGCGCCGTCTGCGTCGGCCCCGGGGAGGGGCGCGCGGTCACGCGCGATGCAGCGTGTGCAAGGTGATCTCCGCCGGGCAGTTGAGCCGTACCTCGGCGATGGAAGTGCCGGCACCCGGCGAGGTGTAACCAAGCATGTCGCCGTAACGCCACACGCCACGGCCGAGCGCGCGCGGAATGCGCGCGTCGAGAAACAGCGGAATCATCCCCGGCAGGCACAGCTGGCCGCCGTGGGTATGCCCGCACAGGAGCAGATCGACACCGCCGTGGGCAGCCTGGCGATACACCTCGGGGGTGTGGGAGAGCAGCAGCACCGGCGCTCCACCGGGCGCGCCGTCCAGAGCCTTCTCCATGTTCTCCACGCCGAAGAAGTGGGCGTCGTCGATGCCGGCCAGATACAGCCACTCGCCGTCCCGCTCCAAGACCGTGCCTTCGTTCATCAGCACCGAGATGTCCATGTCCTCCATGGCCGGCACCATGAGCACGCTGTCGTGGTTCCCGAGCACGGCGAACACCTGCCCGGATAGGCTGGCGCGCAGCCGCTGCAGATTGCGCAGGGTGGGCTCGATCTCGCCGCTGGTGCGAAACCGGTAGTCGCCCGTGAGCACGCACAGATCGTAGTCCAGACCCCGGGCCGCCTCGATGATGGCGTGGGCCGACTCCTCGCTGGCGTCGATGTGAAGGTCCGACAGATGCAGAATCCGGTAGCCGTCGAAGGCCTCCGGCAAACCCGGCAGTCCGATCGGGTTGCGCACCGTGGTCACGGTGCGGGCGTTGCGCAGGGCGCGCCCGTACAGCCCGGTGACCCGCAGGCCGGCGCGGATCAGCCCCGCGAAGGAATACCAGTTCTCCGGATGGAACATGCTGCGCGCGTTGCGGAACACCTGGCTGGCGTGATCTGCCTCGATACCCAGCCGGGCCCGGGCATGCACCCGCCCGAGGCGCGCCTCCAGCCGGGCCTCCAGGCTGGACCGCGGCGGACCATCCAGGGCTGGAGCGCTCATCTGACTCAGGTTACCGGGCATGCCACCACCGTCGACAGGGCAACAGAGAACGTGGACCATAGCACCGGCCGACGCCGGCTCCCACCGGCCCGCTCACGGATACACCCGACGCCCGGCGAAATAGGTCTCCAGCACCCGGGTCGCGTTGATCTCGGCCGGCTCGAGCTCGAACAGGTTCCGGTCCAGCACCACCAGGTCGGCCAGCATCCCCGGCGCCAACGTCCCGGTGGCATGCTCCTGATGCATCAGGTAAGCGGCGTTGCGCGTGTACGCGGCCAGCATCGTCTCGAGGCTCACGGCTTCGCCGGCGTTGAGCACCCCCGGCACCTGCCCGTCCGGATCCCGACGGGTCACGGCCACCTCGATGGCATCCAGCGGGTTCATGGATGACACGGACCAGTCGCTGCCACCGACGATG
>JBFISC010000241.1:0-4434 GCA_041608775.1 Pseudomonadales bacterium | reverse complement strand
TCTGGACGATGATCTCGACGATCTGGCCGACACAGGAGACCTGGACTTGGAGGACGATCTCGACGATCTGGGTGACGACCTCGACGACCTGGGTGGCGTCCTGGGTCTGTAAGCCGTCATGAGCCCGTCGATCCGCCGCGTTCTGCCGGAGTGCATCATCCTCGCCGTGGCGGCGATCGTCAGCGCGGCGGGTCTGCTGGCGCCCGTGGAGCGCCAGCTCGACGACATGCGAACGCGGGCCCTGACCGGGGGCAGCCCCAGCGACGTGGTCATCGTGGCCATAGACGCCCAGAGCCTCAAGGACCTGAACCGCTGGCCGTGGTCCCGCCAGGTTCATGCGGCGCTGCTCGAGCGCCTGGATGCTGCCGCGCCGAGCGCGGTGTTTTTCGACATCGACTTCAGCGTTCCTTCGGGCGATCCGGACGCCGACGCCGCGCTGGCGGCGGCCCTGTCCCGAACACGCGACTACCCGGTGATTCTGCCCGCGTTCTGGCAGAACGTCAGCGCCGGCCGCCAGGTGAGCCGGGTTCTCACCGAGCCGCTGCCTGCCCTCACGGCGAACGCCGGCGTTGGCCTGGTCAGCATTTTTCCGGGACCTGACGGTCTGGTCCGCGATGCCGTGCATCGGGACCGCTTCGGATCCCGAGCCTACCGCTCGATCGCTGCCGCCCTTGCCGGCCGCCAGGACCTGGAAAGCGGCGTCGCCTATCCCATCGACTTCCGGATCTCGCCGGATTCGTTCGAGTACGTGTCCTACTCCGAGGTCCTGAGCGGCCAGGTCGCCGACCGCGCTTTTCACGGCAAGACGGTCATGGTCGGGGCCACCGCCGTGGAGCTCGGCGACAACGTCCCGGTCCCGGTGCATCGCGCGATTCCCGGCGTAACGCTGCAGGCGACCATCTACGAGACCCTGGTTCGCGGCATGCCCAGCCCGCTCGCCTGGCCCGCCACCATAGGGACCACCGGCCTGCTGGTGCTCTGCTGGAGCCTGATCCGCCACCGCAGCTGGCGCGTGCAGGTCGGGTTCGCCGCGGTGACGGTGGTCGCGCTGGCGAACCTCTCGCTTTATCTGCACGGCGCCCACGATCTGCTGCTGCCCACGGCAACGCCGCTGCTCAGCGTGGTGCTGTGTCTGTTCTGCGGCATCGTCCTCAGCGCCAATCGGCAAACCCTGTCGGCGCTGCTCGCCGCCATCCGGCTGAAGCGTCAGGAGTCGCTGATCACCGGCGTGTTCTCCGCCAGCATCGACGGCATCGTCGTGATCGACGCCGACGGGCGCATCTGCGAGACCAACCCTGCGGCCGCCGAGCTGTTCGGCGGCACCGGGACTTCGCTGCAGGCACGCCCACTGCGGCACTTCATTCCCGGTCTCAAGCTCCGCCGAGACGCCGCCGGCAGCGTGCGCGCCCAGCGTCTGGAGCTGCGCGCCACCACCCCGGATGGACCCTGTCCCGTGGAAGTCTCCGTGTCACCGGCCAACGACGATCCGCGCGGCCTCGTCACCGTGATCGTCCGCGACGTGCGCGAGCGCCATCGCCAGCAGGCCGTGCTGCGCCATCAGGCTACCCACGACCCGCTGACCCGGCTGCCGAACCGGACCTTGCTGAATCGCCTGCTGGATCGCCTGCCCCAGGGCGCCGGCAGGGCCGCCCTGTTCATGCTCGATCTGGACGGCTTCAAGTCCGTCAACGACACCCTGGGCCACGCCACCGGCGACGAAGTGCTGCGCATCCTGGGCAAGCGGCTGCGGGAATCGTTGCCCGAGGACGTGAGGATGTTCCGCATCGGCGGCGACGAGTTCGCCGTTCTCGTCGCCCGGCACGCCAGTCACGACGAGCTGCTGCGGATCGCCCGGCAGGTCCTCGAGCGGGTACGCGAGCCCGTGACCGCCGCCGACACCAGCCTGGAGCTCGGCGGCAGCATCGGCATCGCGTTGTATCCCGCGCACGCGAAGAACGGCGTCGAGCTGCTCAAGTGCGCCGACGTCGCCATGTACACGGCCAAGTCGCGCCGCAGCGGCGTCGAGTTCTACGACGCGGAAACCGACAACAACACCCTGCGCAACCTGCAGATGACCTCGGCGCTGCGCGTGGCGCTGGAAAACGAGCAGCTGAGCGTGGTCTACCAGCCGAAGGTTCGTCTGCGCGACGGCATGTGCTGCGGCGTGGAAACGCTGGTCCGCTGGACCGATCCCGAGCTGGGGCCCGTCTCACCAGGTGAGTTCGTGCCGCTGGCGGAAGGCACGGAGCTGATCAACCCGCTTACCCGCTTCACCCTGAGTCGCGCCATCAAGGATCACACCCGCTGGTGCGCGCGGGGCATCGACGTGACCCTGGCGGTCAACCTCTCGGCGCGCCATCTCACGGATGCCACCTTCGCGACGGAAATCCTGCGCAGCCTGCACAATCACGGGCTGAATCCGGGGACCCTGGAGCTGGAGATCACCGAAACCGCGCTGATGGACGAACCGGAGCGGGCCAGGAAAGTCCTGTCCCGGCTGACGGACCGCGGCGTCCGGCTGGCGATAGACGACTTCGGCACCGGGTTCTCGTCCCTCGCCTACCTGAAGCACCTGAACCTGAACACGCTGAAGATCGATCGCTGCTTCATCCAGGACCTGCCGGGCAGCGGCAACGACCGCAAGATTGTCGAGTCCACGCTGAGCATGGCCCACAGCCTGGACCTGGAGGTCGTCGCGGAAGGCGTGGAGAGGCCGGAGCAGGCCGCACTGCTCAACGAGCTCGGCTGCGACATCGGTCAGGGCTATGGCTTCGCGAAACCGATGCCGGCCGATGACTTCGTCAGCTGGTTCCAGGCGCGCGCACCCCGGCGGCCAGCCCTGCGCACGGTTTCCGGCTGACGCTCAACGGTCGGACTCCGCCCCCGGGCCGGATTCCCCCCGATCACCCTCGTCAGCCGCGGCGCCACGCTCCCACTCGCGATCCCCGTACGCCTCTTCGAACATCTCCCACAGGGTGATGAACAGGGCCGCGATCAGCGGTCCGATAACCAGCCCGGTGATGCCGAACAGGGCCAGCCCGCCGAGGGTCGCCAACAGCACCAGGTAGTCGGGCATCCGGGTATCGCGCCCCACCAGCACCGGGCGCAGCAGGTTGTCTGCCAGCCCGACCGCCAGCACCCCTACCGCCACCAGAATTGCCGCGCCCAGCAGCCGGTCGGTGGTCGCCAGCATGATGGCCGCCGGCACCCAGACCAGCCCGGGCCCGACCACGGGCAGCAGCGACGTGATGGCCATGATCACGCCCCACAGCACCGCGCCCCGGATCCCGAGCAGGGCAAAGGCGATGCCGCCAATGGTGCCCTGGACCGCCGCGATGACGAAGGTGCCCTTCACCGTCGCCCGCACCACCGAGGCGAAACGCTCGAACAGATGGCGCTCCCGGGCGTCACCCAGGGGCAGGATGCGCACCATGCGGTCCACCACGGCATGGCCGTCGCGGAGAAAGAAAAACAGCAGGTAAAGCATCAGCGTCACGCCGATCAGGAACTGCATGGTGCCCTGGCCGATCTGCAGCGCGTTGCTGGCCAGCCACTGCCCCGCTACGAGCGCGAAGCTGGAGATCCGGCCGCGCAGACTCTCCACGTCCACGCCAAAGCCTTCCACGTAGCGCAGCACGTCGGGCGCGTTCTCCCGGACCCAGCGGATGGGCGCGCCCACGTCCACCTGACCCGCTTCGATGGCCGTCATCAGCGCCCTCGCCTCGCTGGCAACCGCGAGGCCGAGCAGGGCAAGCGGCACCAGGATCAGCAGCACGATGCCGAGCAGCGTGAACGCGGACGCCAGGGCGCCGCGACCGCCGAGCGCGTCGGCAAAGCGATCGTTCAGCGGTTCGAACAGGACCGCAAATGTCACCGCCCAGAAGATCGGAATCAGGAACACGTTCAACAGGCCAACGAACGCGAGCGTGGCAAGCGTAAGCAGGGTGAAGAAGAAGATCCGTTCGATGTTGCCCGTCATGAGCGCCAGTCTACGCCACGACAGCTCAGAGAAGGAGCAGCGTGCGCACCAGCAGCGCCAGCAGCACCAGGCTCGCCAGCGCGAAGACCGCGAATCGCAGCAGGATGACGTTCCGGGTTGCCTGCACCAGCGAGTGCACCACCCTCAGCAACACGTAGCCCCAGGCGAGCCCGACTCTCCAGTCATCCAGAACATGTCCCCTGCCTTCCCGGCGGAACTTTGCAGCCTGCGTCAGCTTCGCTCAGGAGGCAAGGACCGGAGCGCCGCCCGGGGCGAAGGTCGGGTAGACTCCTCGCTTTCTTCGCGCCGGGGTACCCGTGCAGGAATTTTCGGTCAGCTACGCCAGACGTACGCTGCTGGCCTCGCTGGTCAGCGTCGGCATGGGCTTCACCGTGCTGTTCCCGGTGCTGGCGCCGCTCGGACGGGAGATCGGCCTGAGCGAGTTCCAGATCACT
>JBFISC010000240.1:0-4440 GCA_041608775.1 Pseudomonadales bacterium | reverse complement strand
CTCGTACGGCTTCTGCGCTCCGTCACCGGAATCGCGCAGGGTCACGAACCCGCCCCGCTCGTGCATCACCTCCACCAGCCGGGCGACGCTGGCTTCCGGCACCAGGCCTTCGAGAGGGCGCAGTCCTATGCCGTCGTGAGAGGCAATGAAGTTCAGGTAGGAAGCACCCGCCGGCGGCGCCGTGAGCCGTGCCGCCCAGGTGGTGAGGTAGCTGGCATCGCCGAACACGTAGCTGTAGAGCAGCAGCGGCGCCAGGCTGAACTGATAGACGAGGTGCGCCTCGTCGCCGTCGCCGAAGTAGCTGATGTTCTCCTCGTGGGGGACGTTGGTCTCCGACACCAGCTTCACCCCCGTTGCCGCGTGGTCCAGCAGCAGGCGCAGCACCTTGACCACCACGTGCGTCTCGGGAAGGCTCATGCAGCTGGTGCCGAGACGCTTCCAGAGAAAGGCGACGGCGTCGAGCCGGATCAGCGTCGCGCCCTGGGCAACGTAGAAGAACAGGATCTCGACGAACTCCCTCAGCACCTCCGGGTTGCTGAAGTCCAGGTCGATCTGGTCGTCGCTGAACGTGTTCCAGACGTGGCGGATGCCCGCGTAGGTATGAACGGCGGAGATCAGCGGCGTGCTGCGCGGCCGGACCACGGCGGAGGTATCCGATTCCTCCGGCAGGGTGATGAAGAACCGCCTGCCGGGCTCGCGACCGTTGACGAAGTCGGCAAACCAGAGCGACTGGCGCGAGCAGTGGTTGATGACCAGGTCGAACATCAGGTCGTAGCCGGCGGCCAACGCCCTCACGTCTTCCCAGCTGCCGAGATGGTGATCCACCATGCGGTAGTCGATGACGGCAAAACCGTCGTCCGATGAGGACGGGTAGAACGGCAGGACGTGCACCGCACCCACGCTCGCGCCGACATGGCGCTCCAGGAACCGGCCGAGCGTGGCCAGCGGCGAACCGTCGCCGTCGACGATGGTGTCTCCGTAAGTGATGAGCATGGTTCGATCGGGTGACACGCTGGCCGTCTGCGCCGCGGGCCGGGCCAGGGCCAGCAGCTCGGGGGCCAGCGCGATGGCCACGTCCTCCTGGTAGAGACGCTTCAGCAGCTCGGTCAGAAGCACCGCGGCTTCGCCCTGCCCCTGGCCTGAATCTTGCTCCTTTCTGGTGATGTCGTGCCTCATTTCCGTCCCCTGCGCTGCACCACGGCGCGCCACCGCGCCCTGTCCCGCCGATCCCTCGGGCTCCAGGCCTGCAGATAGTGTGCCACCGCGGGTGCCACGCCGTTTGCCACCGGCCGGCGGGCCCGCCCCGTGACCGCCCTCGACTGGCTGGTGGTGGCCGGCTACCTGACGGCCATGCTGGCGCTGTCCGGGTTCGTCGGCCGCCGGCAGGCCTCCCGCCGCGATTACTACCTCGGCGCCAACGCCATGGCGCCCCTGCCCCTGGCCACCTCCACCATCGCGACCCAGTGCTCGACCAACAGCCTGCTGGGCGCGCCGGCCTTCGTCGGCTTTGCCGCCGGGGGCGGCATGCTGTGGCTGCAGTACGAGGTCGCCGTGCCGCTCGCCATGCTGGCCCTGATGTTCCTGCTCGCACCCATCCGCGCCCGGGGGCACATCTCCATCTACGGGTTTCTGGAAGAACGCCTCGGCCCCGCCGCGAGGCTGGTTGCCAGCCTCAGTTTTCAGGTGTTCCGGGGGGTGGCCACCGGCGTGACCGTGTACGGCGTCGCCATCGTGCTGACCATGCTGCTCGACATCGGCTACACCACGGCCGTCTGCATTCTCATGGGCGTCACCGTCGCCTACGACGTGCTCGGCGGGATGCGAGCGGTGGTCCTCAGCGACGTGATCCAGATGGTGCTGATCGTCGCCGCGGTGCTCGCCACCCTGTCCGTGCTCGGCGCGCAAACCGACCTGTCGACGGCCCTGACCCTGGATCGTACCCGGGCGCTCGACTTCAACTGGGGCACGGCCACCGGGGAGAGCTACGGCTTCTGGCCCATGCTGATCGGCGGCTTCTTCCTCTACGCGGCCTACTACGGCTGCGACCAGAGCCAGGCCCAGCGGGTGCTGGCGGCCCGCTCCCCGACCGACGCCAACCGGGTGCTGCTGCTGAACGGGGTGCTGCGCTTTCCCCTCGTGCTGCTCTACTGCCTGCTGGGTCTGGCGCTGGCGGTCCACGCGGCGGGCGACCCCGCGTTCCTGCCCGGCCTCCCCACCACCCAGGCCGGCGAGCCGAACATCAACCTGGTGTTTCCCGCCTACGTGCTGAGCCACTTCCCGACCGGCCTGCTGGGGCTGGTGATGGTCGGCATCTTCGCCGCCGCCATGTCGTCCATCGATTCGGCGCTGAACTCTCTCTCCGCCGCCACCGTGGAGGACCTGATCGACCGCAACGCCGTGATCGGCGAGCGCCGGCTGTTTCTGGTGTCGAAGCTCACCACCCTGGGCTGGGGGATCTTCGCCGTGGCCTTCAGCTACCAGGTGGAGCGCATCGCGCCGACGGTGCTGGAGGCGATCAACAAGATCAGCTCCATGGCCAACGGCCCGCTGCTGGCGCTGTTCGTCGTCGCGCTGCTCGCGCCCCGTGCGCGCCGCCCTGGTGGGCGCGAGCCGCAGCAGGGTGCGCTGGCCGGCTTCGGCGCCGGTCTGGCGTCCAACGTCGCGCTGTGGATCGGTGTTCCGGAGCTGTCCTGGCTGTGGTGGAACCTCACCGGCTTTGCCGTCGCCCTCGGTGTGGCCCTGGCGCTCGGCGTGCTGCCGCGCTCGCCCTCCCTGGGCCACCGCCCGTCCGCCGGCAGCGTGCGCACGCTGCTCGGCATGACGGTGGTCATCCTCACCGTCTGCGGCTTCTTCCAGATGCTGTGAGCGCGGCTCGGGTCTCCTCGACCCAGCGGCGGCAGAACCCTAGCCCGGTGGCGAGATCGAGCTTCGCAGCCCGCCGAAGCGCTTTCGGTACTGGGACGGCGTCAGGTTGACCTCGCGCCGGAACAGCCGGCTGAAGTAGCCGGCATCTTCGTAGCCGACCTCGTTGGCGACCGCTTCGATCGGCAGCTGCGGGTCCGTCTCGAGGATCTGCTTGGCTTCCTCGAGCCGGAGGGCGTGCACGTACTCGATGGGGCTCGAGCCGGTGGCCTGCTGAAAGCGGCGCTTGAACGTCCGTTCCGCAAGGCCTGACAACCGCACCATGTGCGTCACCGGGTTGGGCTCGCGGTAGTGCTCGGCGATCCAGGTCTGGCAGCGCGCGATGACCGCGTCCTCCACCTGGCGGGTCCGGGCCAGCCGTGCGTAGGGTTGTTGCCCGATCTGGTGCCAGTCGATCAGGTTGATCCGCGCCACCTGCATGGCCGCCTCCACGTTCGCGATCCGGGCAATCAGGTACAGCGCCAGATCCAGCCAGGACGTGCCGCCGCCGGCCATGATCAGGCGCTGGCCCACGCCGGTGACCACCAGCGCCCGCCGGGCATGCACGGTTACCCGCGGAAACCGCTCCCGCATGACGTCGCACCAGGCCCAGTGGGTGGTCGCTTCCCGGCCGTCGAGCAGACCCGCCTCGGCAAACAGAATGGCGCCGGAGCATCCGGCGGCGAGGATGGCCCCCGACTCGTACCGATCCTGTAGCCACTTGATCTCGGTCGCGTAGAGGTCACCCAGAGGCGTGCCCGGCGGCACGTTCACCTCGGGAACACAGACGACGGCATCGGACGGGCATTCCTCCAGGGAAGTCCCCACGTCGATTCGAATGTCGTTACAGACCTGCAGCGGCCCCGTTGACCGAGCGACCAGAACCGGTTTCAGCAGCTCCGGGCCCGGGCGCCCCTCGGTGATCATCCCCCACTCGCGCCCCGCCGAGACGAACAGATCGTGCATGCCGTACACCACCGCCGCGGTGGTGTCCGGAATGACCAGGATTGCGACAACGGGTGTGCTCGCCATGGCCGATTTGTCCGAATCTTTGCCGGAATGGCTTTAGTGAACGCGCCAACGCCGCCGTAGATTGCGCGGCGTCAATTAAAGCCAATGAGTCAAGCCAATGCCAACCCCATTCGAACTCCTGCTCGATCCCGCGTCGCTCGGTGTGTTCGCCATCTTTGGCGCGCTGAGTCTGTGGGAGGCGCTGAACCCCGCGAGGCTGCTGCCGGAAGTCAGGAACTCGCGGCTGAGGGGGCTGCTGTCCTTCGCCGCGTTCTTCTTTCTGTCCTCTTATTTGCCAATGTTCTGGACGGACTACCTGACACGCTATCAGCTTTTCGACCTCACCGGTCTGGAGCTCTGGACCGGCGCCCTGGTCGGGCTGCTGCTGTACGAAGCGTCGGTCTACGCGTGGCACCGGACCATGCACGGCTCCAATCTGCTCTGGCGGGTGTTTCACCAGATGCATCACAGCGCGGAGCGCCTGGATACGTTCGGCGCGTTCTGGTTCAGCCCGATGGACATGATCGG
>JBFISC010000239.1:0-4524 GCA_041608775.1 Pseudomonadales bacterium | reverse complement strand
CCGCCGGCAGGGCGTTGGCGTCCTGACCGTCCGCCACCACGACCTGAGTTCCACTGTCGGGCAGCAGCGCCTGGACCCCACCGGGGACGAAGGGCACCCCCCAGACCGGCGGCTCCAGCGGCCTGGGATTCAGCGCATCGGTGGCATCCAGCACTTCGTAGCGATCCGCCGAGGTGAATCGAACCAGCAGCGGCGGCAGCAGCTCGCCGTCGCCGGCGAACAGGGGTCCGGTGACGTCGTCCACCGACGACAACGCGAGCCGGCCGGAGCCCTGATTGGCGTCGCCGGCACGCACCGCAACCGGGCTGGCCAGCGCGAGATCCCTCGGGTCGCCGAGCGCAACGCCCAGGTTGCTCACGCCGAGCGCGGTGGCGGTTACCCGGAAGTCGGCACCGGAAAGGATTTCGCCCGCGCCGATTTCAAGCGACAGCCCGTCGAAGGAGACGGCGAGCGGCCGGGAGGTGCCGGCGCTGCCGCTGGCAACCACCAAGCCATCGCGCTCACGGCGGACCTCGAAAGTTTCCCCGGCATCGAGAAAACGGACCCGGTAGTCGCTGGCAACCAGAGCGGCCGGGTCGTCGACCCGCACACCCAGGACCACGCCGCTGCCGTTGCCCGCGGCATTCGCGGCCACCACGCGGTTTTCCATCGCCGCCGCGGTGTTCAGCTCGGCGAACAGGTTGCCGCCATAGTCGCCCCGAAGATTCAGGCCCTCGGCGTGCATCTCGTTCACGGTGCCGGCGAACGCCAGCGCCAGGCGGCCCAGCTCGCTGATGACCGGGTTCAGCGTCTGATCGCGAAAGCCCAGGAGGCCGCCGAGGGAGCCACCGCGGATGTCGACAGCCATGTTGCCGTTGCCGTCCTGACCCCGGAGCTGCACCTCGCCCGTCGGCGCCAGGGCCAGCGTACGCACGCTCGCGCCAACCACCAGCGCCTGGCCCTTGCCGACGAACACGTTCATCCCGAGCTCGCCCTCGGCCACGGTCCGCACATCCACGTGCTCCGCCAGCTGCCGGAGCAGCTCGTCGCGCTGGTCCTGCAGGGCGTTGCTGTTGGGGTCCTGTGCCTGCAGCCCCGCCAGGCGGGCGTTGAGCTCGCCGATGCCGGCAGCCAGCCGGTTGACGATGTCGATCTCGCTCTGGGCTCTTCTGGTCACCGCCGTGCTCTGCTCGCGCAGGCGGCCGTCCAGGCTCTGGAAGCGCATCACCAGTCCTTCCGCCTCCGCAAGCACCAGCTGTCGCGCCGGTAGCGACGTCGGCATGCCGGCCGCGCTCTGCAGCGCGGCGAAGAACGCCTCGAAGCCGCGGTTCAGATTGGTGGCCTGATCCGCCAGCAGCAGGTCGACCTGCTCGACTTGCTGCGACAGGGTCTCGAGGCGGGCGCTGGTGGCGGTGTCCAGGCGCAGCTGGCTGAGCGTCGCCTCGTCGACGATGCGCTCCACCCCGGCGACGAGCACGCCCTGCAGTCCCGTCCCCGCCCCTGCCGTGACCTGGGTCTCGAAATTCACCCGCTGCCGCGAGTAGCCGGGCGTGGACGCGTTGGTGATGTTCTGACCGGTGGTGGCCAGTGCCGACTGATGGGCACGCACCCCGGACAGGCCGATGTTTATGAGGGACGAATCCGACATGGCGCCCCCTTACGCGCCAACCAGGCTGCGCAGAGCGCCGATCACCGTGCGGATCTTGCGCCCGTAGGCCGGATCGGTGGCGTAGCCGGAACGCTGCAGCGCGCCGGCGAAACCATCTTCGCTGCCGGCGTTCAGCACCTCGCGGTAACGGCCGTCAGACTCGAGGAAGCGCACGTAGTCCTCCACCGCAGCCCGCACGCTGGGATAGCTGCGGAACTCGGCGGTTTCGACGCGCGGCCGACCATCGATCACTTCCAGGGTCTTCACTGCCACCCGCGCGCCCTGCCAGCCGGCGCCGGCCTTGATGCCAAACAGATTGTGACTGCTTCTGCCGTCGGCGCCGTGGATGATCTTCTGACCCCAGCCGGTCTCCAGCGCGCTCTGCGCGAGCACGGCGGTAGGCTGCAGGGCGAGACCTTGCAGCGCCCGCTCGATCTCCGGCAGAACCTCCGCCACGAAAGCCTCGCGACCGGCGAATCCCGGCTGCTTGAATCCCTGCGGCTGCGCGTTCACCGCCGTGGTGTACTCGGGGTGGCGAAGGCCGCGACGCAGAGGTGCCGACGGCGAAGCGGCAGATTCGGTCCGATCCTCCCGGCCACCGCCCAGCTGCGATTCGATGATCGGCGCCAACCCGATGCCGCCGCTCTCGGCCATATGGATGGCCCACTGCTGGTCGAGCATTTCCTCGTGCATCGACAGCTCCGGGCTGGACAGCATGCTGCCCTCCGACAGCGCCGCGTTCGCCTCGCGCATCCCCTTCAGCATCATGCCGATGAACAGCGACTCGAACTGCTCGGCGACCGCCCGGATGCCGCTCGCCTCGTCGGTCCTGATGCGCTGCAGCGAGCGGATATCGCTATAGGCGAAGCCCGGCGACTCGGCCGGGCTCGCAAGCGACGTCAGGGGGCTCGTACCGGACAGGGACACTAAATCACCACCAGCTCCGCGCGCAGCGCGCCGGATTGCTTCAACGCTTCCAGTATAGCCATGAGGTCACCGGGCGCCGCGCCCACCTCGTTGACGGCGTTGACGATGTCCTGCAGCGCTACGCCGGGAGCGAAATAGAACATCCGGTTCGCGTCCTGCTCCGCCTCCACCTCCGACTGCGGTACCACCACGGTCTCGCCGCGCGCGAACGCGTTCGGCTGGCTGACCGCAGGGTTCTCGGAGATGGTGACGCTGAGACTGCCGTGAGTTACCGCGGCCGGCGACACTTCCACCCGCTCGCCGATCACGATGGTGCCGGTCCGGGAATTGATGATTACCCGTGCCGCGGCCGGTGATGCCTCTACCTCGAGGTTCTCGAGCACCGACAGAAAGCTGACCCGCTGATCGGCGTCTGCGGGCGCACGAACCGCGACGGATCCGCCGTCCACGGCGTGGGCCACGTCGGGGCCGAAGGTGTCGTTGATGCGCTCGGCGACCCGCCGCACCGTGGTGAAATCGCTGCGATGCAGGTGAAACGTCAGCTCGTTGCCGCTGGCGAAGCGATTCGGCGAGGGTCGCTCCACCAGCGCGCCGGCCGGAATCCGACCCACGCTTGGCACGTTTACCGTCACCGAGGAACCGTCGGCGCCCTCAACCCCGAAACCACCGACCACCAGATTGCCCTGAGCGACGGCGTAGATCTGCCCGTCGAGGCCCTTCAGCGGCGTGAGCAGCAGCGACCCGCCGCGCAGGCTCTTAGCGTTGCCGATAGAGGACACCGTCACATCCAGGGTCTGGCCCGGCTTTGCGAACGCAGCCAGCTCCGCGTGCACGGACACCGCGGCCACGTTCTTCAGCTGCAGGTTCTGCCCCGGCGGGAGCTGGATGCCGAACTGGCGCAGCATGTTGTTGAAGGCCTGTACCGTGAACGGCGTCTGGGTGGTCTGATCGCCGGTGCCGTCGAGGCCGACCACGAGACCGTAGCCCACCAACTGGTTGGCGCGGACGCCGTCCACCGAGGCGATGTCCTTCAGCCGCTGGGCGTTGGTCGTGGTGGCCAGCAGCGCGAGCGTCAGCAGCAGCAGATTCTTCATGATGCTGGTCATCCTCAGAAAGGCATCAGCGGGCTGAGAAAGAAGCGACTCAGCCAGCCCGCCTTGTTGGTATCGGCAAAGTCCCCGGTGCCGCTGTAGGCGATCCGGGCGTCGGCCAGACGGAGCGAGGAGACCGTGTTGAAGCCATCCACGTCCTCGGGGCGCACCAGGCCGCTGACGCGCACGTACTCCTCGCCGCGGTTCAGGTTCAGCCACTTCTCGCCCTGCACCACCAGCAGCCCGTTCGGCAGCACTTCCGCGATCACGGCGCTGATGGTGCCCCGCAGGCTGTTGCTCTGGTCGCTCTCGGCGCCACCGTTGAACTCGCTGTCGCTCTGAAACTGGCTGGTGAGGTCGTCGATCATCGAGCCGAACAGGGTCGGCTCGCCGACGTTCTGATCGCTCGACTTGTTGTAGGTCGTTTCCGCCGACTTGCGCGAGCTGGTCTGCTCTTCCAGACGGATGGTGACGATGTCGCCGACCCGCTTGGCACGGCTGTCGTCGAACAGGTAGCGGCCCTGGCCGGCCTGAAACAGGCTCGCCTCGTCAACCCGCTCGCTGCGGGAGAACTCCGGGTAAGCCGGGCGGTAGCCGGGTTCCTGGCGGACCGGGTCCTGACTGACGCAGCCGGCCAGCAGCAGCACCCCCGCGGCGAGCAGCAGCCTGAAGCCCGCGAATCGAGTCTCGAGAGATCGCGTCATCGTGCGTCCTTAAAGGTTCTGGGTGACGAACTGGAGCATCTGGTCCGCGGTTGAAACGACGCGGCTGTTCATCTCGTAGGCGCGCTGGGTGGAAACCATGTTCACCATCTCTTCCACCACGTTGACGTTGGAGTGCTCGAGGTGGCCCTGGAGCAGCCCGCCGAGCCCGTTGCTG
>JBFISC010000238.1:0-4548 GCA_041608775.1 Pseudomonadales bacterium | reverse complement strand
CGATGAGTCGCTGCTGCAGAGCACGCTGCGGCGTGCCGCCAGAGCGACCGATCTGCCTCCGGTCATCGTCTGCAACGAAGAGCATCGGTTCATGGTTGCGGAGCAGTGTCGGGCGATCGGCAGCGGCTGGCAGCGCATCATCCTCGAGCCCGAAGGCCGCAACACCGCGCCGGCGATCGCGCTGGCTGCCCGGGAGGTGTGCCGGGTTCACGGCGACGGGATCATGCTGGTCCTGCCCTCGGACCATCTGGTCGCCGACGTGGAGGCGTTCGTTGCCGCCGTGGGGTGTGCGGCGGCCGCTGCTGCCGACGGCGATCTGGTGACTTTCGGCGTGCAGCCCACCGCCGCGGAGACCGGCTACGGCTACATCCGTGCCGACGCCGCCGGCGAGGCCGCCGGCAAGGCCGCCGGCAAGGCCGCGGGCGCCAGAGACGGCGCGCTGCCGGTGCGGCGCTTCGTCGAGAAGCCGGACGCGGCGACGGCGGCGCGCTACCTCGCCGCCGGAGATTACTTCTGGAACAGCGGCATGTTCGTGTTTGGTGCCAAGGCCTATTTGAGCGAGCTCGAGCGGCTGCAGCCCGACATCCGTGCCAGCGTCGATGCGGCATTCGACGCGGGCATTCCGGACCTGGATTTCTTCCGTCCCGGACCGGAATTCCTCGGCAGCCCCGGGGTGTCCGTGGATTACGCGGTCATGGAGAAGACCGAGCGCGCCAGGGTGGTCCCGGTGGCGTTTGGCTGGAGCGACGTCGGCTCCTGGTCGGCCATTCGCGACGCCTCGCCCCTGGACCCGGCCGGCAACCATTTCGTCGGTGACGTGCTCGCCGTGGACACCCGCGACTCCTACGTGCTGGCCCAGAACCGGCTCGTCGCCGCCATCGGGCTGAGGAACCTGATCGTCGTCGAGACCGCCGACGCCGTGCTGGTGGCGGACAAGGACCGGGTGCAGGAGGTCAAGCAGCTGGTCGAGCAGCTCAAGCACGGCGCGCGCTCGGAGTACCTCAATCACACCGAGGTGTTCCGGCCCTGGGGCAGCTACGAGGGCGTGGATGTGGGTGCGCGCTACCAGGTGAAGCGCATCAAGGTGAAGCCCGGGGAGAAGCTGTCGCTGCAGATGCACCACCATCGCAGCGAGCACTGGATCGTGGTCAAGGGCACGGCCGAGGTCACCCGGGGCGAGGACGTCTTCACCCTGACCGAGAACGAAAGCACCTACATTCCGCTCGGGGTAACCCACCGCCTGGCGAACCCCGGCAAGCTGCCGTTGGAGCTGATCGAGGTCCAGGTGGGCGGATACCTCGGCGAGGACGACATCGTCCGGTTCGAGGACCAGTACGGCCGCTGATTCGTGGTAGATTGACCCGCATGGGTCGGATCCCCCAGTCCTTCATCAACGACCTGCTGAACCGGGTCGACATCGTCGATGTCATCGACGCGCGGCTGACGTTGAAGAAGACCGGCAAGAACTACCAGGCCCTCTGCCCGTTTCACAACGAAAAGACGCCGTCGTTCTCGGTGGCGCCGGACAAGCAGTTCTATCACTGCTTCGGCTGCGGCGCGAGCGGCACGGCGCTGACGTTTCTGATGGAGTTCGACCGGCTCGAGTTCGTCGAGGCGGTGGAGACCCTGGCCCGACTCGCGGGGGTCGAGGTGCCGCGGGAGCAGGGCGGTCGGCCGCAGCAGGACCACGCGGATCTCTACGACGTGCTGGCGCGGGCGGAGCGCTTTTTCCGCCGCTCGCTGAAGGACTCGGCGGACGCCGTTGCGTATCTCAGAGGACGCGGGGTCTCCGGGGAAGTGGCTCGGGACTTCGGCATCGGTTACGCGCCCGACGCCTGGCACGATCTGGCCGAGGCGCTCGCCGGGGTGCCCGAGGGCCGGCTGCTGGAGGCCGGGCTGCTGATCCGCAACGATGCCGGTCGGGTGTACGACCGCTTCCGCGGTCGGGTGATGTTCCCGATCCGCGACACCCGCGGGCGCATCATCGGTTTCGGCGGCCGGGTGCTCGGTGGCGATGGCAACGGCCCGAAGTACCTGAACTCGCCCGAGACCGAGGTGTTCCACAAGGGTCGCGAACTGTACGGGCTGTACGAGGCCCGACGCGCCCTTCGACGGCTCGACCGGCTGCTGGTGGTGGAAGGCTACATGGACGTCGTGGCGCTGGCCCAGGCCGGGATCGCCAATGCCGTGGCCACGCTCGGCACCTCGGCAACGCCGGAGCATTTCCACAAGCTGTACCGCTACACCGAAGAGGTGGTTTGCTGCTTCGACGGCGACAACGCGGGCCGCCAGGCCGCGTGGCGGGCGCTGGAATCGGCGCTGCCGGTCCTCAAGGACGGGCGCAAGCTCAAGTTCATGTTTCTGCCGGAAGGCGAGGACCCGGATAGTCTGGTTCGGGGGCAGGGCAGGGTGGCCTTCGAGGCCCGGGTCGCTGCTGCCGACCCCGCCATCGAGTACCTGTTCAACCGGTTGACCGATGGCCTCGACCTGCGCAACCTCGATGACCAGGCGCGCCTGGCCAGCCTGGCCATGCCGCAGATCGAAAAGGTGCCCGACGGCGTGCTGCGGGAGCTGATGGCGAACCGGTTGAGCTCGCTCACCGGGCTGGCAACGCCCGGGCAACGGGCGCCAACCGCACCGGGGGCGGGTAGCGCCGGCGCACCACGGTCGGCCGGGAGCGCCAGTGCTCGCACCACGGCGTTGTCCCGGCGCCTGCTGGCGCTGCTGCTGCAGGAGCCGCGGGCGCTGCTGAGCGTGCCCGTCGCGGACCGGTCCCGGCTGTCTGACCAGGATGGCACCGATCTGTTCCTGCAGGTCGTTAAGTATGTTGATGAAAATCCCGAGGCCGACACCGCGGAGCTGCTCGGCCGCTGGGCGGGGACTCCGGAACACGCCGTGCTGCTGGGACTGCTGAAACGTCCGGTCGCCCTGCCGGAAGGCGCCGTTCAGGCGGAGCTGAGCGAGGGTGTAGCCCGGTATCTGTCCCTCACGGAGCGTGCCGACCGGCGCCGCCGGCTCGCCGAGGTTCGTCAGGAACCCTCCCACGAGAAGTTCGCCGAGTACTGGTCGCTGAAACGGGGGCTGTCGGAGTCCGAGGAGCGCTGAGCGCCTCAGCAACGATTTCGGGCGGTTCCGGTCTAACCTCGCAGTTGTAAAGCGGCTGGTGAGGCCCCAGATAGGCCGCTATAATGGTGAGTTCGGCTGGGACCAGGATCATGCCGCGGGCGGGCAGCGGACGCGCCGCGGCTGTGTGCCGTTTCGGCCGTCGGACCGCCAATACCTATCACTACGAGGTGACATGGCTACTCAAATCGAACAGCAGCAATCGCGCCTGAAAGAGCTCATCGCCAAGGGCAAGGAGCAGGGCTACATCACCTACTCCGAGGTGAACGATCACCTGCCCGACGACATCTCGGATCCGGATCAGATCGAAGACATCATCCGGATGATCAACGACATGGGCATCACGGTGTACGAGTCGGCTCCGGACGCCGACGACCTGCTGTCGTCCGAGGAAAACACCGCGGACGAGCTGGCGGCGGAGGAGGCGGCTGCTGCGCTCGCGGCGGTGGAGACCGAGGCCGGACGCACCACCGACCCGGTGCGCATGTACATGCGCGAGATGGGCACCGTAGAGCTGCTGACCCGGGAAGGCGAGATCGCCATCGCCAAACGCATCGAGGAAGGCATCCGCGACATGCTGCACGCGGCCGCCTGTTACCCGGGCACCGTCGAGTACCTGCTCGACGTCTACGCCGAAGCGGCCAAGGAGGATCGCCTGTCCGACGTGCTCGTGGGTTATCTGGACCCGACCGACAATGTGCCGGAGGCTGCCCAGGTGCAGCCTGGCGTGAAGAAGGAAGCGTCCGACGATGACGACGAGGAGGAAGAGAACAAAGGACCGGATCCGGTGGAAGCCAAGCGCCGGTTCACGGCGCTGAAACGCCAGTTCAACAAGACCCAGAAGATCGTCAAGGCCAAGGGCCGCCACACCAAGGAAGCCCAGGCGCAGCTGGAGAAGCTGGGCGATGCGTTCTCGCCGTTCAAGCTGGTGCCCCGTCACTTCGACGAGATCATGGACCTGCCGCGGGAGGGCCTGGATCGGGTGCGCAAGCACGAGCGCGCCATCATGATGGCCGCGGTGCGCCGTGCGCGGATGCCCCGGGACGTGTTCCGCAAGGAATATCTCGGCTCCGAGACCTCGGTCGCCTGGATCAACAAGCACATCAAGGCGAAGAAGGACTACTCCTCCGCGCTCGAATCGCAGAAGGACGACATCGTCCGCTCGCAGAAAAAACTCAAGGTGCTGACCGGCGACACCGGCCTGACGGTGACCGACATCAAGGAGATCAATCGCCGCATCTCCCTGGGCGAGGCGAAGGCCCGCCGTGCCAAGAAGGACATGGTGGAGGCCAACCTGCGGCTGGTGATTTCCATCGCGAAGAAGTACACCAACCGCGGCCTGCAGTTCCTCGATCTGATTCAGGAGGGCAACATCGGCCTGATGAAGGCGGTGGACAAGTTCGAATACCGCCGCGGCTACAAGTT
>JBFISC010000237.1:0-4618 GCA_041608775.1 Pseudomonadales bacterium | reverse complement strand
TGACCGCAGGGGAACCACAACCCGTGCCGCTGATGACCAGCGGGCGCTCGGCGGCAGCCAGCGCCCGGGCGGCGGCCGCGGCGAAGTCAGCGAGTTCCGGCGACGGAGCTCGCGGTGCCGATCGCCCTTGGTCGAGCTGGCTGGCGACGGCGTAGCCGGCCCGCGCCAGCTCGTCGGGCGGGCCGTGCAGGCTGTGGCTGGACACGCTGTCGAGCCGCGTCGGCAGCACGGTGGCCTGCAGCAGCGGATTCGCCCGGGTTCCCGCATGACCCCGCACACCGGCGTCCTGCCACAACGGGATGCTGACCTCGGCAGCCAGCTCGAAACTTCGGTTGCGCACGCTCTGACGCAACGCCAGCGCCAGCCGCGGCGCGCTGTTGGACAGGTCCTCGCCGAGCACCAGCACCGCGTCGGCCCGCTCGACCTCGTGCAGAGTCGGGATCCGGGCGCCCGTCAGGGCGCCGAGCACCGCATCCATCAGGGCGGCTTCGTGGCCGGCGAAGCCAGCGCAGAACCGGTCCGGCCCCACCAGCTGCTGGAGGACGAAGTTGGCCTCCAAGGAGGCCCGCGGCGAGCCGACGCCGGCAACCGTCCCCGAACCGAGCGCTGCCGCTGCCCGCTCGACGGCGGCCTCAACGCTGAGCTCGTCGAACGCGCCGTCGTCGCGCCGCGTCCCGGCGTGCCGCAGCCGCGTGGCCGAATTGACGAAACCGGCGCCGAAGCGACCCCGGTCGCAGAGGAAATAGCCGTTGACCTCGCTGTGATAGCGGTTGTGAACCCGCTTCAGGACGCCGTAACGCTCACCCGGCAGGGTGTTGCAGCCGAACCCGCACCCGTGGCACACGGACGGCGCGGACGCCAGGTCCCACTTGCGCGTGTAGGTGGCGCTGAAGGGTTTGTCGGTGAACACGCCGGTGGGGCACACCTCCACCAGGTTGCCGGCGAACTCGCTCTCCAGCACCCCGTCCTCGGCGCGGCCGAAATAGAGCCGGTCGCGGGAACCGAAGGCATCAAGATCCCGCCCGCCGGCGTAGTCGCGGTAGAAGCGCACGCACCGGTAGCAGGTGATGCAGCGGTTCATCTCGTGGTTGAGCAGCGGGCCCAGGTACTGATTGCGGAAGGTCCGTTTCCGCCCGCGGTAGCGGCGCGCCGTGTGCCCCGTCATGACCGTCATGTCCTGCAGGTGACACTCGCCGCCTTCCTCGCACACCGGGCAGTCGTGGGGATGGTTGAGCATCAGCCACTCGATCACCGAAGCACGGAATGCCACCGCCTCTTCCGCCCGGATCGACAGCCGCGCGCCGTCCGCACACGGGGTCATGCAGGCCATGGTGAGCTTGCCCCTGGTGTCCTCGGCGTCCCGGTACTGGACCACGGCACACTGCCTGCAGGCGCCCACCGATCCGAGCGCCGGATGCCAGCAGAAGTACGGCAGGTCGAGGCCATGGGAGAGGCAGGCCTGCAGCAGATTGCTGTCCTCGCGCACGTCGTAGCAGACTCCGTCCACCTCGATGGTCGGCATCAGCGCCCCTCCCCGTACGGACAGCGGCGTTCCCGGATGTGGGCTTCGAAATCCTCGCGGAAGTACTTCAGCGCGCTTGCCAGCGGCTCAATAGCGCCGGTGGCGTGCACGCAGAACGTGTTGCCCGGCACACCGATGAACCGCGCATTCTGATCGAGCAGCTCGAGGTCACCGTCCTCACCACGACCTTCCTCGATGTCAGCCAGAACCCGTTCCAGCCAGGGCAGTCCTTCCCGGCACGGGGTGCAGAAGCCGCAGGACTCCTGGGCAAAGAAATGCTGAAGGTTGCGCGACAGGTCTACGGGGCAGACCGAGTCGTCCATGACGATCATGGTTCCGGTGCCGAGGCGGCTGCCGGCTTTGGCGATGGCGGCGTAGTCCATGGGCAGATCGAGATGCTCGTCGACCAGAAAGTCCGTGGACGCGCCGCCGGGCAGCAGCCCGCGGAACCGATACCCGTCCAGCATCCCGCCGGCGTGGTCCTCGAGGATCTCGCGAATCGGCGTGCCCATGGGCAGCTCCCAGAGGCCCGGCGCCCGGACCCGGCCGGAGACGCCGAACATCTTGGTACCGGCGTCTTCCCCGCGGCCGAGCCGGAGATACCAGTCGGCGCCATTGCGCAGGATGGCGGGAACGTTGCACAGGGTCTCCACGTTGTTGACCACCGACGGCCGACCCCAGGCGCCGCTCGCCGGGGGAAACGGCGGCCGCGCCCGGGGTTGCGCGCGACGCCCTTCCAGCGCATTCAACAGCGCGGTCTCCTCACCGCAGATGTAGCGTCCACCGGAACGGTGCAGACCGATCTCCACGGAGTAACCCGAGCCGAGCACGTTGGCGCCGGCGTAGTTGCGCGATCGCGCCTGCTGCATGGCTTCGAGCAACCGCCGCGCGGCCAGATGGTACTCGCCGCGCAGGAACACATAGGCCTGGCTCGCCTGAATGGCGTAAGCGGCCAGCAGCAGCCCTTCAACCAGCAGGTGCGGATCGTTCTCCAGCAGGTAGCGATCCTTGAACGTGCCCGGCTCCATCTCGTCGGCGTTGCAGATGGCGTACTTGACCCCTTCGGCCTCGCCCTCCGCCGCCATCGGCACGAAGCTCCACTTCACGCCGGTGGGGAACCCCGCGCCGCCGCGGCCACGCAGATTTGCCTGCTTCACCGTCTCCTGGACCTCTTTCGGCGACATGCCGGTCACCGCCTGGCGCAGCGCCTGGTAGCCGCCGGCGCGCTCGTAGCTCTCCAGGTCCACGAAGCCGCCGGCCGCATCGATGCGCGCGGTGAGCGGCCGGATGTCCGCTGCGTCACTCATGACCGTCGAGCACCTCGCCGAGGTCGTCGGCGTTCACGTTGCCGTAGAGCCGATCGCCGATCATCAGGGCCGGTGCCCGATCGCAGGCGCCGAGGCAGACGATGGGCAGGAGCGTGAAGCGTCCGTCCGCCGTGGTCTCGCCCGCACCGATACCCAGTCTTGCTTCGAGGGCGCGCTTTACCCGGTCGCAGCCGAGGATGTAGCAGCTGACGCTGTCGCAGACCATGATCACGTGCCGACCAACGGGCTTGCGGAAGATCAGGTTGTAGAACGTCGCGATGGCATCCAGCGCATCCGGGCTCATGTCGAGCTGACGGGCGATGGCGGCAAGGCTCTCGTCGGACACCCAGCCACGCTTCTCCTGAACGATCCGCAGTGCCTCTATGGCTGCGGAACGGCGCTCCGGCAGGTGCGCGGCCTCGGCTTCGATGGCGTCGATCTCCTCCTGCGACAGCGGGTTGATCAGCTGCTCGTGCATCGTTGTCTTCACCCCCCTGTCACCGATCGACATCCGCCATGACGAAATCGATGCTGGCGATGATGGCGATGAGGTCCGCCACCATCAGGCCGCGGCTGATCAGCGGAATCATCTGCAGGTGCGGGAACGACGGCGTGCGGATTCGGGTCCTGTAGGACGTGGTGCTGCCGTCGGAGATGAGGTAGTAGCTGTTGAGCCCCTTGGTCGCTTCCACCGTGACCGCGCATTCCGAGGGCGCGATCACCGGCCCCCAGCTGACGTTGAGAAAGTGCGCAATCAGCGTCTCGATGTCGTGCATGGTGGCGTCCCGGGGCGGCGGAGTAGTGCGCGGATGCTGCGCCTTGACCGCCCCGGCCGGCATGTTGTCCACGCACTGCCGGATGATCCGCAGGCTCTGGCGCATCTCCTCCGCACGAACCACGCAGCGGTCGTAGCAGTCGCCGCCGGCAGCAACGGGCACCTCGAAGTCGAACGCCTCATAGCCGCCGTAGGGACGGCGTTTGCGCAGGTCCCAATCGAGGCCGGTGGCACGCAGGCCGGGCCCGGTCACGCCCCACTCCACGGCCTCGGCGGTGTTGTAGGCGCCGATACCTCTGGCACGACGCTTGATCAGGCCGTTCTTCAGCACCATGTCCTCGTAGTGCTTGAGCCGCTTCGGCAGATCGTCCAGCAGGTCCCGCAGCATCCGGTCCCAGCCCTCCGGCAGGTCCGCGGTCACCCCGCCGATGCGGAACCAGCTCGGGTGCATGCGGCCGCCGGTGATGGCTTCGATGATGGAAAATATCCGTTCCCGATCCGAGAACATGTAGAACACCGGCGACATCTGCCCGAGGTCCTGGGCGAAGGTGCCGTAGAACACGAGGTGACTGGCGACGCGGAACAGCTCCGCCAGCATGATCCGGATCACCCTGGCGCGATCCGGCACCTCGATCCCGGCCATCCGCTCCACTGCCATCACGTAGGGCAGGTTGTTCATCACCCCGCCCAGGTAGTCGATGCGGTCGGTATAGGGGATGAACGTGTGCCAGGACTGCCGCTCTGCCATCTTCTCCGCCGCCCTGTGGTGGTAGCCGATGTCCGGCACCGCGTCGACGATCACCTCGCCGTCGAGCTGCAGGGCGATCCGGAACACCCCGTGCACGCTGGGATGGTTGGGGCCCAGATTGAGAAACATGAAGTCTGTGTGCTTGGCCCGCCGCGACATGCCCCACTGTTCCGGCACGAACCGCAGCGCTTCCTGCTGGTCGTGCAGGAACGCTTCGCTCATACCGAACGGCGCCATCTCGGTGGCACGGGCCGGGTGCTCCTTGC
>JBFISC010000236.1:0-4632 GCA_041608775.1 Pseudomonadales bacterium | reverse complement strand
GCCAGATCTGCTGCGATCCGCGGCTGGTGGACCTCGAGGCGGCGCGGACGGTGCGCGGCTCGGCGAAGCTGGAGCTGCTGATGCAGATGCTGCCTGAGCTGCTCGAGGAGGGACGTCGGGTGCTGCTGTTCTCGCAGTTCACCAGCATGCTGGCGCTGATTCAGGCGGAGCTCGATCGGCACGCCATCGGGTACAGCACGCTCACCGGCCAGACCCGGAATCGGGATGCCGCCCTGGACCGGTTCCGGGACGGGGCCGTGGATCTGCTCCTGGTCAGCTTGAAAGCCGGCGGGGTGGGCCTGAACCTCACGGAAGCCGATACGGTGATTCTTTACGACCCGTGGTGGAACCCGGCGGTGGAGGATCAGGCGGCCGACCGAGCCCACCGGATCGGCCAGACCCGGGCGGTGTTCGTCTATAAGCTCGTCTGCGAAGGCACGGTGGAGGAGCGCATCCTCGCGCTCCAGGCGCGCAAGCGCGCGCTGGCCGGCGGTGTCTACGCCGACGACGGGCCGGGCGGGGACTGGTCGGCGAATCCGGAGGCGCTGCGCGCGCTGCTCAGCGCCTGACGGGCTGGGTCCGGGTCTCGAGGGTCCGCAGGTACCTGGGCTCCGGTGGCGGCGGGCCGGCCTGCTCGAAGGCATGGGCGATCTGGATCAGCCGTGGCTCGGCGAACGGAGCGCCGACGAAGGCGACGCCCACGGGCAGCCCGCGCACCTGACCGGCCGGCAGGGTGATGCTCGGAAACCCCGACATGGCAGCCAGCGACGAGCTGCCCACCATGAAGCGGTCGCCGGCCAGCCAGTCGGTCTTCCAGGCGAAGGAGCCCGCCACGGTGAGCAGGGCGTCGATGTCGTGCTCGTCGAGCAGCGTGGCGAGGGCGGCGCGCATCCACCCTGGCCCGTCCGCGATTGCCTGCCGGTAGGCCGGCTCCGCGAGCCCGCCTTTGGCTTCCGCCTGGAGAAAGATCTCCTGGCCGAAGATGGGCATCACCGTGTCGGCGTGGCTCTGATTCCAGACGATCAGCTCCGCCAGGCTGTCGCGGTCGTCGGCAACCGGATGGCTGGCAAGATAGTCGTTCAACCCGGCTTTGAACTCGAACAGCATCACCTGGTACTCGGCGTCGAACACGCCGTCGGGGGTCGACAGCGTCATCGGATCGACGATGTCCGCGCCGAGTGCGGCCGTGCGCCTGACCGCGTCGTCGAACACGGCGTCGACGCGGGCCCGGGTACCGGCGCCGTAGTAGCTGCGGAACACGCCGATACGCACGCCGTCCAGCCGGGTGCGGGCGGGGTCGGGCAGAAACACCGGCTCACCGCCGGGGAAGCGCTTCGCCCCCCGGTCTCCCGGGTCGAAGTCGGCCAGGGTCTGCAGCAGCAGGGCGGCGTCGGCGACGCTGGCGGCCATGGGGCCGGCGCTGTCCTGGGTGTGAGAGATGGGAATGATCCCGCGGCGGCTCACGGTGCCTACGGTGGGCTTGATGCCGACGATGCCGTTGATGGCCGAAGGGCAGATGATCGAGCCGTCGGTTTCCGTGCCTACCGCGAGCGGCGCCAGGCGGGCGGCGACGGCCACGGCGGAGCCGCTCGAGGAGCCGCAGGGGTTGCGGTCGAGGACGTGGGGGTTGCGGGTCTGCCCACCGACGCTGCTCCAGCCGCTGCTGGCGGTGGTGGAGCGGAAATTCGCCCATTCGCTCAGGTTGGTCTTACCGAGAATCACCGCCCCGGCGGCCCGCAGCCGGGCGACCAGGTGCGCGTCCGCGGGGGCGACGTGATCCGCCAGGGCCAGCGAGCCGGCGTGGGTGGCCATCCGGTCGCCGGTATCGATGTTGGCTTTCAGCAGCACGGGCACCCCGTGCAGCGTGCCCAGGGGCCCGTGGCGCTGGAAGTGGGCATCGAGAGCGGCCGCGATGGCCTCGGCTTCGGGATTCGTTTCCGTCACGGCATTCAGGCGAGGTCCGGCGGCGTCGACCTCGCGGATACGGCTCAGGTAAGCGGCGGTCACGGCCGTGGCCGAGAGTTCCCCGCCGCGCAGCCGTGCGGCCAGCTCGCCGGCGCCGAGTTCGGTGAGATCGGCGCCCCGGGCGGGCCCGGGCAACGCCAGCATCAGCCACCACAGCAGGATCGCCGGCCGGCTCATCCGGGCCGTCTGCGCCGCTCGATGCTCACGCCGACGCTGTCCGCTTCCCGGATGGCCGCCGGTTTCTCCACCTCGACCCGGACCCGCTGGATCGGGAACTCGTGCAGCAGCAGCTGGGCGATGTGTTCGGCCAGGGTTTCCACCAGCTTGAACTTGCCTTCGACCGTCAGCGACGCCACGCGCCCCGCGGCCATGGCGTAATCCACCGCCTGGGAGATGTCGTCTTCCCGGGCCGCCACGCTCGCGTCGGTGGCCATGGCGAAGCTGATCCGCACGGGCTGGGGTGTCTGGCGCTCCTCGGGATTGACACCGAGGATGGCGGTCACGGTGAGGGAGCGGACGAATACGGTATCCAGATCAACCTCCGGGCGCGGTGAGTTCGGTCATGGGCCAGCGGGCCCGAACGGCGATGGCGAGATCGGCCGTGGGATCGGCGGCTTCCCCGGCCAGCAGCCGGCGGCAGCCGGCATAGGCAATCATGGCGCCGTTGTCCGTGCACAGCCGTGGCGCCGCATAGTAGATTTCCGCGGGCACGCCGTCGGCCAGCCGCCGGCGCAGGCGGACGTTGGCGCTGACGCCGCCGGCCACCACCAGGTGGGCTACGCCGGTCTGCTCCACCGCGCGCCGGCACTTGATCGTAAGGGTGTCCACCACGGCCTCTTCGAATGCCCGGGCGATGTCGGCGCGATCCCGATCGGACAGCGGCTGGTGCGCGGCCGCGGTGTTGAGGGTGAAGGTCTTCAGGCCGCTGAAGCTGAAGTCGAGGCCGGGGCGATCGGTCATCGGCCGGGGAAAGCGGAATCGCCCAGGATCACCGGTCTCTGCGCACCGGGCGAGATGGGGCCCCCCGGGATAGCCGAGCCCGAGCATCTTCGCGGCCTTGTCGAATGCCTCGCCCGCGGCGTCGTCGAGGGATTCACCTAGCAGCTCGTAATCGCCGAGGCCGTTCACCAGCACCAGCTGGGTGTGGCCACCGGAGACCAGCAGGGCGATGAATGGTAACGGCGGCTCCCGGTCGTCGATCAGCGGCGCGAGCAGATGGGCCTCCATGTGGTGCACGCCGATGGCAGGCACGTTCAGGCTCCAGGCGAGCGCGCGGCCGAAGCTTGCGCCCACCAGCAGCGCGCCCATCAGGCCTGGTCCGGCCGTGTAGGCGACGGCGTCGAGATCGGCAAGGGTCTGGCCGGCCTCGCGCAGAACCTGCTCGGTGAGGGGAATCAGCTTGCGGATGTGATCCCGGGAAGCCAGCTCCGGCACCACACCACCGTAGCTCGCATGCAGCGCCACCTGACTGTACAGCGCATCCGCCAGGAGCCCGTGGTCTGCGTGGTACAGGGCCACGCCGGTTTCGTCGCAGGAGGTCTCTATGCCCAGCACCAGCATGGCAGGCATAGTAACCCGCCGTCGGCTTTTGCAAAGCTCCAGGAATGGCATTAGAATCCGCCGGCTTTGGCGATCCCACGGGGATCGGCGGCGGGTTCTGCCCGCCATTACCGTCGCGGGTTGTGAAACCACATCAATCGAGTGATCGAATGCCGAGTGTAAAGGTCAAGGAAAACGAGCCGTTCGACGTCGCGCTGCGGCGGTTCAAGCGTTCCTGCGAGAAAGCCGGCGTGCTCTCCGAGGTGCGCCGTCGGGAGTTCTACGAGAAGCCCACCGCGGTGCGCAAGCGCAAGGCTGCTGCGGCCGTCAAGCGCCACGCCAAGAAGCTGCAGCGCGAAGCCCGAAGGTTCGAGAGGAACTTCTGATGCGCGCGGGGGCCTTTCCGGCTCCCGTGCTCTCTCATCCCCGCCTCCCCGGAGCCGGCCATGACCGACTCGGATCTCAAGCAGAACATCAACGCCGTGACCACAGCGGCCATGAAGGCTCGCGACAAGGCGCGCCTGGCGACGCTCCGGTTGATCAACGCCGAGATCAAGCGGGTCGAGGTCGACGAGCGCCGCGAGCTCAGCGACCAGGACGTGATCGCCGTTCTCACCCGCATGCTGAAACAGCGCCAGGACGCCCTCGGGCAGTTCGAAGCAGCGGGTCGTGAAGACCTGGCGTCCCAGGAGCGCTTCGAGATCGGCATCGTCCGGGAGTTTCTGCCCGAGCCGCTGGAGGACGCCGAGCTGGATCAGCTGATCAGCGCCGCCATCGCGCAGAGCGGTGCCGAGTCCATGCGCGACATGGGCAAGGTGATGGGGGTGCTGAAAGCCCAGGTCGAGGGCCGGGCCGACATGGGGACGGTGAGCGGCAAGGTGAAGGCGCGGCTCAGCCAGCGGTGAACGCCCCCGCCGTTGCCAGGGTCGGTTACATCTGCGACCTGGAGGTGAAGCCGGGCGCGTGATACACCGGACTCATCGGACCCGTCGAAGGAAGCTGCGCGCGTCATGAGCCCGATCGTTCCCGTCATTCTCGCCGGCGGTACCGGCAGTCGCCTGTGGCCCCTTTCCCGGGAGCTCTTCCCCAAGCAGTTTCATGCGCTGTTGGGCGATGAGTCGCTGCTGC
>JBFISC010000235.1:0-4681 GCA_041608775.1 Pseudomonadales bacterium | reverse complement strand
TAGTACGGCTGGCTGTCGACGTCGCTAGCGTCGGTGAAGAAGTTGCGGCGCAGGGTCGAGATCGCCTTGGAGCTGGCAAGCTCCTCGAGGCCGAAGGGTTCCTTGGTCCGGCCGAAGAAAACGTTGGCCAGCTTCCAGCCGGTGTAGCGCAGCCCCGCGGCGTGTACTTCGGCTTCGTTGGTATCGTCCAGGTAACTCAGCTCGAAGACCCAGTCGAACGCGCCCGGCAGATCGCCGGACAGCTCGAGCCGGGCCCGCCGCAACTGGGTGCTGAAACGTCGCTCGCCGTCGTTGTCCGGGTTCAGGGCGTCGTCGAAACTGTCCATGTCCCACATCAGCCGGCCGCCGAGGTTGACGCTGTAGTCGCCGACGCTGGCGGAAGCAGCGATGGCTGCGGGCACCGTGGCGACCGTGCCGGCGAGCAGGGACAGCGTCAGGGTCAGGTAGATCCGAGTTCGTTGCATGGTGGACGTATCCCGTGGCGGCTTCGGGGCGGCATTTTGGCGGGCGTATGTGACAGAATCATGACAATGTGCAATTCACTGCGCATCCATTGTGACAGCCGCCGATCGTCATACCGGCACCCGGCGGCTGGACATGGCCGGACATCGGCTGGATACGACGGGTGAAGCTGGGTCAAGCTTGGGGTCTCAGACAGGGAGGGGATCATGGGAGAACGAATCGAACTGCAGGCGGCCGACGGCTTCGCCCCGGCCGCCTACCTGGCCACGCCGCCCGGGGTGCCGAAGGGGGCGGTGGTGGTCATCCAGGAGATCTTCGGGGTCAACGACCACATCAGATCCGTGACGGATGGCTACGCCCGGGACGGCTACGTGGCGATTGCGCCTCAGATCTTCGACCGCGTGGCGCGGGACGTGGAGCTCGGCTACGGCGAGCAGGACCTGAAGCGAGGGGTCGACATTGCCTTCAACGACCTCGACCATGCCGGGGCGCAACAGGACTTGCAGGCCGCCGTCGACCTGGCCGCCGGGCATGGCAAGGTCGGCGTCGTCGGGTACTGCTTCGGTGGGCTGCTGGCCTGGCGCGCGGCCTGCGAGGCCAGCGGCGTGGACGCCGCCGTCTGCTACTACGGTGGCGGTGTCGCCCGGGAAGCCGATCGCCGGCCCCGTTGCCCGGTGATGATGCATTTCGGCGAGCTGGATGCGCACATTCCCCTGAGCGACGTCGACGCGATCCGCCGCGCTCAACCGCAGGCACAGATATTCGTCTACCCGGCGGACCATGGCTTCAACTGCGACCAGCGCGGCAGCTATCACGCCGACAGCGCTGCTCAGGCCAGGGAGCGGACCCTGGCGTTCTTCGCCGAGCACCTCGGCTGAAGCGCGGGCGGGCAAAGTCGTTGGATTAACAGCGGTGTGCGCGCTGTTGCTGGCCTTCGAGCTTGACTTCCCGTAGGCGTTTGTTGATCCTTCGAGCAAGGAAAAGGGGCGGGACATCGACGAGTGTGCCATGCGGCGCATCCCCGCGATTCTGGCCGTTTCAGCCTGGTGGACACCCGGGCCGGAGTGGTCACTTGACTACGCCTGACTTCACCGACATTCAGCATCGGGTCACGCTGACCCGCTGGTTGTCGGCCGGTGATCGTCACGCGCTCAATTAAAACAAAACACACCCGTAGGAAGTCGTATGAACAGACATCTTATAAATGGGCTATCGGCGTCTCTGCTGCTGGCGATGGGGCTCATCGTCAGCGGTGGGGCCGGCGCGGCGACCCTCAACGACGTGTTTCAGGTCGCCGAGCGGATCAACGATCAGGCCAAGCAGTCCCAGGCGCGCATCGACGCCCTCACCGAGGAGACGCGCGCGCTCCTCAGCGAGTACAAGACCGTGCTGAAGGAAATCGAGGGCCTGCGGGTGTACAACCGACAGCTCGAGCGTCAGATCTCCAACCAGGAGACCGAGATGTCGCAGCTGACCCGGTCCATCGACGAGGTCACCGTCATCGAGCGGCAGATCACGCCCCTGATGCTGCGGATGATCGATGGCCTCGAGCAGTTCGTGCAGCTCGACCTGCCGTTCCTGCGCGCGGAGCGCAGCCAGCGCATTGACTCGCTGCGGGAGATGATGGATCGCGCGGATGTGGCAGTGTCCGAGAAGTTCAGCCAGATCCTGCGCGCCTACCAGATCGAGAACGAGTACGGCCGCACCATGGAAGCCTACGGGGATCAGGTGGCGCTGGAGGGCGCCGAGCGGCAGGTGGACGTGCTCAAGGTCGGTCGGATCGCCTTGGTGTTCCAGAGTCCGGACGGCGAGGTGACCGGGTTCTACAACCCGATCACGTCGCAGTGGGAAACCCTGGACGATTCCTACAATACCCCGGTGCGCAACGGGATCCGGATGGCGCGCAAGCAGCTTTCCGTCGACATGCTGACGATGCCGGTGAAGGGTCCGGAGACGGTTCCCGGGCCCGGGCAGACAGCGCAGCGTAACCAGGCAGGGCAAGGTTCGGAGGCCGGAGAATGAAACAGTATAACCTCAAGCACCTAGTCGCCGGCCTGATGGCAGGCGCGCTGCTGGCAGCCGCCCCGGCCTGGGCTCAGGAAGCCGCGGCGCCCGCAGCGGGAACCCCCGACGACCTCCAGGTCAACCAGGCAAACAGCCTTGATGAGCTGCTCAGCAACGTGCAGGAACGCCGGGTGGTCGAGTCTCGCGTCCATTCCCAGCGGGAAGCCGAGTTCCAGCGTGACAAGGCACAGCAGCAGAAGATGCTGCAGGATGCCCGGGCCGAGCGCACGCGGGAGGAGCAGCGCTCAGAGCGGTTGGAGACCCAGTTCGAGGAGAACGAGATCCGCATCGGCCAGATGCAGGAGCAGCTGGACGCCCGACTCGGCTCGCTGCGCGAGCTGTTCGGGGTGCTGCAGCAGGTGGCGGGCGATACCCGGGGCCTGTTCGAGGGCTCCATCATCTCCGCGCAGTACCCCAACCGGGGCGAATGGCTGGAGAACTTCGCGGCGAAGATGGGAACGTCCAGCAACCTCGCCACCATCGACGAGATGGAAACCCTCTGGTACGAGCTGCAGCGGGAGATGACCGCATCGGGCAAGGTCGTCCAGTTCCCGGGAACGGTGATTCTCAACAACGGCGAGCAGCTCGAAACCGAGATCACTCGAGTGGGCGCTTTCAACCTGGTCGCGGATGGTGGTTACGTTCAGTTCAACCCTGACAACGGCACGCTGATAGAGCTGGCGCGCCAGCCGGCCGGGCGGTTCACATCGACAGCGGATGATCTGCAGGCGGCGTCCCCGGATGAGATCGTCGCCTTTGCCGTCGACCCGACCCGCGGCTCGCTGCTGAGCCTGCTGATTCAGGCCGCCACGCTAGGTGAGCGGGTCGGCTCGCCGATGGGCGGCATTGCCACCGGTGAGTGCTACCTGCCGTTCTGTGACGGTCAGGGCGGGTACGTCGGATCGGTGATCATTCTCGGTGGTATCTTCGGTGTGATCCTGGCGGTCTGGAAGCTGATTCAGCTCTCCATCATCGGCGGCAAGGTCGCGGCCCAGAAGAAGTCCGACACTCCGGATGAGAGCAACCCGCTCGGCCGGGTGCTGAAGGTCTACCAGGACAACAAGGACGTCGATGTCGAAACCCTGGAGCTCAAGCTCGGCGAGGCCGTTCTCAACGAGACGCCGCAGATCACGAGCAACATCACCCTGATGCAGGTGATCTCGGTGGTGGCACCGCTGCTCGGTCTGCTGGGCACGGTGATCGGCATGATCCTGACGTTCCAGGCCATCACTTTGTTCGGCACCGGCGATCCGAAGACCATGGCCGGCGGTATCTCGACCGCCCTCATGACCACGGTACTCGGTCTCTGCGTGGCCATTCCGATGACGCTGCTCCACTCCATCGTCGCGTCCCGCAGCCGCGCTGTGCTGCACGTCCTGGAGGAGCAGAGCGCCGGCATCATCGCCGATCATGCGGAGCGTTCCGGCCAGGCTCTGGGCTGAGCCGGGTAGCTACGGGTCATGTACGAAGCCTACATCAACATTCTCGAGTTCATGGACCAGGGCGGCAACGTGCTGTGGCTGATCGCCGCCCTCACGTTTCTGATGTGGACGCTGATCTTCGAGCGGTTCTGGTACTTTCAGTCCGAGCACAAGAATCTGGTGCGCGATTCCACGGACCGCTGGGAGTCGCGGACCGAGCGCCGGTCCTGGAGCGCTCACCAGATTCGTGAGGCGATCGTCTCGGAAGCGTCGGACAAGATCGCGGGAACCCTGCCCCTCATCCAGACCTGTGTGGCACTGTGTCCATTGCTGGGCCTGCTGGGGACAGTTACCGGGATGATCTCGGTGTTCGATGCCATGGCGACTCAGGGCGGCAATGCCCGGTCCATGGCTGCCGGGGTCTCCATGGCAACGATCCCGACGATGGCAGGTATGATTGCGTCACTGTCCGGGGTGGTGGGCAGCACGGTGCTGAAGCGCAAGATCGACTTCGAGACCGAGCTGTTCCAGGACCACCTGACCATGGATCACTGATTCCGGAGTAGACCCGATGCGCAAAGCCTCTGCACGACTCGCCAGAACCGATGAGGAGTCAGACATCAACCTGACGCCGATGCTGGACGTCGTGTTCATCATGCTGATCTTCTTCATCGTCACGGCCACGTTCATCAAGCAGGCCGGGAGGCGCCGTTAAAATCGCCGTGACAGGTGGC
>JBFISC010000234.1:0-4732 GCA_041608775.1 Pseudomonadales bacterium | reverse complement strand
CTGGAACGTGCCCGCGCCCAGCTCGCCGAAACCGAGGCCCGCCTGGACAACAAGCGCATCGAGGCGCCGTTCGCCGGCACCATGGGGATCCGCCGCGTGGATGTCGGCGACTACCTGTCGCCGGGAACCGTGATCGCGACCCTGCAGGATCGGAGCGAGCTGGAGATCGACTTCACGGTACCCGCCCGCCACGCGCCCCGGCTGCGGCCGGGCCTGGACGTGCGGGTGGCGGTCGACGCCTACCCGGAGCGCAGCTTCGCGGCCACGGTCGCCGCCATCGACGCCCGCATCGATCCGAACACCCGCAACATCCTGCTGCGCGCGCGGCTCGACGAGGTGGACGGGCTGGTTCCCGGCATGTTCACCGAGCTGGAGGTGGATCTGGGCGAGCGCCAGGAGCTCGTCACCATTCCGGAGACGGCCATGACCTTCGCCCTGCAGGGCAACACGGTCTACGTCATCGAGCCCACCGATGACGGTCAGCTCACCGCGGTGCCCCGGGTGGTGCGGGCCGGCAAGGTCCGGGACGGCCGGGTCGCCGTGCTGGACGGCCTGGCGGCCGGCGACCGGGTGGTGAGCGTGGGTCAGAACAAGCTCTACCGGGGCGTGCGCGTGATCGTCGACGAGAGCGTGCAGCTCTGATGACGCGCTTTACCGACATCTTCATCCATCGGCCGGTGCTGGCGCTGGTGGTGAGCGCGGTCATGCTGCTGCTGGGGCTGCAGGCCGGCTCGCAGCTGACCCTGCGCGAGTACCCCGAGGTCGAGAAGAGCGTGATTTACGTCAGCGCCGTGTACCCCGGCGCCAGCGCCGAGACCGTGCAGGGCTTCGTCACCACCCCGCTGCAGCGCCGCATCGCCGCGGCCAAAGGCGTCGAGTACGTCACCTCCCAGAGCGACCCGGGCGTGGCCGAGATCGAGGCCTGGGTGAAGCTCGGCGAGAACTCCACCGACGTTCTCGGCGAGGTGATCACCAGGGTCAACGAGGCCCGCTTCGAGCTGCCCCGGGACGTGGAAGATCCCGTGGTCACCAACCGCACCGGCGGCGACGCCATGATGTACCTGGCGCTGCTCAGCGACGAGATGTCGGTGCAGCAGATCGCCGACTACGCGATGCGGTCGATTCAGCCGGTGCTGAGCACGGTGGACGGCGTCGGCGAGGCCAGGATGCTGGGCAGCGGCATGTTCGCCATGCGCATCTGGCTGAACCCGACCAGGATGGCCGCCTTCGGCGTGACGGCCACGGACGTTACCGCTGCCGTCCGCCGGGACAATTTCATCTCCGCCGCCGGCACAACCCGGGGCGAGCTGGTTCGCGCCAGCGTCGATGCCGAGACCGATCTGCAGGATCCCGAGCGCTTCGGCGCCATCGTCGTCCGGCAGGACGGCGATCAGCGGGTGCGCCTGGCGGATGTGGCTACCATCGAGCTGGCGAGCGAGACCTACGAGTCGGCCGTGTACTCCAGCGGCAGGGAGACCGTGTTCATCGCGATCACCGAGGCGCCCGGCGCCAACCCGCTGCAGACGGCCGCCGGCGTCAAGGAGAAGGTCGACGAGCTGAACGCGCAGCTGCCGGCCGACATGACCATCTTCCTCGACTCCGACGCGTCCATTTACATCGGCGAGGCGCTCCGGGAGGTGGTGCAGACGCTGATCGAAGCCTCGATCATCGTCGTGCTGGTCATCCTGCTGTTCCTGGGCTCGCTGCGGGTCGTGGCCATCCCCATCATCGCCATCCCGCTGTCGCTGACCAGCGTGCTGCTCCTGATCTGGCTGATGGGCTTCTCGATCAACCTGCTGACCCTGCTCGCCATGGTCATCGCCATCGGCCTGGTGGTTGACGACGCCATCGTCGTGGTGGAGAACGTGCATCGTCACATCGAGGAGGGCGAGCCGCCGCTGCAGGCTGCTCTGGTGGGGGCACGACAGGTGGCGTTTCCGGTGGTGGCGATGACCCTGACCCTGGTGGCCGTCTACCTGCCCATCGGCTTTCTCGGCGGGCTCACCGGCGTGCTGTTCAGCGAGTTCGCCCTGACCCTGGCCGGCGCCGTGGTGATCTCGGGCATCGTGGCGCTGGTGCTGAGCCCGATGATGTGCGCCTATCTGCTGAAGGACCACGATCATCAGGGCGCCGTCGCGGACTGGCTCGACGCCCGCTTCGAGCAGCTGCATCGGCGCTACCAGACACTGCTCGAGCGCTGCCTGGGCAATCGCGGCGCCGTCGCCCTGTTCGGTGCGGTGATTTTCCTCAGCCTGCCGGTGCTCTATCAGCTCACCCAGAAGGAGCTGGCGCCGGAGGAAGACAGCGGCAACATCTTCGCGGTGGCGACCCCGCCCGACTACGGCAGCCTGGAGTACACCACCTACTTCCTCGACCAGATGGTGGACGCCTGGCGCACCGTGCCGGAGGTCTCGCATTCCTGGCAGGTGAACCAGCCGACTTCGGTGTTCGGCGGCCTGGAGCTGGTGCCCTGGCGTGAGCGCGAGCGCACCCTCGAGGAGATCCGCCAGGAGGTTCAGAGCAAGTACGACCGCATCAGCGGCCTCGAGGTGTTCACCTTCGCCGGCGGCGGGCTGCCCGGCGCGTCCTCGGGGCTTCCCGTCCAGTTCGTGATCTCCGCCAACGTGAGCTACCGGGAGCTCGACCGGGTTGCGGAGGAAGTGCTGAGCAAGGCCCGCCAATCCGGAGTTTTTGCGTTCGTCAACAAGGACCTGCGCTTCTCGCGACCCGAGGTCGGCGTCAGCATCGATCGCGAGCTCGCCGCCCGGCTGGGTATCTCCATGCAGGACATCGGCGAGACCCTGCAGGTCATGCTCGGCGAGGCGGAGACCAATCGCTTCAGCATCGAGGGCCGCAGCTACAAGGTGATCCCGCAGGCCGACCGGGGGTTCCGGCTGACCAAGGAATGGCTCGAGCGTTACTACCTGCGCACCCGCTCGGGCGCTCTGGTGCCGCTGAGCACGGTCATCAACCTGAAGCAGACAGTGCAGCCCAACACCCTGCGGCAGTTCCAGCAGCTCAACAGCGTGACCGTTCAGGGGCTGGTGCTGCCGCCGAATTCCCTCGGCGATGCGCTCGCGTTCCTCGAGCAGACACTCACTGAAGTAGCGCCGTCGGGCTACCGGGCCGGCTACCAGGGCGAGTCACGGCGCTTCATGCAGGAGAGCCAGGGTTTTCTCGTCCTGTTCGCCACGTCCCTGGTGTTCATCTACCTGGTGCTGTCGGCGCAGTTCAACAGCTTCCGCGATCCGTTCATCGTCCTGGTGAGCGTGCCGCTGTCGATCTTCGGTGCCCTGGTCCCGCTGGCCCTGGGGTTTGCGACACTCAACATCTACACCCAGGTCGGGCTGCTGACTCTGATCGGACTGATCAGCAAGCATGGCATCCTGATCGTGGACTTCGCCAACCACCGGCTGAGCGAGGGGCTGGATCGGCGCGCCGCGGTGTTGGAGGCGGCCGCCCTCAGGCTGCGACCAATCCTGATGACCACCTTCGCCACCGTGCTGGGCGTGGTACCGCTGCTGATTGCCTTCGGCGCCGGGGCCAACGCGCGCTTTGCCATCGGTTTGATGATCGCCGCCGGCATGCTGGTCGGCACGCTGTTCACCCTGTTCGTGCTGCCGACGCTTTACGTGCTGGTTGGCCGGAGCAAAGCGCCGGTCACCGCGGCCGCCCCTCGGCCGGACCCGGTCTGAATCCGGGCCATTCGGGTCAGATGGACAACCAATCTGTCGGTCGCTGATGCATCGGCCGATTGCCCGTACCATGCCCGAACAGGTTCCAGATCAGGTCATTGCTGATGCTGCTATACGAACATCCCGTTTCCTCATATGCCCAGAAGGTCAAGATCGTGCTGCGGGAGAAGGGGGCGGAATTCGAGCTCGAAGTCCCGGAGGGCCTTGGATCCGGAGCTGCCGCCGGGGAATTCGCCGAGACGAGCCCGCGCCAGGAGGTCCCCACCCTGATCGATGGCCAGGTTCGCATTTTCGACTCGACCGTGATCCTGGAGTACCTGGAGGACCGGTTCCCGTCTCCGGCGCTGCTGCCCGCTGACCCGGCCGGCAGGGCGCGGGCGCGGATGATCGAGGACGTGTGTGACACCGTCTACGAAGCGGTCAACTGGGGGCTCGGTGAGGTTCAGTGGTTCCAGCGGGCCAGCGGAAGTCTGGCCGAGCAGCTGCGCGCCGCGGCGGCTCGGCAGACCACCGAGCTGCAGGCCTGGCTGGCAGGCAGGCTCGGCGACGACGACTGGTTCGGCGGCCGCGTTTTCGGCTGGGCGGATGCCTGCGTGGCGCCGTTCGTCAATCGGTCACGCTATTACGGCCTCGGCCCGGCCGCACGGTCGCCGTTGGCGCGCTGGCTCGATCGGGTTGCAGAGCGGCCGGCGGTCTGTGCCACGTTCGCTGAGTTCGAAGCCGCTGCGGCGGACATGTCGAACGCGGCAGCACGCCTTCGATCCGGCGCGATCCGCCGCGAATATCGGGATCATCGGTTGGAATGGATGATGAAGTCCGGCGGCGCGCAGATCGTGCTGGACGGCATGGCGAAGGGCGACATCCGCTTCACCTGGCCACAATAGCTCCGCAATCCGGCGGTGGTTTGCGGCGCCGCGGGATCAGGAAGTCAGGAACGCGGCGACGGCGTTGCGGTTCATGGGGCGCCCGACGAGGTAGCCCTGGCCCAGGTGACAGCCGAGGTCGGCCAGGAAATCGTTCTGCGCGGCGGTCTCGAT
>JBFISC010000233.1:0-4763 GCA_041608775.1 Pseudomonadales bacterium | reverse complement strand
TGTCCCGCCCCGGGGTGTTTCTGAACACGTCGAGCGACGCGACCCTGCTGCGCGCGATCCTCGAAGCAGCGAACGAGTTCGATCCTGCGGCTTCGGCGGACGTGGCGGAGTCGGTAGCCGCCGACGCAAATCAGCTCGAGCTCGAGCCTCTGTTCGTGCGCGGGGTCTCCGACACCATCTGAACCGACGCATCACGTCGTGTTCACGTTGGCGTTCCCATGCTGCGGCCATGGAAACACTCGATTCCTCGATTCGAATTGCCGCTCCCGACGACCTCGACGCGGTGAACGCCATCGTCCGCGATGCCGTGCTGGCGTGGCCGATGGCGGAGCGCCTGAAACGGATCTCGCTCGGAGTGTTGAGCTACGACGGTGTCGACCTGCGGGAGCTTCAGGCGCTGCTGCTGGCGTCCAACGGTGAGCCGAGCGCGGTGGCGGTGTGGGACCGGGACGCGATGCTCATCGGTGGCGCCGGCGAGCGCGGAGCGCTGCTGCACGGCCTCTACGTGCGTCCTCCCGCGCAGGGTCGCGGGCTCGGAACCCTGTTGCAGCACCAGGTCGCGGAAGCGGCCGGCCGGCTCGGTGCCGATGGGCTCGTGGTGAAGGCGGAACGGGTCGCGGTGAGTTACTTTCAGCGCTGCGGCTATGTTCGCCTGGATGCGGGCAATCCCTTCGCCATCGATTACCCCTACCTGTTCTGGTATCCCCTGGCATCGGGGCGACTGCCGGGCGCGCTGGGGGCCTGGGCGTGAAGCGGCTGATGCTGGCCGCGCTGGCAAGCCTGGCGGGTGGCGCGTGCTGGGCCGCGGCGGCGGGCGAGACATCCGTCAGCGTTGCTGCTGGCTCGGCAACGGCGATCTACGAGCAGCGGGCGCCCAGTCGGGACGGCACCGGCAAGGTCTACCTGGGACGGGAGATCTCCCGGGTCATGGGACACCTCGGCGCCGGCTGGCTCGAGCGGTCCAGCCGCGAGGCCGAGGAGCGAACCGACCTGTTCGTCGCGCGGCTGCCGCTGGAGGCGGACGACGTGGTCGCCGACATCGGCGCCGGCACGGGGTACTTCTCGTTTCCCATCGCCGAGCGGGTGCCGCAGGGCCGGGTGCTGGCCGTGGACATCCAGCCGGAGATGCTCGCCATCGTCGAGCGGCGGCGGCGGGAGCAGGGCGTCGACAACGTGGAGCCCGTGCTCGGCACGGCCACCGACCCGGGTCTGCCGGAGTCCGCCGTCGACCTCGCGTTCATCGTCGACGCCTACCACGAGTTCTCCCATCCGCGGGAGATGGCCGACGCGATCTTCCGTGCGCTGGTCCCGGGCGGCAGCCTGGTGCTGGTGGAGTATCGGGGCGAGGATCCGTCGGTGCCGATCAAGCGCCTGCACAAGCTGACCGAGCGCCAGGCCCGGCGCGAGCTGTCCGCGGCAGGCTTCGTCTGGGTGCGAACCGACGATTACCTGCCGCAGCAGCACGTGCTGGTGTTCGAGAAGCCCGCCCCCTGAGGCGCGTCGCCTACATCGGCGGCACCACCCGCTGACCCCACCACAGTGCGTTGTTGCAGTCCATGACCTGCTGCGCGTGCCTGCCGAGCATCTGACCCGCCTCCGAGGACTGCATGGCCGCGCCGCGCGCCGCCCAGGTGGCCAGATCGGGATGCACGCCGTAGACGTACAGGTCGTTGTCGGTGGAGGACATCACCGGCACGTCCATGAAGGCGATGAACTGCTTGTGCATGCCGCTGGCGTCCAGCACTCCCTTGTAGTGGCTGATCAGGTCCTGCACGTGGCCCATGTTCTGGCCGTGGTTCAGCTTGCAGGCGAAGCTGGCGATCAGTGCCGGCGGGGTGATGGTCATCTCCTCACTGCCGGTGTAGATCTGTTCCCGGGTGGACATGCTGGTGTTGCACTCGACGATCTTGTCGAAGCGCGCCTGAACCGCCTGACCTTCCGGCGACTTGGCGTAGGTGTCCCCGGCCTTGGCGAAGGCGGCCATGTCGGCATGGGTGCTGAACCAGAGGAAATCGTCGCTGAAGCCGTCGACCTTGTAAGGCGTCCAGACGAACGCCGTCATGTCCGTCAGCCCGAGTTTCTCCGACTGCTGGACGAGGTAGTCCCGGGCTTTCATCAGGTCTTCCATGTCGGCGCCGTCGATGAAGCTGCAGCGGAACACCTCGCGGACGTCGGCCTGGCCGAGCGAAGCCGCCGCCAGCAGGCACAGGGATGACAGCAGGGCAGGCCAGCGGTTTTTTCGGGCGCAGCCGATCGGGGCGCGCTCCGGCGCGCGTAGCTCTTCGGTGATCACGGTGATTCTCCCTTCTTATTAGCGTTTTGCGTCAATCGAAGGAGGCTGGTGAACGGTGCTGCCAGCGTGCCCCCTGGCACGCTTCATCAGTCCCCGTGCCCGCAGTATCCCTTACGCGGCTGCCGGCTGCCACCGTGGCCCGCGAGACACTGGCGGGCGAGAAGCCTTGTTTGATCCCGATGGCCGCCGCCGTACAATCGGGCCGAGGTCTGATCCACCCGGGAGTCCCATGAGCTTCGAGAACACCATCGCCGACCTGGTCGGTGACATCGACTTCGACCCCGCTGCACTGAAAGCCAAATACCTTGACGAAAGGGACAAGCGCCTGCGGCCGGACGGCGTCAATCAGTACGTGGAGGTGACGGCCGAGTTCTCCCGCTACGTGGAAGACCCCTACGTGGAACCGGGCTTCAGCCGTGAGCCGCTGTTCGACGAGGTGGAGGTGGCCGTCATCGGCGGCGGCTTCGGCGGCCTGCTGATGGCGGCCCGGCTGCGTGAAATAGGCATTGAACGCATCCGCATGGTGGACAAGGCCGGCGACTTCGGCGGCACCTGGTACTGGAACCGCTACCCGGGGGCCATGTGCGACGTGGAGTCTTACTGCTACCTGCCGCTGCTCGAGGAGCTCGGCTACCTGCCAAAGCACAAGTACTCGTTTGCGCCGGAGATCCTCGAGCACAGCCGGCGCATCGCCCGCCACTACGACCTTTACCGCGACGCCTGCCTGCAGACCGGCGTGACGGAGCTCGCCTGGGACGACGAGGCGGCACGCTGGACCGTCAGCACCGATCGGGGCGATCGGTTCACCGCGCGCTACGTCGCCATGGCCAACGGGCCGCTGTCGCGGCCGAAGCTGCCCGGCATTCCGGGCATCAACGAGTTCAAGGGCTATACCTTTCATACCAGCCGCTGGGACTACGGCTACACGGGTGGTGATTCCAGCGGCGGTCTCACCGGGCTGAAGGACAAGCGGGTGGGCATCATCGGCACCGGCGCCACCGCCATTCAATGCATCCCGCATCTCGGCGAGTGGGCGCAGCAGCTCTATGTGTTCCAGCGCACGCCGTCCTCGGTGGACGTGCGCAACAACGCCGAGACCGATCCGGACTGGGCGGCCTCGCTGCAACCCGGCTGGCAGAAAGCCCGCATGGACAACTTCAACACCCTGGTGTCCGGGGGCGACGCTGACGAGGACTTGGTGGGCGACGGCTGGACCGACATCTTCCGCAATCTCACCGGCACCGCGGCCAAAGAAGCATCACGCAAGCTCGGTCGACGTCTGACCAGCGCCGAACGCGCGGAGCTCATGGAGCTGGCCGACTACAAGAAAATGAACCAGGTCCGGGCGCGCGCCGAGCGGCTGGTCGAGGATCCGGCAACGGCGGAGGCGCTGAAGCCCTGGTACCGGCAGTTCTGCAAGCGGCCGTGCTTCCACGACGAGTACCTGCAGACGTACAACCGGCCCAACGTGACCCTGGTGGACACCGACGGCAGGGGCGTGGAACGTCTCACCGAGCACGGCGTGGTGGTGGATGGCAGGGAGTACGAGGTGGACTGCCTTATCTTCGCGACCGGATTCGAGGTGGGCACCGCGTTCACCCGGCGCGCCGGTTACGACATCGTCGGTCGCGGCGGCCGGACGCTGAGCCAGCACTGGTCCGAGGGCCTTCGCACCCTGCACGGGCTGCACAGCCATGGCTTCCCGAACTGCTTCTTCCTCGGCTTCACCCAGACTGCGGTGACGGTGAACGTGCCCCACGCATTGAACGAGCAGGCGAGACACGTCGCCTACGTCATCGACGAAGCCAGAAAGCGGGACAAGTCGGTGGTCGAGGCGACGCCTGAAGCGGAGCGGGAGTACGTACAGGAGATCCGATCCCTGGCGCGCATGGGTACCCGTTTCTACGCGGAATGCACGCCCGGGTACTACAACAGCGAGGGGGAAGCTGGGAACTCGAAAGGCTTCTTCTCGGACATGTACGGCGGCGGGCCCCTCAAGTTCTTCGAGCTGCTCGAGCGCTGGCGCGAAGACGGGTTGCTCGAGGGCCTGGAGCTGCGCTGAACCGCTGGCCTGCTGCGTGCCGTCAGTGCGGTCGCTCTGAGGGCGCGGTGAGTGCAAAGGCAATGTTCTCCGACGCCGCCAGCAGCTCGTCGATGGCCGTGGCCTGGTCCGGGCTGAACACGAAGCCCTGAAAGGCGGCCGTCGACAGCTCGAAGAACAGCGCCGCCAGATCGGTATCTTCGCGCATGGCGTGGGCCTGCACGAGCAGGCCGGTGAAGAACGCCAGGCTCTGCACATCGGCGGTGTCATCATGGGCCTCCACCACCCGCTCCAGCAGAGGCACGATCCGCCCCCGGGCCTGTTCCACCACGCTCTGCTCGGACGTCATGGCCCAGCCGCAGCCGATTCTTCAGGCCTCGTCCAGCGCGGGGTCGATGGCGAGCCGGGAACTGGCAATCTCAGGTTCCT
>JBFISC010000232.1:0-4857 GCA_041608775.1 Pseudomonadales bacterium | reverse complement strand
GGTCTTCTGCATCGCTTCCTGGGCCAGCATGAGAAAGCTATCGAAGCCAATCGGCGTGCCATAGCAGTTGATCCGCTGGTGCTGCCAATCCGCTACCAGTTGGCTGAGACGCACTATTGTGCCGGCAACTACCAAGCTGCGATTGACGGCTTTGAAACCTATTTTTCGCCTGGCGAAATCGTAACGAGAACAAGAATTGCTGAGGCTTATCGCAGCTCATCCGAGGCTGTCGGCCATTCTTGAGAACTTCGGTATTCCGATATGACTCGAACGGTGTCGTGGACACCACGCCCGGCAAACCGCCAGAGGGAGAACCGGGGCCGGCGTGGTTCTCACCACCCGGCCCCGTCAGTCGTTCCGGTTCCCGTCAGAACTGGTTCATGGTGTTGGCGGCACCGCCAGCCAGCAGCGCCTTCTCACCCAGGAAGTACTCCTTGTGATCGTCGCCGATGTTGGATCCGGCCAGATCCTGGTGCTTCACCGCCGCTAGATCCCGGCGGATCTCCGCGCGCTGCACGCCCAGCACGTAGGCCAGCATGCCCTCCTCACCGAAGTAACCCTCGCTCAGACGGTCGGTGGACAGGGCCGCCGTGTGGTAAGTCGGCAGCGTGATCAGATGATGGAAGATCCCGGCGCGTTTGGAAGCATCGCGCTGGAACGACTGAATCTGCCGGTCTGCCTCGACGGCGAGATCCGATTCGTCGAGCTCGGCGGCCATCAGGGCCTTCGCGTCCTTGGCCGGATCCGGATACTTGGACAGGTCCTTGCCCGCCGCCTTCCACTCCTCGTAGACGTGCTCGCGGAACTTGAGCGTCCAGTTGAAGGACGGTGAGTTGTTGTACACCAGCTTGGCGTCCGGTCGCTTCTTGCGGATGGCGTCCACCATGGCCGCGATCTGCTCCACGTTGGGCTTCTCGGTCTCGATCCAGAGCAGGTCCGCACCGTGCTCCAGGCTGGTCACGCAATCCAGTACCACCCGATCGAAGCCGGTGTCCTCGCGGAACGCGTACAGCCCGTTGTCGAGGCGCCTCGGCTTGGCGAGCTGGCCCTTCTGGTGGATGGTCACGTCGCCGTCCTTCAGCTCGGAGACGTCGTTAACCGGCTCGGCGTCCAGGAAGTCCAGGTACTGCTGCCCCAGATCGCCCGGCTTCAGAGGCACCGGCACCTTCTGGGTCAGGCCCGCGCCCAGGGAATCGGTGCGCGCAACGATGATGCCGTTGTCGATGCCGAGCTCCAGGAACGCGTAGCGCACCGCGTTGAGCTTGGAGATGAAGTCCTCGTGGGGCACCGTCACCTTGCCCGCCTGGTGGCCGCACTGCTTGGCGTCCGACACCTGGTTTTCGATCTGGATGGCGCAGGCGCCGGCCTCGATCATCTGCTTGGCGAGCAGATAGGTGGCCTCCTCGTTGCCGAATCCGGCATCGATGTCGGCGATGATCGGCACCACGTGGGTCTCGTAGTTGTCGATCTTCGAAATGATGCTTTCCGCCTTCTTCCCGGCCGCGCGGGCCTCGTCGAGCTCGACGAAGATGTGCCGCAGCTCACGGGCGTCCGCCTGCTTGAGGAACGTGTAGATCTCCTCGATGAGACCGGACACCGAGGTCTTCTCGTGCATGCTCTGATCGGGCAGCGGGCCGAACTTCGAGCGCAGCGCGGCCACCATCCAGCCGGACAGATAGATGTAGCGGCGGTCGGTGGTGCCGTGGTGCTTCTTCACCGACATCATGGTCTGCTGGGCGATGAAGCCGTGCCAGGCGCCCAGCGACTGGGTGTACTTCGACTGGTCCTTGTCGTAGGCCGCCATGTCGCGACGCATGATGTCGGCGCAGTACTGGGCGATCTCGAGCCCGGAGGTGAACCGGTTCTGCATGCGCATCCGCACGACGTATTCCGGGTTGATCGCCTTCCACTCTTCCCTCTGCTGAAGGTGAGCTTTGACTTCTTCGATCTGTTGCAGATAGCCGGCCATGAGCGCTTCCTGTTTGATGATGTCTGGGATGGTATCGATGAGGAGGGACGAAGAACCCCTGCCCCTCCGGGAATTCGCGGCAAGTTACCAGCGATCGCCACACAATAAAATGGAATATCTGAAATTCAACATATTCCTGAATAGAAACCATCGCGCCTGGCAGAATGCGCCCAGGACAATGGCCGAGCAGTCCTCGTGCGCACCCCGATCACCGATCTCCTCGACCTGACGCTGCCCATCGTCCAGGCACCCATGGCGGGGGTTTCCACCCCCGCGCTGGCGGGCGCGGTGAGCGATGCCGGTGGGCTGGGCTCCCTGGCCGTGGGGGCCATGACCGCGGGGGCGGCAGATCAGGCCATCGCGGCAGCACGCAGCGCCACCACCGGTCCCGTCAACGTAAACGTGTTCGTTCACCCCGCGCCGCGGCGGGACCCGATTCGGGAAGCTGCCTGGCTCGCGCGGCTGGCGCCGCGGTTTCTCGAGCTCGGCGCGACAGCGCCGGATGCTCTGGCCGAGATCTACCGCCCGCTGGACGACGATCCCGCCATGCTCGAGGTGCTGCTGGATCACGCCCCGTCGGTGGTGAGCTTTCATTTCGGCCTGCCGCGGGCCGCCACGGTCCGATCCCTCAAAGCCGCCGGCTGCCGGCTGCTCGCCACCGCCACCTCCGCGGCGGAGGCCCGGGTTCTGGAGCAGGCCGGAATCGACGCGGTCATCGCCCAGGGCTTCGAGGCCGGCGGGCACCGCGGCGCCTTCGGCAGCGTCGACCGCCAGTTGTCGACCTTCAAGCTGTTGCCCGCGGTGGTCGCGGCCGTCTCCGTCCCGGTGCTCGCCGCCGGCGGTATCAGCCGGGGCGCCGACATTGCCCGCGCCCTGGCTGCCGGCGCTGCCGGCGCGCAGCTCGGCACCGCGTTCGTCGAATGTCCCGAGTCGGCGGCCGACCCGGCCTACCGCGAGGCGCTGCGCGCGCCGGACCGCCGCACGGCGATGACCCGGGCGTTCTCCGGACGCCCGGCCCGGGGTCTGGTGAACCGCTTCATCGACGAGTTCGCCCCCCACGAGCGCGAGGCGCCGGACTACCCGCTGCCTTACGACGCCGCCAAGCGCCTGGCGGCAGCGGCGATGGCAGCCGGCTCCACGGCGTTTTCCGCGCAGTGGGCCGGCACCGGCCCCGTTCGAGCGACGCCGTTGCCTGCCACCGCGCTGCTCACCGCGCTGATGGAGGAGCTGAACGCAGCCTGAGTGGTCACTCCAGACCGAACACGAACAGCGTCCGGCCACCGGTCACGGCGACGCGCTGGCGGCCGTCCACCGCAAAGCCCATGGGATTGGTGCGGATGTGGGCGCCGGTGTTGAAGCGCCACAGCGGGTTACCGCTGGCGGCGTCCAGGGCGAACACGTAGCCCTCGTTGCTGGCACCGAACACCAGTCCGCCCGCGGTCGCCATGACGCCGGACCAGGGCGGCGACTGCAGCGGAAACTCCCACTGCTGCTCGCCGGTCAGCACGTCGAGCGCCAGCACCGCGCCGGAGGCGTCGTCGCCGGACAGCGCCTGCTCGCCGCCGCCGAGGAATGGCGCCCCGGGCTCGTACTCCACTTCGGACTTGAAGTAGACGGCGCCCATGCGTCGGTTGGCGACGAAGAACTGCCTTGTCTGCGGGTTGTACGACGGGGAGAACCAGTTGGTGGCGCCCTGTAGGCTCGGCCACACCAGGGTGCCCTCCCTGCTCGGCTCCTTGCCCGGCAGAAGGATCGGCCGGCCGCTGGCGTCGATGCCGGCGGCCCAGGTCTGCTTCGAGTACGGCCGTGCGAGGACGAACTCGCCGGTCTCGCGGTCGATCAGGTAGTAGAACGCGTTGCGGTTCGCCAGCGCGATCAGCCGGCGCGGCTTGCCGTCCACGCTGGCGTCCACCAGCACCGGAATCTGGTTGGCATCCCAGTCGTGGGTGTCGTGGGGCGTGAACTGAAAATGCCAGCGCATCGCCCCGGTGGTCGGATCCAGCGCCAGCAGCGAGCAGGTGAACAGATTGTCCCCCGGGCGCAGATCGCCGTTCCAGTCCGGCGCCGGGTTGCCCGTGGTCCAGTAGAGCAGATCGAGCTCCGGATCGTACGCTCCGGTCAGCCAGGTGGAGCCGCCGCCGGTCTGCCAGCTGTCACCGCCCCAGGTATCGCTGCCGAGCTCACCCGGGGCCGGCACCGTGAAGGTGCGCCACAGGCGCTCGCCGGTCTTCGCCTGATACCCGTCGATGAAACCGCGCACCCCGGCCTCGGCGCCGCTCACGCCGACGATGATGATCCCGTTCAGGGCGAGCGGCGCGAGGGTCAAGGAGAAGCCCACGGCGTTGTCCGCCACTTTCGTTTCCCAGCGCACCGCGCCGGTCCCTGCGTCCAGCGCGAACAACCTCGCATCCAGGGTAGCCACGTACAGCGTGTCCTCGAGGATCGCCACACCCCGATTCACCTTCGGGAAGCCGATGTGCAGCACCTCCTGCGACATCTCCGGGGCCCAGTGCCAGAGCAGCCGGCCGGTCCGCGCGTCCAGGGCAGAGACGCTGCTCGGCGACTCCGTGAGATACATGATGCCGTCCGCAACCAGGGGCGTGGTCTCCTGCAGCCCCGCGCCCGGCATGTCCGTGGGCTGCATCTGGTAGGCCCACACGACCTTCAGGCCCGCCACGTTGCCCGGCCGAATCTGGTCCAGGGGCGAGAACCGCTCCGCGCGGTAGCCGCCGGAGTAGGACAGCCAGTCGTCGCCGTTGGCCTCGTCGGCCAGCAGGCGCTCATAGGGCACCGCGGCGGCGCCCGGCAGCAACCAGAACGCCGATGCCAGCACCGCTGTCAGTATCACCGCCAGCCGCATCACCAGTTCCCCTTCAGGCTCATCAGAT
>JBFISC010000231.1:0-4869 GCA_041608775.1 Pseudomonadales bacterium | reverse complement strand
GCGACTACCTGCGATCGCTGCCACCCGGCAGCCTGGGCCGCGCCTACCTGACCTTCATGGAGGCGGAAAACATCAGCGCGGACGGCCTGGTGGCCGCCAGCATGGAAGACGCTGAGGGCGACCTCGACCCTTCCGAGGGTCTGAACCTCTATGCCTGCCGGCTGCGCGACATGCACGACCTGTGGCACGTCACCACCGGCTACGGCCGCGACACCATGGGCGAGGTCTGCCTGCTCGGATTCACCTTCGGGCAGACGAGGAACCCGGGGCTCGGGTTCATTGCGCTGGTTGGCGCGGGCAAGATCGCCCGGGAAGCCGACCGCCGGATCTTCAAGGCCCTCTGGGCCGGCTTCCAGGCGGGCCGCCGCGCCGCCTGGCTGCCGGCCGCCGACTGGGAGCGGCTGCTGGCCCGGCCTCTCGAGCAGGTCCGCGAGGAGCTGAGGATCGCGCCGCCCCGCGTCTACCCCGAGCTGCGCCTCGCCGCCTGACGACCAGCCGCCCGAAGGCGAGCCCTCGCCTGCCAGCCGTCCAGGCACCGCCCGCCGGAGCGAAAAAGGCCGTAAACTGGCCCCTGACCGCCACCATGAGGGAACCAACGTGCCAAATCGGACGGCTTCGACGTCGCTTTTGCTGATCACCCTGTTCGCCGGCAGCATGCCGGCGGCCGCGGCATCCTGGTTCGACCGGCTCAAGGACGCCATCGGTGGTGGCGAAGACGTCGCGGCAGCGCTCAGCTCGGACGACATCGCCGCGGGCCTCAAGGAAGCCCTGACCGTCGGCACCGGCAACGTCATCGCCCAGCTCGGCGTCAACGATGGCTTCAACCTGGATCCGGCCGTTCACATCCCCCTGCCGGGCCAGCTGGATAAAGTGAAAGACCTGCTCTCGAAGGTGGGTATGGAGGGGACACTCAGCGATCTGGAGCTGCGGCTGAACCGCGCCGCCGAGCAAGCCACGCCCAGGGCCAAGGCGCTGTTCGTAGACGCGATCAGCGCGATGACCCTCGATGATGTGATGGGCATCTACAACGGCCCGGAGGATGCCGCTACTCAATACTTCCGCGGCAAGATGTCGGAGCCTCTGGCGCAGGAGATGGTGCCGCTGGTCGAGCAGAGCCTGGCCGACGTGGGCGCCGTCAGCACCTACGAACAGATCATGGATCGCTACCAGAGCATTCCGTTCGCGCCCCAGGTGGACGCCGACCTGAACAGCTACGTGGTCGACAGGGGCATTGACGGCATCTTCTTCTACCTGGCGCGCGAAGAGGCGGCCATCCGCGCCAACCCCGCGAAGCGCACCACCGAGCTGCTGCGGCGGGTTTTCGGCCGCTAGCGCTCCGGCCGGCCATGCCCATCAACATCCTCGGCATGATCGGCGTGACGCCACCGGGCGGCTCGGCGGTGCATATCATCGGCGGCGGCATTGACCGCGCGTTTCTGGTGGATTTCGCCCGCCGCCACGAAGCCGCCGGCTTCGACGCCGTGCTGGTCGGCTACACCTCGAGCTCGGCCGAAGGCTTTCAGGTGGCCCAGTACTGCGCTCACCACACCTCCGCCCTGAAGTTCCTGGTGGCGCATCGGCCCGGCATGGTTGCCCCCACCCTCGCCGCCCGTACCATCGCGACCTTCGATGCGCTCACCGACGGGCGGCTGTGGCTGCACGTGATCAGCGGCGGTTTCGATGCCGAGCAACGCCGCGACGGCGACTACCTGCCACACGACGACCGCTATGCGCGCACGGACGAATACCTGGCGGTGCTGCGTCGGCTGTGGACCTCCAACGAGCCCTTCGATCACGCCGGGCGGTTCTTCCGCTTCGAGAAGGCGTCGAGCGAAGTGCGCTGCGTGCAGCAGCCACACGTCCCGATCTGGTTCGGCGGCGTGTCCGATGCCGCAATCGCCGTCGGCGCCCGCCACTGCGACACGTATGCGCTGTTCGGCGAGCCCAGGGCCGCCATTGCGGCGCTGATGGAGCGCATCTCAGCCGAGGCCAGCACCTTCGCGCGTGCGCCCCGGTTCAACGTATCGTTTCGCCCGATCATCGCGGATACCGAGGACGCGGCCTGGCAGCGGGCCCGGGAGATCCTCGATCAGGTGCAGTCCCAGTCCGGCGGCCGCAGGTTCCTGCCGGAAGCGGAGAACGCCCGCCGTCTGGTCGGGCTGGTGGAGCAGGGCGACGTTCACGACGAGCGGCTCTGGGTGCCGATAGCCGCCGCTGCCCGCGGATCCGGCAACACCACCGCGCTGGTCGGAACCCCCGACCAGGTCGCAGACGCCATCACCCGCTACTCCCAGCTCGGCATCGCCGGCGTGCTGCTGCGCGGCTTCGATCCGGTGAACGATACCGACCGGTTCGGCCGGGAGCTGATTCCCGAGATCCGGCGGCGGGTCGCCGTCCTCGACCGCCGCGCCGCTGCCCCCGCCGGGGGCAGCAATCGGACCTGACATTACACCAGCTTGCAACGCCCACGGAGATGCGTAATATTACGTGTGTTCCACAAAGCTGGTCCTACTCGTAATGTCCCACGCCCGGGCCCGTCCCAGCGATATCATTCTCGATCTGCTCCGCAGCGCCCGCAGCCGGCGCCAATCGGCGGCCGCGCTAATCGAGGCCGGCGCGCTGTTCGGGTTCACCGAGAACACCATGCGGGTGAACCTGTCGCGACTCGTAGCTCGCGGCATCCTCGAAAGCCCCGGCCGCGGCGTGTACCGGTTGAGCAAGCGCACCGACGCGCTGAACGATTTCGTCGAACGCTGGCGCCTGGGGGAGGACCGGGTGCAGCCCTGGGAGCCCGGCCGCTGGCTCTTTGCCCACGGCGCCGACGGCGCGCAGGCGGGCCGGGAAGCCTGCCGCTGGGCGTTGGATGCGCTGGGCTTTCGGGAGGTGCAGCCGGGCCTGCTGGCCAGGCCGGAGAATCTTGCCCTGGACCTGAACGCTCTGCGGGATCTGGCCACCGGCATCGGGCTCGCGCCCGACGTGGTGCTGGTGTCTGGAACGCCGCAGGGCGAGCCGATGCCAGTGCGCTGGCTGAGCGCCTGGAATCCGGCGGCACTGAACGCCGACTACGCGGACGCCGTCGCGCGCCTGCGGGAGAGCGCGCGCCTACTGACCAAGCTGGTCCCTGCCGAGGCCCGGCTCGAGTGCTTCCGCCTCGGCGGTGAGATGATCCACCGCCTGGCTAAAGACCCGTTGCTGCCCGCGCCGCTGGTCGACACCGAAGCGCGGGCGGCGCTGCATCAGGCCATGCTCGCCTACGACCGACAGGGTAAGGAGATTTGGGCGGCCGTGAACCAGCAGGAACTCAACCAGATGCCGCGCCCGCAGCTGGCAACGGCATGACCGAATCACGTCGAGGAATCTGCCGATGAACCCGAAGCAGCTGTTCACCCCGGAGGAATTCGCCGCCATCAGCGAGCGCAGCGACCTGAAGGCCTGGTGGCTGGTGCTGTGCAACTACGCGATCGTGGCCGCCACCTTCGCAATCATGGCACTGTGGCCGAACCCGGTGACCATCGTGGCCGGGGTCATCGTGCTCGGCGGTCGCCAGCTCGGCTTCGGGGTACTCACCCACGAGTGCGGGCACGGCACGCTGTTCAGCAGCAAACGCATGAACCTGCTGGTCGGCGACTGGCTGGCCGCTGCGCCCACCTTCAACAACATGCACGCCTACATCCGGGGGCATCTGAAGCACCACCGGCTGGCAGGCACCGCCGAAGATCCGGACCTGCCCAACTACGCGGACTACCCCATCGACCGCGAGCGACTCAAGCGCAAGCTGTGGCGCGACGTGACCGGGCAGACCGGCTGGAAGCAGACCCGGGGGCTGGTGCGAAGCTTCCGCCATTTCGGCGCGCAGAAGCCCGAACAGCGCCAGTGCCTGGCCCGGGGACTGGTCTTCAACGTGCTGCTGCTGGCGGCGCTGGCCGCCGTCGGTCAGGCCTGGCTGTACCTGGCGTGGGTTGCCGCGTTCCTCACCACCAACCGCCTGGTCAGCCGCATCCGCCAGGTGGCCGAGCACGGCGCGGTGCCGGACCGGTACGACGAGGATGCCCGGCTGAACACCCGGACCGTGATTGCCAACCCGCTGGAACGGCTGATCTTCTGCCCGCTCGGCGTGAACTACCACCTCGAGCACCACATGCTGGCCTCGGTGCCCATCTACAACCTGCCGCTGATGCATCGCATCCTGCGCGCCCGGGGCTTCTACGACGACGTCGAGTTCCCCCGCGGCTACGTCGAGCTGCTGCGTCAGGTCACCGTGCCGGAGCCTCAGCCCGCCTGAGGGCGGGACCCGCTCAGACCGGGTGCAGCCGCACCGGCAGGCTGGCGTAGCCTTTGACGAAGTTGGAGCAGATCCGCGCCGGCTCCCCTACCACCTCCACGTGGCGGTAGCGGCGCATGATTTCCTCCCACAGCAGGCGCAGCTGCATCTCCGCCAGCCGGTTGCCCATGCAGCGGTGCACGCCGAAGCCGAACGACACGTGCTGGCGCGCGTTGGGCCGGTCGATGATCAGCGAGTCGGCATCGTCGAACACCGTCTCGTCCCGGTTGCCGGACACGTACCACATGACCACCCGGTCGCCGGCCCGGATCTTCCTGCCGTGCAGCTCGCTATCCACCAGCGCGGTGCGGCGCATGTGGGCCAGCGGCGTCTGCCAGCGGATGATCTCGGAGACCATGTTGGGAATGAGCGACGAGTCGCCGCGCGCCACGCCCTCCCGCAGCTTCTGGTACTGGTCGGGAAACCGGTTCAACGCGTAGACCCCCCCGGAGATGGAGTTCCGGGTGGTGTCGTTGCCGCCGGGCCGACATATTCCAGCGGCTCCATGGCCTGGAACGCCGGGCTGTGGGCCATCATGGAAACGAAGT
>JBFISC010000230.1:0-5205 GCA_041608775.1 Pseudomonadales bacterium | reverse complement strand
GCCGTGACAGTCCCAGCCGAAGCGCCGCATCACGTAGCGGCCCTTCATGGTCCAGTAGCGGGGAACGATGTCCTTGATGGTGCTGGCGACGATGTGGCCGTGGTGCGGCAGGCCGGTGGCGAAGGGTGGGCCGTCGTAGAATATGTAAGGCTTCTTGTCGCCGGTCTTGGCGAGCGTCTTCTGGAAGATCTCCTCGGCGGACCAGAACCGAAGCACCGCGTGCTCCATGTCCACGAACGAAAACGACGAGCCAGTTTGGGCTGGTTCAGCCATCGAGAGTGCCAGGGCCTGTTGAAAAGCGGCGCATTGTACCCTGATTTCCGCCGACTCAGCGTGCGCCGGATCGGCAATAATGCCGGGATTTCGCAGCGCGGCGGGACCGCAAGGGAGGCAGGAAATGGAGTACGGCGCAGTCTTTCCCCACAACGAGATCGGCACCGATCCCGGCGCCTTCAAAGCCTACGCCCAGGGCGTCGAGGCGCTCGGCGCCACGCACCTGCTGATCTACGACCACGTGCTCGGCGCCGACCCGGACCGCCCCGGCGGCTGGCAGGGACCCTACGACAAGGACGTGGCGTTCCATGAGCCCTTCACCACCCTGGCCTTCCTTGCCGGCGTGACCGAGCGGATCGAGTTCGTGACCACGGTGCTGATCCTGCCCCAGCGACAGACCGCGCTGGTGGCGAAGCAGGCGGCAGAGCTCGCCATCCTGTCCCGGGATCGCTTCCGGCTGGGCGTCGGCACCGGCTGGAACAGAATCGAGTACGAGGCGCTGAACGAGGATTTCAGCACCCGAGGCCGGCGTCAGGCCGAGCAGGTGGCGCTGCTTCGGCGCCTGTGGCAGGAGGACTCCCTGACCTTCGAAGGCGAGTTCCACACCGTGAGCGCGGCCAGCATCAACCCGCGCCCCGCGCGACCGATCCCCATCTGGTTCGGCGGCTCGGCGCCGGCTCTGCTGCAACGCTGTGCGCGCCTCGGAGACGGCTGGATCCCGCTGATGGGCGCCAACGACGCCGCCCGGGCGTGCATCGACGAGATCGCGCGGCATCGTCGGGAGGCGGGGCGCACCATGGACGACTTCGGCATCCAGGCGCAGGCGCAGTATCGGGGCGGCAACCCGGAACGCTGGGCGGGCCATGCCGGCAAGTGGCGGGAGCTGGGCGCCACCCACGTTGCCATCGCCACCCACAATGCCGAGCCCACCGATGTGGACGGCCATCTGAACCGGATCGAGGCGTACCTGAGCGCCGTACGCGCCTAGCCCGGCGCTAGTCGGTCCGGTCCACGGCGCCGAGAATGTCACCCGCGTGGCCGGGGGCCGGCACCTCCAGCACCCGCTCCGGCTCGTCGTCGTACTCGAGGTGCAGCGCCCGGCAGATGGTCGCATGCATCTCGTACATGCAGGTGGTGTAGGTCAGTTCCAGGATCTCCGGGTCAGACAGGTGCTCCTTGAGCGCGTCGAACAGACCGTCCGGCGTGCGGCCACCATCGAGCACGAGGCAATCGGCGTAGGCGAGCACCAGCCGCTCCAGCTCGTCGAAACAGTCGGCGGCCGGCCAGTGCGGCACCGCGGCGATCTGCTCCTCGGTGAAGCCCAGCCCGCGCATGGCTTTGCAGTGCTGGGAGAACACGAACTGACTGCCGCGCGCGTAGCCGGCCCGGGTCTGGCCGAGCTCACGCAGCCGCGGATCGAGTTCGCGCCGGGGGCTGCGATAGAAGCGGAACCCGGCCACCGCGTGGTCGAAGCAGTCCGGCACCAGCGCAAACACGCTCCACCAGTTGCCGGGCGTTCCGGTGTCCGTTCCCGGCTCCTCCACCGGGTCGCGATCCCCGAACAGGAACTGATACATCCGCTGGATGTGCTCCGGCGCATCGTCGCGGCCGACCTGACGCAATCTCGGCATGCCTGCTCCCCCAGGACCGTGGGCGGCCATTATGAACCGGCACGGGCGACCGGCGCGACCAGCCGTGCGACCGGCAGGCAACTGTGGCACCCTCGCGCCTCCGCTGCTTACCGGAACTATCATGAGCCCGTCCTCAGTCCCGCTGGCATGCGCGTCGGCGCTGCTGCTCTCCACCCTGATTGCCGGCGCCTGCGCCCAGGCGCCCGCCGGAGGCTCTCAGCCAGCCTCCACGACCGGCACCGCCGGCACGACGCTGATAGTGACGCCGGTGGCCAGCTTCGACGAACCCTGGGCGATGAGTTTTCTTCCAGACGGCCGCGCGCTGATCACAGAGAAGCCCGGCCGCCTGCTGCTGGTCACCATCGGGGCCGTCCGCCCCGTGGTCGTCGCCGGCGTGCCGGCGGTGGACTACGGCGGTCAGGGCGGCCTCGGCGACGTGATCCTGCATCCCGGCTTCGCCAGCAACGGGCTGATCTACCTCAGCTACGCCGAAGCCGGCGCCGGCCGTACCCGCGGTGCCGCGGTGGCCCGTGCCCGGCTGGTGCAAGCTGCGGAGAGCGCACGCCTCGACGACCTGCAGGTCATCTGGCGGCAGCAGCCGAAAGTATCCGGGCGCGGCCACTACGGCCATCGGCTTGCCTTCGCCCCAGACGGTCACCTGTTCATCACGTCCGGCGAGCGGCAGAAGTTCACCCCTGCCCAGGACCTGGACCAGAATCTCGGCAAGGTGATCCGGCTGCGCGACGATGGCACGGTGCCGGCCGACAACCCGTTCGCCGAGCGGGGCGGCGTGGCGGCCGAGATCTGGTCGCTGGGCCAGCGCAACCCTCTGGGCATCGCTTTCGCCGACGACGGACGTCTGTGGGCACACGAGATGGGTCCCGCCGGCGGCGATGAGCTGAACCTCATCCAGCGGGGCGGGAACTACGGCTACCCCACCGTCTCGAACGGCGACCATTACGACGGCCGCGACATTCCCGATCACGACACCCGACCGGAGTTCGTCGCCCCGAAGACCTGGTGGACGCCGGTGATATCGCCTGCGGGTCTGATCATCTACCGCGGCGACGCGTTCCCGGCGTGGCGCGGACACGGCCTCATCGGCGGGCTGAGGTCGAGGGCCCTGATCCGGGTGGCGCTGGCGGGCGATCGGGCCGAGGAAGCGGAGCGCTACCCCATGGGCCGACGGATCCGGGAAGTGGAGCAGGGCCCGAACGGAACCCTCTGGCTACTGGAAGACGGGACCGGTGGCCGCCTGCTCCGGCTGTCCCCGGCCAGCTGAGGATGCGGCTGCGCGGCTGACGCGCCGGCGGCCGGGGCGCTTCAGCCCGCCTCGCCGAAGCTCGGTGCCAGCGGTCGGCCCATCACGTAGGAATCGAGCACGAACTCGCGGATCACGTTGAGCGCGCCATCGTCATCGGAGCGCTCACGCAGCAGCTCCTTGAGCATGCTGGCCTCGATCTCAGCCTCGAACTGGGATTCGTAGGGCCCCACGTCCACGCACTCGCGGGTGTGAAAATACCAACTGCCATTGCTCAGAAACACCCGCTCCGAGCGGAACCAGGTGCGCGGGCTCTCGTTCAACCTGACGACATTCATACTGCACGCTCTTCCTGTCGGTCCTGGCTGGGACCCGAGATTTCAGTCTGCCACCGCGATTCCAGCCTTCTGTTCGGACATTGTCAACCGGATATCAACCACTTACCGAGGAAATACCCCTTCCGGCCGAGGTCCGGTCCGGCAGAATCGCGCAAGCCCGGACGGTATGATCGCCGGCGGGATTCGGGGATTCGACGCCATGACGGACGCGCCCGCTGCGCCACCAGCCGAGACGACCGCAGACGCCGAGCCGCCGCCGCGGTCGGCCTATCCCTGGTTTCTCACCAGCTCCAGCCTGTGGCTGGCGGGCATGAGCCTGCAGGGTTTCCTGTTCTCCTGGCTGCTCGTCGGGGTGCTGGAACGCCCGGCCAACGAGGTCGGCATCGCCCGATCGCTGGCGGAGTTCCCGCCCCTGATCGTCCTGTTCTTCGGCGGGCTGCTCGGCGACCGCTTCAACGGTCGCGGCTACCTCGCCACCATGCACGTGCTGGTGGCGTTGCCGCCGCTGCTGATTGCCGCCGTGTACGGGCTCGGCGAGCTCGGCTACTGGTGGGTGCTGCTGTTCGGCGTGTCCATGGCGAGCATACAGGCGCTCTCCGACCCGGCCCGCCAGTCGCTCATCAGCCGGGTCTCGCGCATGGACATCCAGCGCGCGGTCACCATCATGATCATCACCTCGTCGCTGCTCGGGCTGTCCGGCTTCTACCTCGGCGGGCGCCTGGACGCGCTGGGCCTCGGCACCGTGCTGTGCCTGCAGGCGCTGCTGTTCTTCGCCGGAACCTTCGCGGTTCTGCAGCTGCCGTCGCTGCCACGGGTCGGTGGCACCGGGCCCCGACCGGGCATCGCCGACGGTCTGGCGGCGGTCTGGCGCGCACCGCTGGTGCGCAACATCATCTCGCTCAACTTCCTCTCCAGCCTGTTCAACGCCGGTGCCTATGTGATCGCCATCCCGTTCATCGTCAAGGAGGTCTACCTGGGCGACGCCGCGTTCTTCGCCGGGGTGATGATCGTGTTCAGCGCCGGCAGCATCGGTTCCAACGTGCTGCTGCTGGCCTTCATGCCGTTGAAGTATCCGGGCCGGGTGTTCCTGCTCATGCAGTTGACCCGGATGGTCATTCTGCTGCTGCTCTTCCTCGAGCCGGAGCTGTGGCTGTTCTACCTCGCGATGTTCGCCTGGGGGCTCAACATGGGGGTCACCACCACCCTGGTGCGGACCACGGTTCAGGAGCTTGCGGACTCGACCCGGCGCGCCCAGGTGCTCTCGATCCTGCTGCTGAGCTTCATGGTGACGGCGCCGGTGAGCTCGCTGCTGCTGGGCGTGCTGATCGAATACACCACGCCGCTCGCCGCATTGCTGCCGGGCATCGCCATGTCGCTGGTGATCTTCGTGCTTGGAATGTGGCGGAGCGGGCTCTGGCAATTCGAGTCCGCACGCGCCTGACGCGCCGGATCAGGCAGAGGCGTCGGGATCGACGATGAAGCGGGCCACCAGCGCCGGATCCTGCATGGGAATGAAGTGCGTCAGCGCCGGCAGGTACACGTCCCGGCCGTTGGGGAACTCCGCGGCCAGCGCCGGCCAGGTCGGAGATCCGGAAAAGTCCATCGCCGTCGAATCCGGCTCCCGCGACCGCCCCCGCAGCACCACGACCGGAAGCTGAATGCCCGGTATCAGATCGTGGACGTCGGTCTTCGTGTTCCCCAT
>JBFISC010000229.1:0-5231 GCA_041608775.1 Pseudomonadales bacterium | reverse complement strand
GTGCTTGGAATGTGGCGGAGCGGGCTCTGGCAATTCGAGTCCGCACGCGCCTGACGCGCCGGATCAGGCAGAGGCGTCGGGATCGACGATGAAGCGGGCAACCAGCGCCGGATCCTGCATGGGAATGAAGTGCGTCAGCGCCGGCAGGTACACGTCCCGACCGTTGGGAAACTCCGCGGCCAGCGCCGGCCAGGTCGGAGATCCGGAAAAGTCCATCGCCGTCGAGTCCGGCTCCCGCGACCGCCCCCGCAGCACCACGACCGGAAGCTGAATGCCCGGTATCAGATCGTGGACGTCGGTCTTCGTGTTCCCCATATAGATGGACGCTTCGACGATGGGCGGGCAGGCCAGCTCGTAGCCGTCTCCGTCGGGACGCGGGCGAACCCCGTAGCGGCAGTAATCCTCGAGGACGTCCGGCCGCCACAGCGAGAACGGATGCCGGTCGGCGAAGCGTGCGTACATCTCCTCCCAGGATGCCCAGTGATTGCGGCGCCGGGCCACCGGATGGTCCTCGGCGGTGGCGAACTCCTGATGGCGATGGACGTAGGCATCGGGGTCGAGAATCACCGGATCCACCAGCAGCAGCCGGCTGAAAGTGGCCGGCGCGCGGGCCGCCACCTGGGTCACGCAGTGACCGCCCATGGAGTGACCCACGCCGATGGCACCTTCCAGCCCGAGGCCCGCGCTGAGCTCCGCCAGGTCACGGCCGAACTCGGCCCACAGGTAGGGACCTCGCCGTTCGCTCCGGCCATGGCCGCGCATGTCCACGGCGATTACCCGATATCCCTCCGGCAGAGCGGCCACGGTGCGATCCCAGCAGCGGGCGTGAAAGCCGGTGGCATGCACGAGCAGCACCACGGGCGCGTGATCCGCCCCCCATTCCACATAGCTCAGCCGGATCCGGCTGGTCTGGAACTCGAACTGCTGTGGCTCGCCCCTCATGGCACCCTGGTGCTGCGGCAAAGCGCCCCATGTTATGCGGCCGGCCCCGCTCGGCCAAGAACCGGCGACTGCACAGGCGCTTTTGGGTACACTTTCGCGACCATGGCTCAAGCCCTCACCAAATCCGATGTGGTCTCCTCGGAGCAGGAGCCCCTGATCCTCGTCGACGCCAACGACCGGGAGATCGGTCGCCTGGACAAGTCCGCCTGCCACGACGGCGATGGTCTGCTGCACCGGGCCTTCTCGCTGTTCGTGTTCAACCCCCGGGGCGAACTCCTGCTGCAGCGTCGCGGCGCCGGGAAGCGGCTGTGGCCCGGCTACTGGTCCAACAGCTGCTGCTCGCACCCCCGCGCCGGCGAGGACATGAACGAGGCCGTTGGCCGCCGGCTGCATCAGGAGCTCGGGCTGCAGGCGACGCTGCGCTTCGTTTACAAATTCGAGTACGTCGCGCACTTCGCCGACCTCGGCACCGAGCACGAGCTATGCTGGGTATATGTCGGCCGAACCATGAAAGACCCGGTGATCAATACCACCGAGATCGACGAGTGGCGCTGGATTGCTCCGAGCGCGCTGACCCGGGAGCTCGCTGAGAACGGCGAGACCTTCACGCCGTGGCTGAAGCTGGAGTGGGCCCGACTGCGCCAGCAGTTCGGCGAAGACGTCGAGATCGGCGCGCCCCCCCACGGCGGAACCCGGCCGTGACCGGGAACGAGGCCTCTATCGGCATCAGCGGCTTCGCCTGCTACCTGCCCCGATATCGGGTGGCGCTGCGCGACTGGTGCCGCTGGAGCGGCGACAGCTGGGACAAGGTGCGTTCCGTGGTGGGCAGCGGTTTCCGCATGCGCGGCCCGGACGAAAACGCCTACACCATGGCCGCGACGGCGGTGCTGCGACTGATCCGTCAATATGACCTCGATCCCACGCGCATCGGTTTCCTCGGGCTCGGCACCGAGTCCAGCACCGACAACTCCGCTGGCGCCGTCATCGTCAAGGGCATGGTCAACCGGGCCCTGACCGAGCTCGGACTGCCTCCGCTGGCCCGGGCCTGCGAGGTGCCGGAGTTCAAACATGCCTGCCTGGGCGGTGTTTACGCGCTGAAGGCCGCCGCCCGCTATCTGGCGCTGGACGGCCGCGGCCGCCATGCGATCGTGGTCTGCTCGGACGTCGCCGAGTACGCCCGCGCCACCTCCGGGGAGCCGACCCAGGGCGCCGGCGCCGTTGCCATGCTGGTGGAGGAATCGCCGCGCCTGCTCGGCCTGGAGCTCGCCATCTCGGGAACCTCGTCGGACTACCGGGGACCGGATTTCCGCAAACCCTTTCTGCGTTTCATGCAGCAGAGCCCCGGCGAGTACGCCCAGCCGCGGGACTTTCCGGTGTTCAACGGGAAGTACTCCACCACCTGCTACATCGACGAGGCGCTGGCCGCCATGCGTGACCTGTTCGGGCGCCTCAGGGACGCCGGCGGCTGCCTGCGCCCGGTGCCGGCGCAGCCGAGCCGGTTCATGCGCGACCTGTCGGTCACCTTCCTGCATCGGCCTTACCAGCGGATGGCGGAAACCGGGCTGATCATGAGCTACCTGCTGGCCCTGGCGGTGGGCGACGGCGACGATCTGGCAGAGCTGGCTCAGTACGCCGAGAGCGCCGAGGTGGATGCCGGGGCGCTGGTGGACGAGCTCACCACGCCGCGGGACGTCTACGCGCTGGTCGAGGAGCAACGTCTGAACGACGAGATCTACCCGCTGGCAGCGCAGACCGCGCGCGCTTTCCGCGGCCATCCGCGGTTCGAGTCGATGATGACCCGGCTCGGAACCCTGGAGATGCAGGAGGTAGGTAACCTGTACACGGCCTCATTGCCGGCCTGGATGGCGGCCGGGCTGGAGGAAGCGGCGAGCAACGGCGTGGCCCTGGAAGGCACCCGGATCCTCACCCTCGGCTACGGCAGCGGCGACGCTGCCGAGGCCATTCCGATGGTGGTAATGCCCGGCTGGACCGAGGCCGCCGGCCGGATCCGCTTCGTGGAAGCGATGGCGGACTCAATCGACCTGAGCGCCGACGGATACACGGCCCTGCACGATGGGTCCCCGTTCGAGCACCCCATCGCCCATCAGCCCGGCGTCTTCTACATCGACCGGATCGGCGCCAGGGAAGTGCACTTCGACGATTCCGGCATCGAGTACTACCGCTACCACGGCTGATCCGCCCCGCCCGGCCTGAGGCCGACAAAAAAATAACCCGGTTCTGCGCCGCCGCGCGTTAACCCTCCTGACGACAACGTTCAGGAGACGATCCATGCGCCCGAGTATCTTCCTCACGGTCATCGTGCTGGCGTTTTCCGCCTGCACCCCTCAAGACGACCCTGCCCTGCCGGCAGACCCGGTCGACCCCGCTGCCCCGATCGAGCAGGACGCTCCGCCCGGGACGCGGGTCGACGCCGCGGCAGAGTCCCCACTCGGCGAGCCGCGCCCGCCCGGCAATCCGCCCGGTCGCACTCGCCAGGAGCGAGAGACGGCCAGCGGCGGCGCCAACGCCAAGGTCCACGGCGCGCCGGTCCGCGAGGCCCGGGTCGCCGGGGCGCTCCACGATCAGGCCTGGCCGGCCACCCATCCGGTTCCGGCGCCGCCGACGCGCTGGGGACCGGTAGAGAACCGGGAAAACTACCGCCATGTGGCGGAGAACCCGGTGCGGCTGACCGCACTCGATCCGGTCTCCACCTTCAGCATCGACGTCGACACCGCCTCCTACAGCAATCTGCGCCGGCTGCTCAACCAGGGCGCGCTGCCGCCGGCGGACGCGGTACGCATCGAGGAGCTGATCAATTACTTCAGCTACGACTATCCGGCACCCGACAACGGCGACGCTTTCAAGGTCGTCACCGAGGTGGGCCCCGCACCGTGGAACCCGGCTCGCAAGCTGCTGCACATCGGCATTCAGGGCCAGCGCCTGGCCGCGGAGGCGCTCCCGCCTGCCAACCTGGTGTTTCTCATCGACGTGTCCGGGTCCATGCAGAGCCCCGACAAGCTCGATCTGCTGAAGGCATCGCTGAAGCTGCTGACCCGTCAGCTCGACGGCGACGACCGGATCAGCATCGCCGTCTACGCCGGCTCCGCCGGCGCGGTGCTGGAGCCGACCCCGGGCGACCGCCGCGCCGAGATCACCGCCGCCATCGATCGCCTCAGTGCCGGCGGCTCCACCAACGGCGGTGCCGGCATCCACCTGGCCTACGCCATGGCCCGCCAGGCCTTCATCCGGGACGGCATCAACCGGGTGATCCTCGCGACCGATGGGGACTTCAACGTCGGCACCACCGACCAGCACGCGCTCGAGGATCTCATCGAACGCGAACGTGGCTCCGGGGTGGCGCTCACCGTGCTCGGCTTCGGCACGGGCAACTACAACGACGCGCTGATGCAGCGGCTGGCTCAGGCAGGCAACGGCAACGCCGCCTACGTGGACACCATGAACGAAGCGCGCAAGGTGCTGGTCGACGAGCTGGCGAGCACCCTCAACATCATCGCCAAGGACGTGAAGATTCAGGTGGAGTTCAATCCGGCCGTGGTGGCCGAGTACCGGCTGCTCGGCTACGAGACCCGGCTGCTGGCGCGGGAGGACTTCAACAACGACCGGGTCGATGCCGGCGAGATCGGCGCCGGCCACACGGTCACCGCGCTCTACGAGCTGACCCTGCACGGTTCCGGCGCGCAGCTGGTGGACCCGCTGCGCTACCAGCACGCGCGGCAACCGGACCAGGGTCGACGCCCCGACGAGATCGCCTTCGTCCGCCTGCGGCACAAGGCACCGGACGCCGACACCAGCGCGCTGATCGAAATGCCCATCCGCCGGGCAGAGGTCCAGGAGGATCTCAACCGGACCAGCGACGACTTCCGCTTCTCGGCCGCGGTCGCCGGGTTCGGCGCCCTGCTGCGCGGCAGCGCGCACGGCGACCAATTCTCGTACGATGACGTCAGCACTCTGGCGCAGGGCGCGCGCGGTGCCGACCCGTTCGGCTACCGGGGGGAGTTCCTCGGGCTGGTGCGCACCGCCCAGGCGCTGTAGCGATCCGGAAGCCGTTGCCGATGCGTGAAGACGAGCCCAGCGACGACGCCCTGATGCTGGCCTATGCCGCCGGAGATCAGGGCGCGTTCGCTGCGCTCTACGAGCGCTATCGCGGGCCTCTGTACCGGTACTTCCGCCGTCAGCTCGACGGCGAGGAGGCCGAGGACTGCTTCCAGTCGCTGTGGCTCAAGGTGATCGATCACGCACCCAGATACCGTGCCGGCGGCGCGTTCCGG
>JBFISC010000228.1:0-5352 GCA_041608775.1 Pseudomonadales bacterium | reverse complement strand
CTGATCGATCTGGCCAACCTGATCTCCGGGATGACCGGCGTGCCGATCGAACACGTGCCGAACCCGCGCCGTGAAGCCGACCGCAACGACCTGGAGGCCTGCAACGAGGGCCTGCTCGGCCTCGGTCTGGACCCGACCACGCTGCGTCAGGGGCTGCTGGACGAGGTGACCGAGATAGCCCGCCGCTACGCGCACCGCTGCGACCGCTCCCGCATACCGTGCGTGTCGCCCTGGAACCGCGAGCGCGCCCGGGCGGGGTCCGGCACGGACACCCTCGACGAGGCGTCGTCCGCGGGCTGACCTCGGCCGCGGGATTCCCGGGTCCAGCGGGATCTAGCCGGAACCCTCCAGGCTGCCGCTGAGGAACCCCGGATCCTGAATCCGCTCGACGAAGCCCGGCTCGTACGCCTCCTCCGGAGCCGCCCGCACCGCCGCATCGAGCTGCTCTGCGTCCCGGCCCACGAGAATTCGCCAGCGGCCGGCGCGCACCCCGTCGAGAATGATGGTTGCCGCCTGGGCCGCCGTGAGCGGCGCCTTCTCGCGGAAGTCCACGGCCTGCTGGTAAACGGCCGCCCGGATGTGATCGTCGGGGACGTTGTCCACCGGCAGGCCCCGGGCTTTCAGCCGCTTTCTGGCCTCATCCACCTCTTCAGCCGTCATTTCCATGGCGTCGTGGCCGCGCAGCACCTTCATGGTGTTCTCGGCAATGGAGGTGCCGACGTGGCCCGGCATCACCAGCGATACGTTCACGTGGGGCGCGTTGACCCGCAGGTCGGTGATCAGCGCCTCGGTGAAACCTTTGACCGCGAACTTGGCGGCGCTGTAGGCGGTGTGGGGAATCCCCGGCCCGATGCTGGCCCAGAAGCCGTTGACGCTGGAGGTATTGACGACATGCCCCGCGTCCGCGGCGATCAGCAGAGGCAGGAACGCGCGGCTGCAGAAGTAGACGCCGTTCCAGCATACGCCGAAGGTGCGCTCCCACTGCTCGCGGTCATCCTCGACGAAGCTGCCGCCGCCGCCGATGCCGGCATTGTTGAACAGCAGGTGCACGTGGTCGGTGTCATGGCTGGCGAGCACACCGTCGCGAAACGCCAGCACCTGATCCTCGTCGCTGACGTCGCAGCGGTGAACGCTGACGTTGACCGACGGGTCCGCCTTCAGGCTCAGCGCCCGGGTCTCCTCCAGGTTGTCCACGGAAACGTCGCAGAGCCCGAGGTGACAGCCTTCGGACGCCAGCTGCAGCGCCAGTTCTCTTCCCATGCCGCTGCCGGCGCCGGTGATCACCGCGAGCCGGTTGGCGAAATCCTTCATGAAACCCTCCCGCTCCGCGAGCGGGACCACCGGGACCCTCGACGCGGCTATGAACAAGACAGAATGCGTGTGTTATACCATGTTCTAACTTTCCCGGATCGCGCAGCGCGCCTCGGCGACGGACGCGATTCACCGCCAGGAGGGAGGCACTCATGACCATTCGCCCGCTGCAGGACGTCGAACCCATCACCGAGGGCGATGCCTTTATCGCCCGCGCGCTGGAGCACGCACACATCCCGTCGCTGATGTGCGCCCTGGTGCACCTCACGGGAGACCCGGGGATGATTCGCGGGCGCATCCGCCCGGAGATCAGCTTCTTCGGCGACGAGCAGGGCAATATTCCCGAGGCGGAACAGCAGCAGATCCGGGCGCTCGCCCTCGACGCGCTGAAACGACTCCGGGACGGTGCCGCGCTGCCCCCGCCGCCGTCCCAGGCGGTGGTCTCCGAGATGGTCAATTTCATCGTCGGCCGGGAGCTGTCGCCGGACTACGGGGAGTTCCTGCACGCCGAGCTGTCGCTGAACGGTGAAGACCCGTACCGGACGCCGGGGCTCGAGCGCATCCCGGAAACTGCGAAGGAGGACTTCAAGGTCGTCATCATCGGCGGCGGCATGTCGGGCCTGCTGGCCGCCATCCGCCTGCAGGAGGCGGGCATCCCGTTCGAGATCGTCGAGCGGCACGCCGACGTGGGCGGCACCTGGTACCAGAACACCTACCCCGGCTGCCGGGTGGACAGCCCCAACCACATATATTCCTACAGCTTCCGTCCCACCGACTGGCCGCAGTTCTACTCTCCCCAGAAGGTGTTGCTGGAATACTTCGACCAGGTAGCCGTGGACTACGGCTTGAAGCGTCACACCCGATTCGGCACCGAGGTCACCCACGCCCGCTACGACGACGAAACCGCGACCTGGGACGTGCACGTCAAGACCGCCGACGGCCACGACGACGTGATCCGCGCCAACGCGGTGATCAGCGCCGTGGGTCAGCTGAACCGGCCGAAGTGGCCAGACATTCCGGGGCAGGAGAAGTTTACCGGGATCTCGTTTCACTCCACCGAGTGGGAGCACGAGCACGACCTCACCGGCAAGAAGATCCTGGTTATCGGCACCGGCGCCAGCGCCTTTCAGTTCGCGCCGGAAGTAGCCAAGGAGGCGGGGCAGGTCACGATATTCCAGCGCACGCCGCCGTGGATGGCCCCGGTGCCCACCTACCACGACGACGTGCCGAGCGACGTGCACTGGCTGCTCAACCATGTGCCCTACTACCTGCGCTGGTACCGGTTCGCCATGTTCTGGAACTCTGCCGAGGGCGTGCTGTTCGCGGTCAAGAAAGACCCGGCGTGGAACGGGCGCAACAACACCATCAGCGCCGAGAACGACGAGCTTCGCCAGCTGTTCACCGACTGGATCGTCGAGCTCTGCGAGGGTGATCAGGATCTGATCGACAAGTCCGTGCCGAAATACCCGCCGGGCGGCAAGCGGATTCTGTTTGACAACGGCAACTGGATCCGGGCGCTGAGACGCGACAACGTGGACGTCGTGACCGATCCCATCGTCGAGATCACGGAGACCGGAGTCCTCACCGAGAGCGGAGAGCGTTACGACGGCGACGTGCTGATCTATGGCACGGGTTTCCAGGCCAGCCGGTTCCTGTGGCCGATGAAGGTCACCGGTCGGAACGGCATCGACCTGCAGGAACACTGGGACGGCGATCCGCGCGCCTATCTCGGCGTCACCATCCCGGGATTCCCGAACCTGTTCTGCTGCTACGGACCCAACACCAACATCGTGGTGAACGGCAGCATCGTGTTCTTCTCGGAGTGCGAGGTTCGCTACATCCTCGGCTGCATCCGGCTGCTCCTGCAGACCGGCCACGCCGCGCTGGACTGCCGCCGCGACGTTCACGATGCCTACAACCAGGTGATCGACGAGGGCAACCTCAACATGGCCTGGGGGGCCGCCGACGTCCCCACCTGGTACAAGAACGCTAAAGGCCGCGTGACCCAGAACTGGCCGTTCTCGCTGGTGGAGTTCTGGAAGCAGACCCGGGAGCCGGATCCGGACGACTACCAGTTTCTCGATCCGGGCCAGCGGGCGCGGCGCACCGGCACCTGAGCGCGCTGACGGCGGGCGGCCCGGACGCCGGCTGCCTCAGGCCGCCAGCAGGCCGGGCTCTTCGTCCTGCTTCCACCGCTCGATGAGGGCCCGGTTGTCCAGATCCCACGGATGGAAGCCGGGTTGGCGGAACTGCCGCCACTCGGGATACAGCCGGCGCAGCACGCCCGGCCGGCCGAACAGCCAGTTGAGCCCGCCGAGCCAGAGCCGCAGATCGCGGTGGCGGCCATCGGCTTCGAGCATCATCCACACGCCGCGCAGAATGTCCTCGAGGAACACCCGGGTCACCGGCAGCAGGGCCTTGCGCAGCCAGGCCATGTCCCCTCCGGCCGCCGCGTAGACGTCGAAGGTCACCGCTTTGTGCTCGGCCTCCTCGATGGCATGCCAGCGCCACAGGGTGGCCAGGGTCGGGTCGGCGCCCTCCAGCCAGGCCGGGTCCGTGAGCAGACCGTGGGCGAAGATCGCGGTCAGATGCTCGAACGCCGCGGTTTCCATGAGCTGCGCGTAGCGTGAGTTCTGCTGGCGCTGTGCGACCCGGGCGGCCAGGACGTCCTCGATGTCGGCGAGGCGGTAGCCGCGCAGCTCGCACAACAGCTCGTTGTACCTGGCGTGCTCCCGGCGGTGGATTGCCTCCTGGCCGATGAAGCCCCGGATCTCCGCTGCCAGCTTCGGCTCGGTGACGTCCTTCTGAAACAGCCGAACGCTGTCGATGAAGTACTTCTCGCCGACGGGAAACGTCAGCGACAGGGCGTTGAAGAACGCCGTCTTGAACGGATCGCCGCCGTGCCAGTCCGACGCCAGCGCCTGCTGGAGGTCGAAGCTCGGGTGTCGGGGCCTGATGCTGACGTCGCCGGGCGTGTGTGACAGGGTCATGAATCTGGTCTCGCATAGCCGCTTGAGATGGGCGGGCATTGTAGGTACGTTGGCTCCTTCAACTAGGTCATATTCGGCCAACAACAGTGTCATTTTCGGTCACGTCCACCAGCCGAACCGGTGCCTCAGGGGTTCATCGGGCCTACCTGGCGACGCTGCAGGACGAGCTGGCACGGCGCGGCATCGACCCGGCGGCCCTGCTCCCCGCCGGCCCTCCTGCCGACGTCACGCCGCTCGAGCTGGCCGCGCTGTGCCAGCGCGCGCTGACGCTGACCGGCGACCCGGCGTTCGGCCTGCACTATGGGCTGCGGCTGAATTTGGCCAGTCACGGCATTCTCGGCTACGCGCTGATGAGCGCCCGCAACGGCGATCAGCTGCTGTCGCTGCTGGTTCGCTACGCGCAGCTGGCGGTGCCCGACGTCGAGCTCGAGCGCGTGCTCCAGGGCGAACGGGTGCTGCTGACCTGCCGGCCTAACGCGAACCTGAGCCCGCGCTACCTGTTCGTGGAGCTGATCGTCGCCACCCTGGTCGCGGCCGCCCGAAGCCTCTTCCAGCGACCGATCCCCGGCGCGGAGGCCTGGTTCGACTATCCGGCCCCGGCGCACGCCGACGCCTACGGCGCGCTGCGTCTGCCGGTGCGTTTCTCCCAGCGCCGCTGCGCGCTGGTCTGCGATCGCCGCTTTCTCGACATGGAGATCACCAGCGCCAACCCCGCTCTGGCTGAGCTGTGTTCCCGCCAGTGCGAGGCGTTGCTTCGAACCATGCGCAAGCGGGCCGGCGTCGCCGACGCGGTGCGCCGGGCGCTGCTCAACGCGGCGGGGGAGTTTCCCGACGTGGCCGAGCTGGCGCGACGGCTGGCCATGAGCGAGCGCACCCTGCGCCGACGTCTCGCGGCGGAGGGGACCAGCTACCGGGTCATTACCGACGAGGTGCGCGAGGCGCTGGCCCGCCGCTACCTCACCACCACCTCGCTGCCGGTCACGGAGATCGCGGCGCTGCTCGGCTACGACGATCCGGCCAACTTCCGGCGGGCTTTCCGGCGCTGGACCGG
>JBFISC010000227.1:0-5380 GCA_041608775.1 Pseudomonadales bacterium | reverse complement strand
GTGGTGCGACGACCGTCGCCGGCGTTCCGGGTGCAGGTGCAGACCGGTGGCCGCTCCCACGTGCGCGAGTTCTCGATCAAGCGTCTGGGGGCGGAGAAAGCCTGGACCCAGGCGACCCGCTACCTGGCGGAATGCCGGGGCTACAAGTCGACGCCGAAGGCCTGGGCAGCCCGCCGCCCCAAGGTGCGTGTCTAGCGGGACCGTCTGCAGAGCCGGCAGCGGCCGGCCGCGGCTGCTCAGCTGAACCGTTTCGCCGTGTACCAGGTCACGGGCTGGGCGTGGTTGTGCACCTCGTCAGCCACGTCGAGAACCAGCGCAAACAGCGCCATCCGCACCAGCACCCCGTTGTCCGTCTGGCGGAAGATCGCCAGGTTGGGATTCTCGATGAGGTCGTCGTCGAGTTCCTGAGCCTGGGCCCGGGAATCCCGGGGCAGCGGGTGCATGATCACTGTGTTCGGCTCGCAGTGCCGGGTGTAGATCGCCTGATTCAGCCGGAACAGGCCGCGGTAGCGGTCCGCCTCTTCCTGGCTGGGAAACCGCTCTTCCTGGGTGCGGGTCACGTAGACGATGTCCACGTGGTCGATGCCGAGCTCCAGCTGCTCGTACTCCGAAACCTGGTGACCCTTGTCGCGCAGCAGCTCGGTGGTCTCTCCCGGCAGGCCCAGACCCGGCGGGGCCACCAGCTTGTAGTGAACCTTGTCGTGAAGCGACAGCAGCTTGCACAGCGAATGCACGGCCCGGCCATACTTAAGGTCGCCGACCATGGCGATGCGCAGACCGTCGATGCCGCGGTCGCGGCTCTTCAGCTCCTTCTTGATCGTGTAGAGGTCGAGCAGCGCCTGGCTAGGGTGCTCGTTCGGGCCGTCGCCCGCGTTCAGCACCGGCACCCGGCTCGACTTGGCGAACTCCGCCACCGACCCGGCATCCGGGTGGCGCATGGCGATCACGTCGCTGTAGCCCGAGAGCACCCGCGCGGTATCGTGCAGGGACTCGCCTTTGGCCAGCGCCGACGCCTTCACTTCGGTGGTTTCCCGCACCTCGCCGCCGAGCATGTTGAAGGCGCAGCCGAAGGAAATCCGGGTCCGGGTGCTCGGCTCGAGGAACATATTGGACAGGATCGCGCCTTCCAGCACCCGGGTAATCCGGCGCCGCAGCGCGTAGGGTGTCATCTCGTCCGCCACCGCGAACACCCGTTCCATGGCGCTGCGGTCGAACTGATCCACGGAAAGAATGTGCGAGCCGACGAAATTCAAGCGGACCCCCGGACAGCCAAGCTGCGCCATAGTAATCAAATCCGCGGCGGATGCCATCGGGCCCGGGCGGGGCAGCAATGGGGCGCCAATCTGTGGCGCCGTCCTAGGGCGGTGACCGGAGCCACTGCTATGATTCACACGCAATCGTCGCCGACGGGGCCCGAGCCATGAGCGAAGCCGATCTGGAATCCATAGACAGCGAGATCCCGCCGCCCGGGGCCGAGGTGGCGCGGCTGCTGCCGTTCGCCTTCGCGCGCCGGTTCGGCGTGCTGCTGCTCGATGAGACCACGCCGGCCGGGCAGTCGACAGTCGCCTGCAGGGCCCAGCCCGGGCTCACCACCCTCGCTGAGATCAAGCGGTTTGCCAATCGCCCAATCAAGGTGCGCATGGTGGGGGAGGAGGAGTTCGAATCCCTGCTCTCCAGCACCTACGCCCGGGACAGCTCCGCGGCCCGCCAGATGGTGGAGGACATGGGTGACGAGCTGGACCTGGCGAGCCTGGCGGAGTCGGTGCCGGAGACCGAGGATCTGCTGGAGCAGGAAGACGACGCGCCGATCATCCGCCTCATCAACGCGCTGCTCGCCGAGGCCATACGCGAGAACGCGTCCGACATCCACATCGAGACCTTCGAGAAGGAGCTGGTGGTGCGCTTCCGCGTCGACGGCGTGATGCGCGAGGTGGTGAAGCCGAAGCGCCAGCTGGCGCCGCTGCTGGTATCGCGGATCAAGGTCATGGCGCGGCTCGACATCGCCGAGAAGCGGGTGCCCCAGGACGGCCGGATCTCGCTGCGGATCGGCGGCCGGGAGGTGGACGTGCGGGTGTCGACGCTGCCGTCGTCCAACGGCGAGCGGGTGGTGATGCGGCTGCTCGACAAGCAGGGCGGACGGCTGCGGCTCGAGAACCTGGGTATGGACGAGAAGACCCTGGCCCGGCTGCGGGAGATCGTCAACAAGCCCCACGGCATCTTCCTGGTCACCGGCCCCACCGGCTCCGGCAAGACCACGACCCTGTACTCGTCCCTGGCGGAGCTGTCCACCGCCACCATCAACATCCTGACGGTGGAGGACCCCATCGAGTACAACCTCCCCGGGATCGGTCAGACCCAGGTGAACACCAAGGCCGACATGACCTTTGCCCGGGGGCTGCGCGCCATCCTGCGCCAGGATCCCGACGTGGTGATGGTGGGCGAGATCCGGGATCTGGAAACCGCCGAGATCGCGGTTCAGGCGAGCCTCACCGGACATCTGGTGATGTCCACCCTGCACACCAACACGGCGGTCGGCGCGGTGACCCGGTTGATCGACATGGGCGTGGAGCCGTTCCTGCTGTCGTCGAGCCTGGTGGGCGTGCTGGCCCAGCGGCTGGTCCGGGTGCTGTGCCCCGAGTGCAAGACCGCGCGGCCGGCGAACGCCGGCGAGCTGGCGTTTCTCCGGGCGACCCACGCCAAGGTCTACGACCCCGCGGGCTGCGAGCACTGTCAGCAGTCCGGATACCGCGGCCGCACCGGGGTCTACGAGCTGATCGCCATCGACGACACCATGCGTCAGCTCATTCACGACCGCGCCTCGGAGCTGGACATGGCCGCCTATGCGCGCCGCGCCTGTCCCGGCATCCGTGACGACGGCCGGGACAAGATCCTCGGCGGGGTGACCACGGTGCAGGAAGTACTGCGGGTCACCCTGGAGGACTGATGGCCGTGACGGGCGGATAGACCACGGTGGCCGCATTCGAATACGCAGCGCTCGACGGGCGCGGCAAGCAGAAGCGCGGGGTGCTGGAGGCCGACAGCCTGCGGCAGACCCGCCAGATGCTGCGCGATCAGGGCCTGGTGCCCCTCAGCGTGGAGCCGGCGTCCGAGCGCAAGACCCGCAGCCAGGGCGGCGGCTTCAGCTTCGCCCGGCGGCTCGGGCCGCTGGATCGGGTGCTGCTGACCCGGCAGCTGAGCACCCTGGTCGCCGCCAGCATGCCCATCGAGGAAGCCCTGCAGGCGGTCGCCCAGCAATCCGAGAAGCAGCACGTGCGCGCGCTGGTGATGGGCATCCGCAGCCGGGTGCTCGAGGGCCACAGCCTCGCCTCGAGCCTGGCTCAGTACCCGTCCAGCTTCAACGACCTGTACCGTTCCACCGTGGCCGCCGGCGAGCAGTCCGGCTTTCTCGACCGGGTGCTCGAGAACCTCGCCGACTATCAGGAGCGTCAGTTCGAGTCCCGCCGGGACGTCGAGATGGCCATGCTCTACCCGGTGGTGCTGACCCTGCTCGCGTTCGGCATCGTCGGCGCGCTGATGATCTACGTGGTCCCCGACATGGTCGGGGTGATCGAGAACATGGGGCAGGAACTGCCCACCTCCACCCGGGTGCTGATCGCCCTGTCGGAGTGGGCCCAGGCCTACTGGTGGCTGCTGATCATCCTGGTGGTGCTGGGCGTTGCCGGCGGCCGCTGGCTGCTGGCACAGCCGAACATCCGTCTCGCCTGGGACCGCCAGAAGCTGAGCGCGCCGTTCATCAGCCGGATCACCCGCAGCAGCAACGCGGCCCGCTATGCCAATACCCTGAGCATTCTCACCTCCAGCGGGGTGCCGCTGGTCGAGGCCATGAACATCGCCGGCGAGGTGGTGTCCAACAAGTGGTTGCAGCGCCGGCTGACGGACGCGACCCAGCGGGTCAGCGAGGGCTCCAGCCTGCGGGTCGCGCTGGAGGGGGTCGGCTACTTCCCGCCGATGCTGCTGCACATGGTGGCCAGCGGCGAGTCCAGTGGTCAGCTCGACAGCATGCTGGACAAGGTGGCCCGCTATCAGCAGGCCGAGGTCGAACGCATCGTCACCACCCTCGTGCGGCTGTTCGAGCCGCTGATGCTGGTGGTGATGGGGGGCCTTGTGATGTTCATCGTAATGGCTATCCTGCTGCCGATTCTGAACATGAATCAGCTGGTCTGAAGACGGCGGGTGCCGCATGCGCCCGTTTCAACATCCGCAAACGTTCCATTCCGGAGATTAGGTACATCATGCGCGTGATTCCGAGATCTGCTGCAGCCGCGGCCCTGGTCCTTGCTGCCGCTAGCGCCGCCACCACCGCCACGGGCGCCGAGCTGCGCTACGACTACCTCGAGGGGGGCTACCAGAGCGTGGATCTGGACAACCCCGGCGTCGACGGCGACGGGCTGTTCGTGGCCGGTTCGGTGCTGGTCACGCAGTCGCTGTTCCTGGCCGCCGACATCGACTACGTGGACTTCGAGCGCGGCGTGGATGCGCGCAGCATCGAGATCGGCGGCGGGGTCCGTCTGCCCCTGGCGCCGGACCTGGACCTGGTGCTCGGCGGCGGTTACCTGGACGCCGAGGTCGACACCCGCTTCGGTGATTTCGACGACGACGGCCTGTTTCTCCGCGCCGGGGTCCGCTGGCTGCTCACGGAACAGATTGAGCTGAATGCCGCCCTCAAATACGTGGATCTGGACGAATCCGGCGACGATCTGGGCGGAGAGCTGGGCGCTGTGATCCATCTGCAGCCTCAGCTGGCGCTGCTGGCCGGGGTCGAGATCGCCGACGACGCCGACGCGGTCCGGCTCGGGCTGCGTTACCATTTCCGCCGCTGAGGGCCTATGCGTTCGACGGAATTGCGCTACAATTAATTGAACTGCAACAAATGGTTACAGAGGATTTTCCGACATGGTGAGAAGTAACCGGCGGGCTCGCGGTTTCACCCTGATCGAGATCCTGGTGGTGGTGGTGATCATCGGTATTCTCGGTGCCGTGATCGTGCCCAACCTGCTCGGCCGGCCGGACCAGGCCCGGGTCACGGCCGCCCAGAGCGATCTGCGAAACCTCGGCAACGCCCTGGACATCTACCGCCTGGACAACTTTCAGTACCCCTCCAGCGAGCAGGGCCTGGAGGCGCTGGTAACGCGCCCCAGCGGCTTTCCGGAGCCGAAGAACTACAACCCCGAGGGGTACATCAAATCGCTCCCTACGGACCCCTGGGGCTCTCCCTACGTCTACGAACGTACCCCTAGCGGCTTCGCCCTGTTTTCCCTGGGTGCCGACGGCGCCGAGGGTGGCGAAGGTCTGAATGCCGACATCCGCTTCGAGGATCTGTAGCCGTCCGAGCCGCGCCCCGAGGGGCTTCACCCTCCTC
>JBFISC010000226.1:0-5427 GCA_041608775.1 Pseudomonadales bacterium | reverse complement strand
GCCGACCGGGTGCGCCGCGGCGTGACACTCGCCACAGGCGTCCGCCCGTGCCGACGGCAGTTCTCCGGCGAAGGTCATCATCCCGGACGCCGCGGCGGGATTGGCCGCGTGTCCTTCCGCATCCCGATGACAGCCCTCGCAGGTCGCTCCGACGCCCTCGCCGAGGGGATGGCTGAGCCCCGCCTCGACGACCGCACCATGACAAGCTTGACAGGCTGGCTGCGCGCTGGCGCCTGCGGCGCAGACCGCCAGCAGCACCCCCAGCGCCAGCCCCGTGCAGGATCGACCCATTACCCATTGACCTCGCGTTTGTCGGCACGGAATCTAGCAGCCTGCCGAAACGAAAGCATTGTGATATCCACGTAGGGCGGATTCGCGGACGGGTTGTCAGGATGGCCACCGTCGGGCGACGCCCTGGAGGCGGCACTGAAGACCGAGAGCATTACCCGCACGCTGCTCACCGCCGCGGCCGTGGCCTTGGTGTGCTCGGCCATGGTCGCCAGCTCCGTCTATCTGCTGCGGCCGATGCAGCAGGCCTGGACCCAGGTCGAACGGAACCGGGCGATCGTGGACGCGGCCGGCATGACGGCCGCGGATCTCGACAACGCTGCCGTGGTGGCTGCCTTTCTCGACCTCGATGCCCGAATCGTCGACCTGCCCTCGGGGGAGTTCACCGAGCCGGCGATGTTCACCGACCCCTGGAGCTACGATCACTGGTCCAGCGCCGATCCGGCCGCAGCGGACCGGCTACGCTACGTCCCCATCTACCTCGTCTGGCAGGAAGGCGCCCTGCGGCGGCTGGTGCTGCCCGTCGACGGCACGGGCATGTGGTCCACCATCCAGGGCTATCTGGCGCTCGAAGAAGATCTGGTGACCGTCGCCGCCCTGATCATCTACCGGCATGGAGAAACGCCCGGCATCGGCGACCGCATCGAGGATCCGGCCTGGCTCGGCGCCTGGATCGGCAGGCGCACCATCGACCCCTCCGGCGAGGTCCGCATCGGGGTCGCGCGCAAGCCCCAGGATCGGGCCTACCAGATCGACCTGATCTCCGGTGCATCGTTGACCAGTCTGGCGGTGGGGGATCTGGTCCAGCGCTGGCTGGGCCCGGACGGCTACGGTCCGCTGCTGCAGCGGCTGCGCCGGAACCCGGCCGCCCTGACGGCGCCCTGAGGGACCGGCGCCGTGCTGGAAATCGCCATCGCCATGCTGTTGTTCACCGCCGTCGTGGTGGCGCTGGCCGCCGTGGTGCTGGCGGCCCGCCACGCGCTCATGCCGGAAGGCACCGTCAGCGTCGACATCAACGGTCAGCGCACCATCGAGGCGGAGACCGGAGACCGGCTGCTGCAGTCGCTGGCGGATGCCGACATCGCGCTGCCGGCCGCCTGCGGCGGCCGCGGCAGCTGCGGGCAATGCCGCGTGCGGGTGATCAGCGGCGCGGGCCCCCTGCTGCCGGCGGAGCAGAACCACCTTCGGCCCAGCGACATCGCCGCCGGAATCCGGCTCGCCTGCATGGTCACGGTGCGCGAAGATCTGGCCATCGAGCTGCCGCCCGAGATCATGGCGGCCCGCCCCTGGAGCGCGACGCTGGAAACCAGCCGTTTCCTCGCGCCGCTCCTGGTGGAGCTGTCGCTGGCGCCGCCGCCCGACCGGAACCTGAGCTATCGGGCCGGCGACTACGTGCTGCTGGAAGCGCCGCCCGGCCGCGTCGACCTGGCGGCCGTTGCCGTGCCCGACGCGTTCCGTGCCGACTGGGAGCCGCTCCGCCCGCTGTCCGTGACCATCCCGGAGCCCACCTTCCGCGCCTACTCGCTGGCAAGCCACCCGGGGGAGAAGGGCATCATCAAGCTGGTGATACGGCTCGCGCTGCCACCTCCAAAGGCGCCGGAAGACACCCCGCCTGGCAGGGTTTCGTCCTGGGCGTTCACCCTACGACCCGGGCAGAGCGTCCCGCTGTCCGGCCCTTTCGGCACGTTCCACCTGCTGGACACCGATCGCGAGAAGATCTTCGTCGGCGGCGGCGCCGGGGTCGCGCCGATGCGGGCCATGATCCTGGATCTATTGAGCAGGAACGCGGACATGCCGATCAGCTTCTGGTACGGGGTGCGCTCGCGCCGGGAGCTCTGCTACCGCGAGGAGTTCGAGGCGCTCGCTCGACGCCACGACAACTTCCGCTATTGCGCGGCGCTGTCGGAACCCGGAAACGAGCCCTGGGACGGCCCCACCGGCTTCATTCACCGGGTGTTGCTGGACCGCTACCTGGCACACCACCCCGCGCCGGAGGAGGCGGAGTACTATCTCTGCGGGCCCCCGGTCATGACGCGGGCCGTGATGACCATGCTGGAGGACCTGAGCGTGGATCGGGACAGCATCATGCTCGACGACTTCGGCGGCTGAGGGAGCAGCTCATGGCAAAACGAACGCTTCGAGTCAGGGACTACATGCAGACCAATCTGGTGACCGTGCGCGAGGACGTCGAGCTGCTGCGCGCGGTGCGGACTCTGATCGCTCGCAATCTCTCCGGCATGCCGGTCGTGGACGACGCCGGCCGGCTCGTGGGCATGCTCACCGAGCGCGACTGCATCCGCACGGTGCTGCAGGCCGGATATCACGACGAGAGTGGCGGGCCGGTAGCGCGCTGCATGACGCGGGAGGTCCGAACCATGCACCCGGACGACAACCTGATGGATGCCGCCGAGCTGTTCGCCGAGTCCCCGCTGCATCGATGCCCGGTGGTCGAAGAAGGCCGCCTGGTCGGGTTGATCAGCCGCCGCGACGTGCTCGGCGCGTTCACCCAGGAACCCTGGTTCGCCGGACCGTGATCCGGCCAGCCGCCTCACCCATCAAGGAGGAATCGACATGACCCACTTCGGACCGAGCCTGATCCTGACGCCGCTGCTGCTCGCCATGCTGATCGGCTGCGATGCCGGCGCCGGACCGGCGCAGCTCAGCGCGGCCGCCGAGCCCTCAGAGACCGGTCCCGCGCCCGCCGTGGATTCCTGCCTGACCTGTCATGCCGGCCCGATGAGTCTCGCCGGCAAAGACAGCACCGCCGTGACGGCACGGCTCAAGGAAATCGTCGCGGGCAGCAAGCCCCATCCGCCGTTGCAGCTCGGCGATACCAGCGACGCGGCCCTTCGTTCTCTGGCAGAGCGCCTGACCTCCGGCGCGCCATGAGCGGAGCTTCCGCACGCTACATCCGCTGGTTCTCGGAGCTCGGCAACGACGACGTCGGACTCGTCGGGGGCAAGAACGCGTCTGTCGGCGAGATGTACCGGGCGCTTGGGGCCCAGGACGTGCCGGTGCCGAACGGCTACGCCATCACCGCCGACGCCTACCGGGCGCTGATTCAGGAGAACGGTCTGGCGGCGCCGCTCGAGAAGCTCCTCGCACCGCTCGGCGGCGGTGATGATCCCGACGCGCTCCATCGCGCCGCCGCGGAATGCCGCCGGCTGGTACGGGAAGCGCGTCTGCCCGACGGGCTGGAGGCGGAGATCGAGGCTGCCCAGCAGCGTCTTGCCGACGAGTACGGCGCGGAGATGACGGTGGCAGTGCGCAGCTCGGCGACCGCCGAGGATCTGCCGCAAGCGAGCTTTGCCGGTCAGCACGACAGCTTTCTGAACGTCCCCGGCGGGCCCCGGCTGGTGGAAGCCTGCCGGCGCTGCATGGCCAGCCTGTTCACGGACCGCGCCGTGCAGTACCGGATCAACAACGGTTTCGACCACGCCGATGTCGCGCTCTCGGTCGGCGTGATGAAGATGGTCCGATCCGATCTCGGCGCGAGCGGGGTGATGTTCACCCTCGACACCGAAACGGGTTTCCGCGACGTCGTCCTGATCACGGCCGCCTACGGGCTGGGCGAGACCATCGTCCAGGGCGCGGTGGATCCCGACGAGATGTACCTGCACAAGCCGACGCTGGCAAAGGGTTATCGCCACGTGATCCGCCGCCGACGCGGCAGCAAGACGATCCGCATGGTCTATGCCGATGGCGGCGACAGCAACGCGACCCGCACCGAGCCGACCCCGCTCGAGCTGCGCAACCGCTACGCCATCAGCGACGAAGAGGCCGTCCGGCTCGCCGAGATGGCCGTGCGCATCGAAACCCACTACTCGGAGCGCGCCGGCCGCCCAGTGCCGATGGACATCGAGTGGGCGCGCGACGGCCTGGACGACAGCCTCTACGTGGTCCAGGCGCGCCCGGAAACGGTCGCTTCCAGACACCATCCGGACCTGCTCAGGAGCTACCGCCTGCTGGAACGCGGTCAGGTGCTGTCCCAGGGCAGAGCCGTAGGCCAGAGCATCGCCAGCGGGCGCGTGAGGCTGATCCGTGATCCGAGCGACTTGAGCAGATTCGAGCCCGGGGAAATCCTCGTGGCGACGACCACGACCCCGGACTGGGGCACCGTGATGCGCCACGCCGGCGCCCTGGTCACCGACAGCGGCGGCCGGACCTGCCATGCCGCCATCGTCGCGCGGGAGCTGGACATTCCCGCCGTGGTCGGCTGCGGCGATGCCACCACGACCCTGTCGGACGGCGACGAGGTGAGCGTTGTCTGCTGTGAAGGTGAAACCGGCCGCATTTATGCCGGCATCCTCAACTTCGAGTGCACGGAGACCGATCTCTCCGACCTGCCACGACCGAAGACCGCGCTGATGCTGAACGTGGGCAACCCGGACATCGCGTTCCGCGTTGCCGGCCTGCCGGCGGACGGCGTCGGTCTCGCGCGGCTGGAGTTCATCATCAACGAGCACGTCCGCGTTCATCCGATGGCGGCGGCAGAGCCGCAGAAGATCACCAGCGAGGAGGATCGCGCCGCGCTGCTGAAGCTCGCCGAGGGTCACCGCGACCCTGCCGAGTACTTCGTCAGCACCCTGGCGGAAGGGGTAGCCACCATCGCTGCGGCGTTCTACCCGAAACCGGTCATCGTGCGCCTGTCGGACTTCAAGACCAACGAGTACGCGCGCCTGCTCGGCGGCCGCGACTTCGAGCCGGAGGAGCCGAACCCAATGCTCGGTTTCCGCGGCGCGGCCCGCTACGCACACCCGGCCTACGAGGCGGGTTTCGCCCTGGAGTGCGCGGCGATGTGCCGGGTTCGCGACAGCATGGGTTTCAACAACGTCAAGCTCATGATCCCGTTCTGCCGTCGGGTGGACGAAGCCCGCAAGGTGCTGGCGTGCATGGCGCAGCACGGGCTCGAGCGCGGGCGCGGTGGTGTCGAGGTCTATGTCATGTGCGAGATCCCGAACAACGTGATTCTCGTCGACGAGTTCGCCCGCCACTTCGACGGCTTCTCGATCGGCAGCAACGATCTGACGCAGCTCGTGCTCGGCGTCGATCGCGATTCGGCCCGGCTCAAAGGGCTGTTCGACGAGGGCAACGAGGCCGTGACGCGGCTCATCCGCTCCGTCATCGAGACGGCGCATC
>JBFISC010000225.1:0-5529 GCA_041608775.1 Pseudomonadales bacterium | reverse complement strand
GGTGGCACTCACCGAGAACTTCGAGGTCATGCGGATTGCCGACGCCAGCGGCGACTCCTTCGTCATCGAGCCGACGGCGGACGACACCCTGTACCGCGAGATCGTGCTGCACTTCGACGAGCTGGGGTTGTCCGGGCTCGACATCCTCGATCATCTGGGACAGCGCACGGAGATCCGCTTCGAGCCCGATCCGGACGCGGCGCCCATCGACGCCCAGACCTTCGTCCTCGAGGTGCCGCCGGACACCGATGTCATCGGCGGGTGACACCCCGGCCGGGACCCCGCTGGCAGAACTGCTGAGGCCACGCAGCCTCGATGAGTTCGTCGGGCAGCGTCACCTGCTCGATCCGGGCAAGCCCCTGGCGCGGGCGGTGGAGTCGGGCAGGCTCCACTCCATGCTGCTGTGGGGCCCGCCGGGCACCGGCAAGACCACGCTGGCGCGGCTCATGGCTGCCCGCAGCGGCGCACGCTGGATCATTCTGTCCGCGGTGCTCGCGGGCGTGAAGGACATCCGGGCGGCCATCGCCGAGGCCGAAGCCGCCCGCGATCTGGGCGAAGCGACCGTGCTGTTCGTCGACGAGGTGCATCGCTTCAACAAGGCTCAGCAGGATTCGCTGCTGCCTCATGTGGAGAAGGGCACGGTGACGTTCATCGGTGCCACCACGGAGAATCCTTCCTTCGAGGTGAATGCCGCGCTGCTGTCCCGGGCCAGGGTCTACGTGCTGAAACCGCTTGCCAGGGACGAGTTGCTCACGGTCGTCGATCGCGCGCTGTCCCGGGAGGTCCCCATCGTCATGACCGCCGCCGCAAGAGAAACCCTGGTGGATCTGGCCGATGGCGACGCGCGTCGCCTGCTGAACCTGCTGGACGTGCTCGGGCAGCTGGCGGAGGGAGAGGTGGATGAAGCGCTGGTGCTGGAGGCCGCCGGCAGTCGCTACCGCCGCTTCGACAAGGGTGGCGACGTCTTCTACGAGCAGATCTCTGCGCTGCACAAGGCCGTGCGCGGCAGCGATCCGGACGCCTCGCTGTACTGGCTGTGCCGCATGCTCGACGGCGGCTGCGATCCGGCCTACGTGGCCCGCCGGGTGGTGCGGATGGCGAGCGAGGATGTCGGCAATGCCGACCCCCGGGCCCTGCAGCTGACGCTGGCGGCCTGGGATGCCTACGAGCGCCTCGGGTCGCCGGAGGGCGAGCTGGCGCTGGCGCAGGCGGTCCTCTATCTCGCCAGCGTGCCGAAGAGCAACGCCGCCTACCGGGCCTACCATGCCGCCCGTGCCCACGTCGCCGACTCGCCGTCCGACCCGGTCCCGCTCCACCTGCGCAACGCACCGACGGGGATGATGAAACGGCTCGGCTACGGCGCCCGGTACCGCTATGCCCACGACGAAGCCGACGCGTACGCCGCGGGGGAATCCTACTGGCCTGAAGGACTCGATCCGGTCCGCTACTACCAGCCCACGGAGCGGGGCCTGGAGGCGAAGATCCGAGCCCGCCTTGAGCTTCTGCGGGCCCGGGACGCGGAATCGTGATCAGGGCAGCCTGCTGGGTGGCACTGGGCGGCGGGGTCGGGGCCGTTGCCCGGTTCCTGATCTCCACCTGGTTGTTCCTGCCCGGTCGGTTCCCCTGGGCCACCTTAGCCATTAACATCGCCGGCTCGTTTGCCATCGGCCTGCTGTGGGGCTTCGGCCAGCAGCAGCCCTGGTTCGACAGCTGGGGCCGGTACCTGCTGGTGGTCGGGGTTCTGGGTGGGTTCACCACCTTCTCGGCGTTCTCTCTGGAGACCGTGGCGCTGATGGAGACCGGGCGGCAGGTTCAGGCGCTCGGCTACGTGTTGGCGAGCGTGCTGCTGTGCGTGCTGATGGCGCTGCTCGGGCAGCGCCTCGCGGATGGTTGACCAGGTGGCTCGAGGCCGCCAGTCCGGGATGAACTTATGCTGGATATGAAACTGCTGCGGCAGGACCCCGGGGGCGTGGCTGCTCGCCTGGCGCGTAAAGGCCATACCCTGGATGTCGCCGCCTTCATCAGGCTGGAGGAAGAGCGCAAGCGGCTCCAGGGCGAAAGCGAGCGGCTGCAGAACGAACGGAACGTCAAGTCGAAAGCCATCGGCCGGGCGAAATCCCGCGGTGAGGACATCGCGCCACTGCTCGAGGAGGTCAAGCACCTGGGTGACAGCCTGGACCGCGCGAAGGCGGATTTCGAGGCGGTGCAGGGGCAGCTGCGGGCGTTTCTCGAGGGCATCCCGAACCTGCCGGACGGATCCGTGCCCGCGGGTGAGGATGAGTCCAGCAACCTGGAGCTGAGGCGCTGGGGCGCCATTCCGCGCTTCAACTTCGAGCCTCGCGACCACGTGGATCTGGGCGCCGACGGTGCCCTGGACTTCGAGACCGCCGCCAAGATCACGGGCAGTCGGTTCGTGGTGCTGCGCGGGGTCGCCGCGCGCCTGCAGCGGGCGTTGACCCAGCTGATGCTCGATACTCACACCCGGGAGCACGGTTACGAGGAAGTCTACGTGCCGTTCATCGCCAACGCCGATTCCCTGTTCGGCACCGGACAGCTGCCGAAGTTCGCCGAGGATCAGTTCCGGCTGCAGGGCGATGACGACTACTACCTGATCCCCACCGCGGAGGTCCCGGTCACCAACATCTACCGCGACGTCATTCTTCCCGCCGACCGGCTGCCCGTTCGCCATGTGGCGCACACGCCCTGTTTCCGCAGCGAGGCCGGCAGCTACGGCCGCGACACCCGGGGCATGATCCGCCAACATCAGTTCGAGAAGGTCGAGCTGGTACAGCTGGTGGAGCCGGCGACGTCCTGGGACGCGCTGGAAGCCCTCACCGGGCATGCCGAAGCGATTCTCCGAAAGCTCGAGTTGCCCTATCGGGCCGTGGTGCTGTGCGGCGGAGACCTCGGTTTTTCCGCCGCCAAGACCATCGATCTGGAGGTCTGGCTGCCGGGCCAGAACGCCTATCGGGAGATCTCTTCCTGCAGCAACTTCGCTGACTTCCAGGCGCGCCGCCTGCAGGCCCGATACCGCGACCCGGTGTCCGGAAAGCCGGAGCTGGTGCACACTCTTAATGGTTCCGGCCTGGCCGTCGGACGAACGCTGGTGGCGCTGCTCGAGAACTTCCAGGACGGTGATGGCAGGATTTACGTTCCGGACGCGTTGCGGCCCTACCTCGACGGGGAGTCGATCGTCAGTCTGAGGTAGGCCCGACAGGTAAGACGACCCATGGACTACCTGCCTCTGTTCCTCGACCTGCGCGACAAGCCGGTGCTGCTGGTGGGCGGCGGTGGGGTCGCCAGACGCAAGCTCGAGCTGCTGCTGCGGGCCGGCGCCGCGGTGGAGATCGTGGCGCCGTCGCTGGCGGCGGAGACCCGGGCGCTGATCGATGCTCACGAATTTACGGTGCACGAGCGGCCGTTCGCCGCCGAGGACGTAGCCGGACACTACCTCATCGTCGCCGCCACCAACGACGCCGCCGTCAACGAGAGCATCTTCCGGGCCGCCAGCGCCCGCCAGGTGCTGGTCAACGCCGTCGATCAGCCGGAATTCTCCAGCGCCATCTTCCCCGCGCTGGTGGATCGCTCGCCGGTGCTGGTGGCGATCTCCACCGGCGGCAGCTCACCGACCCTGGCGCGCCTGGTCCGCAGCTGGATCGAGGCGCGGCTGCCCGCGCGGCTCGGTCACCTGGCCCGATTCATCGCCGCTCGTCGCGAGCGGGTGAAGGCAGCGTTGCACGGCATCCCGGCCCGCCAGCGGCTCTGGCAGCAGGTCATTACCGGTGAGGTCGCCGATTTCGTCTTCCGGGGTGATGACCGGGACGCGGAGAGCCGATTCGAGCGGCTGCTGCAGGAGGCCGGCGGCACCGGGGCCGACGGAGCATCGGGCGCCGGGCTGGTGGCGCTGGTGGGTGCCGGCCCGGGAGACCCGGAGCTGCTGACGCTGAAAGCGCTGCGCCTGCTCCAGGAGGCCGACGTGGTGCTCTACGACAACCTGGTGAACCGGGCCATCCTCGACTATGCCCGCCGCGATGCGGAGAAGGTTTACGTGGGGAAACGCCGCCGCTTTCCCGGCATCCGCCAGGAGGGCATCAACGCGCTGCTGCTGGAACATGCCCAGGCGGGGCGAACCGTGGTGCGACTCAAAGGTGGCGATCCCTTCATCTTCGGCCGCGGCGGCGAGGAGATCGAGACCCTGGCGGCGGCCGGCATCGACTGCGTGGTGGTGCCGGGCATCACGGCGGGCATCGGCGCCGCGAGCTACGCCGGGATCCCGCTCACCCACCGCAACGTCTCTCAGTCGGTGCGGTTCGTCACCGGGCACCGCCAGAACGACCGGGTCAACCTGGACTGGCCGGAGCTGGCGAGGCCGGACCAGACGCTGGTCGTCTACATGGGATTGCCGGGCCTGGAGGAGATCCTCGACAGGCTCATGGAGCACGGCATGCCGCCGGAGACGCCGGCGGCGCTGGTGGAGAAAGCGACGCTGCCGGAACAGCAGATCGTCCAGGGCACCGTGGCCGACCTGGCGGCGCGGGTGCGGGCGGCGGCCGTGACAGGCCCCACCACGGCCATCATCGGCAACGTGGTGGGCTATCGCCGAGGCTGAGCCGCGCCCGCTGGAGCGCACTCGCTAGAGGCAGTGGGTGGGTCGCGGCAGTCCGGCGATCTTCGCCAGCAGCTTGGCCGGACTACCCGGAAACAGGGTCATCAGGTAGATCGAGTTGCCCTTGTCCTCGCCCAGCGCCTCCCGGGTGTGCCTCACCAGCACCCGCATTGCCGGCGCCACCTCGTAGCTGCGGTAGAAGTCCCGGATCAGGCGAATCAGCTCCCAGTGCCCGGGGCCGAGCTCGACCCCTTCCTCCCGGGCAAGGGCAACGGCGACGGATTCGTCCCAGGCCGAGAGATCGACCAGATAGCCCTCCTTGTCGCGCGCGGGCAGCACGTCAGCGCCAGGTGACGATGGGGCTGTGAGCGACTACCAGGCCGACGAAGTCCGCGTCGGTGACGACCTGCACGTGATCGGCGAGGCGGTCGGCCAGTCCGCGGGCACCCACGTCGACGTCCAGGGCGTACAGCGGGCGCGCCGGCGCGATTTCCTTGGCTGCCATGTAGACACCGTTCTCGATCAGCAGAACCGCGTCGTCGTCGGCGGCAACCGCGAGGCAGTCGCGCAGCGCAGCGGCATGGTTGACCAGGTGGAGTGCGGTCATGTCAATCGTTCACCACCGCATGCTGGGCCGCGATCAGCACACGCTGCTGCTCCTGTGTCACGACCGTGACCGGCAGCGCGAGATCCTCCGCGGTCAGGCCGCGGGCGGCCAGGGAGTCGCCGCACGCGTACAGGTCGGTGACGTCGTACTGAGGCAGCGCCCGGGCGATCTTCTCGATCGTGCGGCGCTCCACGGCGCTGCCGTCCTGGCCGATAAGCAGCTGCCAGACACCGTCACCGCTGAACAGCACGCTCACCTGCTGATCGAACACGCCGGCGACCAGCACGGCTTCCAGCGCTTCCAGCGCATGGCTGCT
>JBFISC010000224.1:0-5534 GCA_041608775.1 Pseudomonadales bacterium | reverse complement strand
GCCACCTGCGTGCAGGAACTCGCGTTCACGCTCGCCGACGGCATCGAGTATGTTCGCGCGGCGCTTTCAAGTGGACTGGACGTGGATCGATTCGCGCCCCGCCTTTCGTTTTTCTTCGGCATCGGCATGAATTTCTTCATGGAGATCGCCAAGCTGCGGGCGGCGCGCATACTCTGGCACGAGCTGATGGCGCAGTTCGAACCGAAGAAGCCGGCGTCTCTGATGCTGCGCACGCATTGCCAGACCTCCGGGGTGTCGCTGCAGGAGCAGGACCCTTACAACAACGTGGTGCGGACCACCATCGAGGCCCTCGCCGCAGTGCTCGGCGGCACCCAGAGCCTGCACACCAACGCCTTCGATGAGGCCATCGCGCTGCCGACGCCGTTCTCTGCTCGCATTGCCCGCAACACCCAGATCATCCTCGCGGAGGAGTCTCAGATCACCCGCACCGTCGATCCCCTCGGCGGCAGCTACTACGTTGAAAGCCTGACTGATGCCATCGTCGAGCACGCGCGCAGGCTCATCGACGAGGTGGAGGAACTCGGCGGCATGACCCATGCCGTGGAATCCGGCATGCCGAAGCAACGGATCGAGGAGGCGGCCGCCCAGCGCCAGGCGCGGATCGAGCGCGGCGAGGATGTAATCGTCGGCGTCAACAAGTACAGGCTGGAGGAGGACACCTCCCAGTACGACGTGCTGGCGGTGGAGAACGCCCGGGTCCGGGATTCTCAGGTTCGCCGGCTGGAGGAGGTGCGCCGCGAGCGCGATCCCGCCGCGGTGGAAAGGGCCCTCGACGCGCTCACCCGGGCGGCGAGCGACGATAGCGGCAACCTGCTCGCGCTCTCGATTGACGCGGCCCGGGCCCGGGCCACCGTGGGAGAGATCTCGGCTGCCCTGGAGAAGGTCTACGGTCGTCATCACGCGGTGGCGCGGATGACGCCCGGCGTTTATGCCGGGAGCTACGATGGCGACGAGCGGTTCGCCCGGGTCCGCGACGAGATCAAGCTGTTCACCGAGGTGGAGGGCGCGCCGCCCAGCATCCTGGTGGTGAAGATGGGCCAGGATGGCCATGACCGCGGCGCCAAAGTCATCTCCAACGCCTTCAACGACTTCGGCTTCCGGGTCAGCATGGGCGAGCTGTTCCAGACGCCGGCCGAGGCTGCCACCCTGGCCCGGCAGGAGGGGGTGCAGGTGGTCGGTGTGTCCACCCTGGCCGGCGGTCACAAGTCCCTCGTCCCCGAGCTCATCGAGCGGCTCAAGGCCGAGGGGCTGGAGGACGTAATCGTGGTGTGCGGGGGGGTGATTCCCCGCCAGGACTACCAGGCGTTGCTCGACGCCGGGGTCCACGCCATCTTCGGCCCCGGCTCGGACATCCCTGACGCGGCCAGCCAGATTCTTAAGATGATTCCTGGGAAAAATCGATAACCTATTGAAACTGTAAGAGAATGGAGTCGTTGATGATCGGAAAGCTCAATCACCTCGCCATCGTCGTGCCGGATCTCGCCGCGGCCACGGACCTGTACCGGGCGACCCTGGGCGCGACGGTGTCGGAGCCGGTTCCGCTGCCGGATCAGGGCGTGACGACGGTGTTCGTCGAGCTGCCCAACACCAAGATCGAACTGCTGCACCCGCTGGGTGAAAACTCGCCGGTGGCGAAGTTCCTCGGCAACAACCCGAGCGGCGGCATGCACCACGTCTGCTACGAGGTGGCGGACATCCAGGCCGCGATCGAGCAGATGAAGGCCAGCGGGGCCCGGGTGCTCGGGGACGGCAAGCCGAGCATCGGTGCCCACGGCCTGCCGGTGGTGTTCCTCCACCCGAAGGACTTCTGCGGCACTCTGATCGAGCTCGAGGAAGTAGGCGAAGCGAGGGTCGCGTCGGCAGGATGATCAGTTGCATGGGACGGTGCGTGGCCTCGACATGACAGCGCAACACAAGCTGCCGCCCGCAACCTTCGGCACGGTGCTCGGGGTCGCCAGCGGGGGCGTCGCCGCCTACTCGTCCGACTACGACAGCGCCGACGACGCCGAGTATCCCGATCGCCGTGCCTTCCGCAGCTATCTCGACGGCGTATACATGGGCTACAAGTGGCAGTGCGTGGAATTCGCCCGCCGCTGGATGTACCTGAACCGCGGTTACATCTTCGACGACGTGGCCATGGCCTACGAGATCTTCCGGCTGCGCACCGTGCGCCGGGTGGACAGCGGCGAGCTGCTGCCGCTGCGGTCTTTCCGCAACGGCGCGCGACGCCGGCCGGAGCCCGGCAGTCTGCTGATCTGGGATGAAGGCGGCACTTTCGAGCACACCGGCCACGTCGCCGTGGTCGTGGAAGCTCTGCCGGACCGGGTGCGGATCGCCGAGCAGAACTTCGACCATCAGCACTGGCCGCCCGGCCAGCCGTGGGCGCGGGAGATTCCGGCCAAGACCACCGAGGACGGCGCCTACTGGCTGCGCTGCGGCTTCGGCGAAGCGGGGATCCTCGGCTGGGTGATGCAGACCGACGACGATCGCTGCGCCGAGACGTTCGTGGAGCCGGACCGGCGCCTGTTCGAGATCGGGCTCGGGCTGGTGCCGGACGCGGGCCAGGGTGCGAGCTCCTGGCTGAACGTCGCCAACCCGGACGAGGCTGCCTACGTGACCATGATGGGTGGACACAAGCTGGCCGCCCAGGACCGCAACCAGCACCGTTTCTTCGTGATATCCGAGACCGCGCTGGAGGAGCTTGAGCGGGCCACCAACGAGCTGCACGCCCTGTTCATGCATGCAACCGAGTACGTGCTCCGGGACGATGCGCTGCTGGGGAAGTTCGGCATCCCGCCAGCCGTCTGGCCGCGCATCCAGCAATCGTGGAACAACCGCCGCAGCCAGATGATCACCGGACGCTTCGACTTCAGTCTTTCTGCGCGTGGGCTGAAGGTCTACGAGTACAACTGCGACTCTGCTTCCTGCCATATGGACACGGGCAAGATCCAGGGCCGTTGGGCCGCCCACTTCGGCTGCCAGGTCGGCCGAGACCCGGGGGCGCCGCTGCTCAAGGAGCTGGCGGATGCCTGGCGCGACAGCGACGCGGCCCGCCGGCGTGGCCCCGGCGACGTGCTGCACATCATGATCGACCGGGATCTGGAAGAGACCTACCACGGCCTGTTCATGCAGGAGTCGCTGCAGGCGGCGGGCGTTCCCGCCAAGCTGCTGCACGGCATGACCGACGTGCACTGGAACGAGGCCGGCGAGGTGGTGGATGGCGACGGCCAGCGCATTCTCTGGGTGTGGAAGACCTGGGCCTGGGAGACGGCGCTCGATCAGCTGCGCGAGGAGTGCGAGGACGATGCCGCCGACGTGACCCTCCCGCAGCAGCCCGGACGCCACCCGCGGCCCCGGCTCGTGGACGTGCTGCTGCGTCCAGAGGTCATGGTCTACGAGCCGCTGTGGACCCTGATCCCGAGCAACAAGGCGATCCTGCCGGTGCTCTGCGAGCTGTTTCCGGATCATCCGTACCTGCTCGAGTCTGCTTTCGAGCTCACCGACTCGCTGCGGACCGCCGGGTTCGTCCAGAAGCCGATCGTCGGCCGGTGCGGTGCGAACATCGCAATGTTCGATAAAAATCAAAAGGTCATAGAGGAAACCTCAGGCAACTTCGAAGCGAGAGATCAGGTCTATCAGGTGCTGTTTCCATTACCGGTTCTGGACGGCGACCACGTTCAGGTTTGCACGTTCTCGGCCGCGGGTACGTATGCGGGCGCCTGCGTGCGCATCGACCCCAGCCCGGTGATCACCGCCGACAGCGACATGGTGGCGCTGCGGGTGCTCGACGACGTGGGGTTTCTCGACGAGGACTGGCCGGGGCGGATCGATCTCGAGGCCGGCTACCACATCTGACCGGGCTGCAGGAACCAAACAAGCAGGGAGCAGGCGCATGAGCCAGACACCGCGAGAATCGCTGCCCACCGAGGCGCTGCTGGCCATTCAGGCCGGGCGGCGGATCGAGGCGGTGAAGATCCTCCGCGAGCAGCGGGGGCTCGATCTGAGGGAAGCAAAGGCGCTGGTGGATGCCGCTGCCGCCCAGGCAGACGCCCGAGCCCCGCAGAAGATCAACGCCCGCGAGGACAGCGGCATGCTACGGCTGGTGGCCGCCCTGGTGGTGATCGGCGGCGTCGCCGCGGCGCTGCTGCTGCTGTGATGGGCTCGCGTCCGCCCTGAGGTCTGGCGGCCCCGGCTCACTCGAACTCGAGGATTGGCTGATCCACCGCCAGGCTGTCGCCCTCGCCGGCGAGAATCTTCTTCACCACGCCGTCGTCGGCAGCCCGCAGGCTGTTTTCCATCTTCATCGCCTCCACCACGGCGAGCTCCTCGCCGGCCTTGACCTCCTCGCCCTCCGCCACGAGCAGCCGCATCAACAGTCCGGGCATGGGAGAGAGGAGGAACTTCGACAGGTCCGGGGGCTTCTTCTCGAGCATGTGCCGGGTCAGCTCCGCCTCGGCGGGTGAGAGCATCAACAGCTCGATCTCGGCGCCGCGGTGGAACAGCCGGTAGCCGGCGCGGTACGGGTCGACCTGCACGGTCACGGCGCGATTGTTCACCTCCGCGCGGATCAGGCGCTCGCCGAAGTGCCAGTCGGTGACGACCCGATAGACGTCCCCCTGGTGAACCACGTCGAAGCCGTGGTCCACCTCCTTCACGGTCAGGGGGTAGTGGCTCTTGCCGACCACGGCGACCCAGTCGTGGCGGATGAGGCGGTGGAAGCGGCGGATCTGCCCGGTGAGGTCGGCGGTGCGGGTCACGTGCCGCTGGTGCACCACGGCCGCGACGGCGATCGGGATCAGCGAATTGCTCTGCGGCACGTCGGCGGCATGAAAGCCGTCGGGATATTCCTCGGCTATGAAGTTGGTGGTGAGCCGGCCTTCTTTGAACCGCGGATGCAGGATCAGCGCGTTCAGGAAGCTGATGTTGTGGCTCACGCCACGGATATAGTAGGCGTCGAGGGCATCGGCCATGTGCGCGATGGCGGCGTCCCGGTTCTCGCCGTAGGTCACCAGCTTGGCAATCATCGGATCGTAGAACATGGTCACCTCGCTGCCTTCCTCGATGCCCGTATCGACGCGCACGTGGGCCGTCTCCGTCGGCGGCTGGTAGCGGGTCAGGCGGCCGATGGAAGGCAGGAAGTTGCGGAACGGGTCCTCGGCATAGACCCGTGCCTCCATGGCCCAGCCTTTCAGCTTCACGTCGTCCTGGGTCAAGGGCAGCCTTTCCCCGGCGGCGACCCGGATCATCAGTTCCACCAGGTCCTGGCCCGTCACCAGCTCGGTGACCGGGTGCTCCACCTGCAGGCGGGTGTTCATCTCGAGGAAGTAGAAGTTCTTGTCGGCATCGACGATGAACTCCACCGTGCCGGCGGAGCAGTAGTCCACCGCCTGGGCCAGGGCCACCGCCTGCTCGCCCATGGCGCGGCGCGTGGCTTCGTCGAGGAACGGGGAGGGGGCTTCTTCGATGACCTTCTGGTGGCGGCGCTGGATCGAGCAGTCCCGCTCGTAGAGGTG
>JBFISC010000223.1:0-5540 GCA_041608775.1 Pseudomonadales bacterium | reverse complement strand
CCGACTCTCCTGCTGATCTACCGCTTGTCACCGATGGCCAGATAGCTGCCGTAGGCCCAGAGCGGGAACCGCTCCCCGAGATAGCGCGACGACTTTCCGCTGCCCAGCAGACGCACCCCTGAGAAGCCCGCCATTTTGAGTCGCAGCTTCAGCACCGACGGGAAGTGCTGGGAGACGTGGGCGTGCCCGAGCACCGTACCGCCCTTGAGCTTCAGCTTCAGGCTGTCGGGGTTCGGTGTCGTCAGCAGCAATCGCCCACCGATCTTCAGCACCCGGAAAAATTCTGCCAGCGTAGCGTCCACGTCCGGCGGTCTGAGGTGCTCCAGGAACTCCCCGGCTACCACCGCGTCGTAGGATTCGTCACTCACCGGTATGGCTGTAGAGACGCCATAGATGCCTTCTGCGTAGCAGTCTGGCAGTTGGTCGATCCTGGCCCTCACGGCGTCCAGACCGGTGACGGTGAACCGTCCCGCGAGTACCTGCCCGCCGCGCCCGGTGTTGCAGCCAACGTCGAGAACGGCCCCGGATCGAAGGTGGCGAGCGAACTGCCGGTATCGGTCCTCTGTAAACGGGTCGCGCTCGCTGACGGCGTGAGCGGCGTTGACCTCCTCGTAATTCATCTTCCTCCCTTCCGGAGCCAACCCACCTGGATAGCCGGGTTTTAGGGGAGAATACCAGAATGGCTGCTATTGACCTGCGATGTGTCCATGATTCAGGGGACATGGGCTGTGTCGCCTGAGAGTCGGTCGGCGCGATCACGGCGGTACCACGGCGCGTGCGTCGGACAGGCCACGGGAGGTGGAGAGGCGCTGACACCCCGAGCACGGGTTGGATCTGAGCCAACGGCCCTTTCCGTGAACCCTGCCCGACCATGAACTTAAGCCTGTACGTAGAGCCTCGGTGGTGTCCAGATCAGCAAAGGTGAATGCCTGGTATCTGGGTACCAGCGCGCGCAGCGGCGTGCGGGAAGCGAGCGCCTGCCGTCGCACATCCGACTGCTCGATCGGGTCCTGGGGCAGGGCAACCGTAACCCGCTTCGGCCACGGGCCAGGGAAGCCGGAGAGGTCGGGAACGGGCAGGCCCAGCTGGGAGTAAGCGCCCGCGGTCATGCTGTAGAAATTGCCGTCTACATGCACCAGAGCGATCGGTCTCGCCTGGAAGACGACGTAGACGCCGGCAACCAGACAGCTGACCTGGATCGCCGCGATGATGCCGGGATCGCGGGCCAGCTCGGAGGCTGGCTTGCCGGGATTGAACACGACCAGGGTCAGCAGCGGACCCAGCACCAGGTCCACGAAAACGATGATCCGGATGCCCTGCCAGCCCCCGTCGGACTGGAAGAAGAAGTCCGGATACCAGGCCAGCACGACCAGCGCCGCCAGACCCACGAAGATGACGAAGCTGATTCCCAGGTGGATCAGAAAGGCTCCGAAGCGGTTCATCCCACGTTCTCACACGAAGCGCATCGACAGATCGAGGGGAAGCACCTGTTTGGTGACGATCCCGAGAGAAATATAGTCCACGCCGGTCTCGGCAATGCTCCGGATCCTCGCTTCGTCGATGCCGCCGGATGCCTCGAGCTTGATTCTGCCGCTGGCAGCACGTACGGCGCTCCGGGTGTCGTCGAGGCTGAAATTGTCGAGCATGGCGATGTCCGCGCCGCCGGCGATGACCTCCTTTAGCTGAGCCAGGTTTTCCACCTCCACTTCGAGCGTCAAAGCCTCGTTCAGCGCTCGCGCCCGCTCGATGGCTTTGCGGATGCCGCCGGCGGCGGCGATATGGTTTTCCTTCACCAGAAAGGCGTCGTACAGCCCCTGGCGATGATTGCTGCCGCCGCCGCAGCGCACCGCGTACTTCTGGGCGGCGCGCAGCCCGGGGATGGTCTTGCGGGTATCGAGAAGTCGGGTGCCGGTGCCGGCCAGCAGGTCCACGTAGCGGCGGGTCAGGGTCGCGGTGCCGGAGAGCAGCTGGACGAAGTTCAGCAGCGTCCGCTCGGCGGTGAGCAGCGCCCGGGCGGGCCCCTCGAGCCGGAACAGAACCTGGTTCGCGGCAATGGTGTCGCCATCGGCCACGGTGAAGTCGATCTGAACGCCGGCGTCGACCTGGCGGCAGGTCTCGCGCACCCACGGCGCGCCGCAGAACACCCCGGGCTCCCGGGTGATCACTCGGGCGGCGGCGACGGCGTCTGCGGCAATGAGCGCGGCGGTGACGTCGCCGGTGCCGACGTCTTCGGCCAGGGCGGTTCTGACGTTGGCCGCGATCGCGGGTTGGAGATCCGGGCTGGCTGACGGGTCGGCGGGCGTGGACATGGTTCGGGTGGCTCCTCAAACGGCTGTCGGCCGGGGCGGGTGCGAGGATACCCCAGGCATCGCCGGGTTCGTCACGGTCCGGGATCAGTCCTTATACTGCGGACATGCACGTTACCGCAGACCACTGGCTGCGACCGGCCGCCCGGCTGGCGTCGCCGAATTGCGACGAGCGGCCCGATCCCGCCGCCGTGGAGCTGGTCGTCGTGCACGCCATCTCCCTGCCGCCCGGACGCTTCGGCGGGCGCCACGTCAGGGATCTGTTTCTCAACCGGCTCGATCCCCGGGCGCACCCGACTTTTCGGTCCCTCGACGGCGTGCGGGTGTCCGCGCACCTGCTCGTCACCCGCCGGGGCGGGGTGACCCAGTTCGTGCCGTTCCACCGGCGCGCCTGGCACGCCGGTGTGTCCTGCTGGCGCGGCCGTACCGGGTGCAACGATTTCGCCATCGGCATCGAGCTTGAGGGTAGCGACGAACGCGCCTACACGGCCTCCCAGTACCGCAAGCTGCGGACGGTGCTGGCTGCGTTGCTGGCCCGCTATCCGCGCCTGTCGCCGGAAGCCATCGTCGGCCACTGCGAGATTGCCCCCGGGCGGAAGACCGATCCCGGGCCGTCGTTCGACTGGTCACGCCTGCTCGCAGGCGTCTCGTGACGGCTCGCATCGGCGTCGATCTCGGCGGCACCAAGATCTCGGGCGTGGTGCTCGGGGCCGATGGCGAGGAGTTGACCCGGGCCCGGGTGGCGACGCCGAGAAACGACTACCCTGGGTCGTTGGCGGCGATCGCCGGCCTGGTGGCCGACCTGGAGCGGGCGGCAGGGCTGGCGGCCGGGACGGCGCCGGTGGGCATCGGCACGCCGGGCAGCTGGCAGCCACGGCTCGAGCGGATGAAGAACTGCAACTCCATCTGGCTCAACGACCGGCCGCTCTGCCACGACATTGCCGAACGCCTCGGGGACCGGGTGCGGATCGCCAACGACGCCGACTGCTTCGCTCTGAGCGAAGCGTGCGATGGCGCCGCCGCCGGCGCCGGGTGCGTGTTCGGGGTCATACTCGGCACCGGTGTCGGCGGCGGGATCGTGGTGGGCGGCCGGCTGCTCGCTGGCAGCAACGGGCTCGCCGGGGAGTGGGGCCACACGCCATTGCCGTACTTCCGTCAGCCGACCTTCGCCACGCCGGCACCGGCGGACGCCGGGCGCTTTCAGTTAGAATGCCGGCTCGAGGACAGGATCTGCTACTGCGGGCGCATGAACTGCATCGAGACCTTCCTGTCGGGACCCGGGCTGGCGGCGGCTGCAGCGGCGCTCTGGTCGAAGCCCCGAACCGTGGAGGAGCTGGCCGGGGCCACGGATCGAGAGGCCGGCGCGTGCTGGGATCTCTATGCGCACATGCTCGCCCGGAGTCTCGCCCAGGTGGTGAATCTCATCGACCCGGAGGTGATCGTGCTCGGTGGCGGGGTTTCCAACGTGACCAGGCTGTACCCGCTGCTGGAACGGCTGATCCCGCGGTACGCCTTCACCACGGTGCGCGATGCCGGCGCCGAACCGGACGTCCGGGTGACCGTGCGCCCTGCGCGCTGGGGCGATGACAGCGGGGTCAGGGGAGCGGCACGATTGTGGGAAGCGGCGTGATGCGCGTGAAATCGCGCCAGCGCTCATGGATGCATTCGATGGAACCGAAGGTGTTATGGCAGACCAACAGCAGCCGAACGACGCAGACGTAGCCGAGACCCGGGAATGGCTGGACGCGCTCGAGTACATCCTCGAGAACGATGGCGTCGAGCGCGCCAACTTCCTGCTCGAGCGGCTGTCGTCGCGGATGACGCAGACGGGGGCACGGCTGCCGTACACCATCACCACGCCGTACCGGAACACGATTCCCGACAACCGCGAAGCCTTCATGCCCGGCGATCTGTTCATGGAGCGCAGGATCCGTTCGCTGATCCGCTGGAATGCGCTCGCCATGGTGGTGAGAGCGAATTCCCGGCCGGGGGAACTGGGCGGTCACATCTCGTCGTTTGCCTCCTCGGCAACGCTCTACGATGTCGGCTTCAACTACTTCTTCCGCGGCCCCACGGACGAGCACCCGGGCGATCTGATCTACTTTCAGGGTCACGCGTCGCCGGGAATCTACGCCCGCTCGTTCCTCGAGGGCCGGCTCTCGGAGGCGCAGCTGGATCACTTCCGTCAGGAGGTCGGGGGCGAGGGCCTGTCATCCTACCCGCACCCCTGGCTGATGCCCGACTACTGGCAGTTCCCCACGGTGTCCATGGGGCTGGGTCCGCTGCAGGCCATCTACCAGGCCCACATCATGAAGTACCTGGACAGTCGCGGGCTGAGCTCCATGGGCGACCGCAAGGTCTGGGCGTTTCTCGGCGACGGTGAGTGCGATGAGCCCGAGTCCCTCGGGGCGCTGTCCATGGCCGGGCGGGAGAAGCTCGACAACCTGATTTTCGTGGTTAACTGCAACCTGCAGCGCCTGGACGGGCCGGTGCGAGGCAACGGCAAGATCATCCAGGAGCTCGAAGGCTACTTCCGCGGCGCCGGCTGGAACGTGATCAAGGTGATCTGGGGCCGGCTCTGGGATCCCCTGTTCGCCAACGACGAGCACGGCCTGCTGCTGCAGCGGATGAACGAGGCCGTGGACGGTGAGTATCAGAACTACAAGGCCCGGGGCGGCGCCTACACGCGTGAGCATTTCTTCGGCACGTCGCCGGAGCTGAAGAAGCTGGTGGAACACCTTTCCGACGACGACATCATGCGTCTGAACCGCGGTGGCCACGATCCGTTCAAGGTGTATGCGGCCTACCACGCCGCCGTGAACCATACCGGAGAACCTACCGTGATCCTGGCCAAGACCGTAAAAGGCTATGGCATGGGGGATGCGGGGGAGGCGGAAAACGATTCCCATCAGGTCAAAAAGCTCGATCTCGACGAGCTCAAGCACTTCCGCGACCGCTTCGACATCCCGCTCAGCGACAAGCAGCTCGAAGACATCCCCTTCTACCGGCCGCCGGACGACTCGTCCGAGATGGTTTACCTGAAAAAGAAGCGCGAGGATCTCGGCGGCCCGATCCCGCAGCGCCTGACCACCGACGAGACGCTGGAGATCCCTGCTCTCGACGCCTTCTCCCAGGTGCTCGAGGGCAGCGGCAAGCGTGCCAACTCCACCACCATGGCGTTCGTGCGGATCCTGTCCACCCTCATCCGGGACAAGCAGATCGGCAAGCGGGTGG
>JBFISC010000222.1:0-5549 GCA_041608775.1 Pseudomonadales bacterium | reverse complement strand
CATCGGCGCCCGCTGGTTGTTTGCCCGCATCAGTGCTTCCGCATCCGGATACTGCTGCCGCAGCGCCTGCTCCAGCCACGAAGGATGCTCAAACGAACGTTCGGCTGGCGAATCCGCCGTGCCTCGCGCCGCTGCGATCCGGCGCAGCACCGCGTTCACCAGGCCGCGGGCCCAGGGCTTGCCGAGCTCGCGGCAGGCGTTCACGGTCTCGTGGATGGCGGCATGATCAGGAACCCGTAGAAACAGCAGTTGGTAAACGCCCACTACCATTAAAAGTTCTATGTCACGGTCCTTCGCTCGAATCGGCTTGTCCAGGGCGCCCGACACGAGACGGCTCAGGCTTTCGAAGTTGCGCAGGCATCCGAGCACCAGCTCCTGGGTCAGCGGCGTCACTTCCCGACCGCTCATGGCCTGATCGGTGGTCCGGCGCTCGACCACCACCCGGCGCAGCAGGCGGGCGGCGCCGGCCCGTTCCCGGGCGGGGGTGGTCATTGCTTCGACGCGCCGAAATCGTCACCCAACCGTTCGGTCGGGCGAAACACGTGAGCAAATCCGTTGCTCGCCTCGGCCGCGCTCAGCGGCTTGCCTTTGCCGATGCTTAGCCGCACCCGCAGCGCCCGGAGCACCCCTTCGCCGCAGGCGACCCGGATCCCGTTCCGGCTGGCGGCCAGTATGGTGCCGGGCGCAGCCGGCGCCGCTACGTCAGCCTCGACGCTGGCTTCGAGGATGGCTATCCGGACGTCGCCGGCCTGGGTGGTGGCCGGCAACCGGCCACGCAGGGCGCGGATCTGGCGATCGATGGCTGCGGCGGGCCGGTCCCACATGATGGTTGCGTCGTCAGGACCGAGCTTGCTCGCGTAGCTGACTCCGGCCTCGGGCTGCGGCGTCGGGGTCCGGTTCGGCAGGTCGGCCAGGCACTCGAGCAGCGCTGCGCTGCCGAGTTCTGCGAGCCTGGCCGCCAGCGAGGGGCCGTCATCGCTGTCGCGGATCGGGGTACGGCGGCAGGTGTAGACAGGGCCGGTGTCGAGGCCGCGCTCCATGCGCATGATGCAGACGCCGGTTTCCGCGTCTCCGGCCATGATGGCCCTCTCCACCGGCGCCGCGCCGCGCCAGCGCGGCAGCAGCGAGGCGTGCACGTTGAGACACCCCAGTCGCGGCAGGTCGAGTATCGCAGGGGGCAGGATCAGCCCGTAAGCTGCGACCACCAGCACGTCCAGGCGCCAGCTTGCCAGGGCTTCCGCGGCGTCGGAGCCGCGCAGGGTTGCCGGCTGTGCCACGCTGAGACCGTGTGCTTGCGCCAGTTGCTTGACCGGCGATGGTTGGACCCGGCGACCCCGACCCACCGGCCGATCGGGCTGGGTGTAAACCACCACGGGCGGGCGTCCTGCCTGGATCAGCGCGGCAAGGATCCGGGCGGCAAAATCCGGCGTCCCGGCGAAGCCGAGCCGCAGGGCCGGGGTGGAGGGATCAGCGCTGGTCGTCACTGCGGCGCGCGCTCAGGCCTGAACCCGCTGCTGCTTCTCCAGTTTCCTGCGGATCCGATTCCGTTTCAGGCTCGATAGGTAGTCCACGAACAGCTTGCCGTCCAGGTGATCGCATTCGTGCTGAACGCATACCGCCAGCAGGCCTTCCACCTCCCGATCGATGGCCGCGCCGTCCCGGTCCAGGGCCTGGACGCGGATCTGCTCGGCGCGCACCACCGGTTCGTAGAAGCCGGGTACCGACAGGCAGCCTTCCTCGGTTTCGATCCGCCCGCCGAGCAGGGTCAGCTCGGGATTGACGAAAGCGTGCGGGTCATCGCGGTTTTCCGACACGTCGACGACGATGATCCGCTGATGAACGTTCACCTGCGTCGCCGCGAGCCCGATCCCGGGCGCGTCGTACATGGTTTCCAGCATGTCGTCGATCAGCCGGCGCACCGCATCGTCGACCCGCGCAACGGGCTTCGCCTTGGTTCGCAGGCGCGGATCGGGATATTCGAGGATGTTGAGGATGCTCATAGGATGTTGTTGTCGGCGTCGGTGAAGTGGGCGACGGATCGCTAGTACAGGTCTAATTCAGGCTGCTAAGATTGTGAAGATTATAACTTTTCCGGTAGCCAAAGACCCGTATGGTATGCAGCGGGTGCCGGCGGGCAATGCCCGCCGCAGACTGCAGAGGCAACCCGGGCGGCTCGTCCGGCTTGAGACCACCGGATGCTGGAGATGATCCCGGTGATGGTTTCCGCCGGCAGGACTGGGCCTGTGCATCTATCCTTTAGGGCAGGCGCCATGCGAGGGCGCCGAGCGCGACGGATCGCGCAAGCAATTCAGAAAAAGACGATCGAGGGACTGAAAGGATGAGCAACATGCGTACCTTGCGCCACGTCCTGCTGGTAGCGCTGCTGGGTCTAACTGTTGCCAGCACTGCGGCCACGGACGATCTGTCGCAGTATCTGCGTGATGATCACCCCGACGTCTACACGGTGGTCAAGGGCGACACCCTGTGGGACATCAGCGGCAAGTTCCTGGAGCGACCCTGGCTGTGGCCGGAAGTCTGGCGCATCAACCCGCAGATCGAGAACCCGCACCTGATCTATCCGGGAGACCGGATCGCGCTGGTGTGGGTCGATGGCCAGCCGCAGCTGCGGCTCGAGCGCGGCGACGCCGGCCGCACCGTGCGCATGACCCCGTCGAGCTCCGAATCGCTGCAACCGAGAGTTCGCGCGACGCCGCTGGAATCCGCGATTCCGGCCATTCGCCTGGATGCCATTCAGGGCTTCCTGGTGCAGAACCGGGTGGTGGAACCCGGAGTGCTGGAGGCAGCCCCCTACGTCGTGCAGGGAGAGAGCGAGCGGATCGTGCTTGGCGCCGGCGATCGCGTCTACGTACGCGGCCGGCTGCCCGACAGCGAGAGCTTCAGCATCGTGCGCCGCGGACCGCTCTACGTAGATCCGGAAACCAACGAAGTGCTCGGCCGGGAAGCGACCTACATCGGGCTCGGTCAGGCGGTGGCCCAGGAGGGCGACATCGCCACCATGTTCGTGGACAGCACCCGCGAAGAAGTTCAGGTTGCGGACCGGATCCTGCCGACCGAGGAGCGGCGCCTGCAGTCGACCTTCTTCCCGAGCGCGCCTTCGGCGGAGGTCAACGGGCAGATCCTGTCGGTGTTCGGCGGCGTGACCCAGGTCGGGCAGTTCGACGTGGTGGTCATCAATCGCGGTGAGCGCGAAGGCCTCGAGGCGGGCAACGTCATGGCCATCTACAAGCGCGGTGCCCTGGCCCGCGACCGGGTGGCTAACGAGACGGTTCGTCTGCCGAGCGAGCGCGCCGGCCTGCTGATGGTGTTCCGCACCTTCGAGAAGCTCTCCTATGGTCTGGTGCTGGAAACGGACCGCGCGTTGGCGGTCAACGACCAGGTTCGTAATCCCTGACCTCGACGCGCCGCCGCCGGCGGCGCACGGGGAGGACCGGTAGCCGCCTACGGCCGCGGTCAGGGCACCTTGGCACCATCTCCGGCCGGCCGGACGACGGCACAGCCGGAGGGGCCTTGGCGAGGCGTATCCATCGTTTCCATCTGGCGGCCGTGGTTCACAGCCTCGGCCGCAACAGGGCGCGCGCGGCGCTCGCGGCCGCCGACCCGCGAACAGCCTATGCTCGCCTGACGGACCCCCCATTGCGGCCCGACGCGCTCCAGGCGCTGTGTCAACGCCATGGGCTGTCACTGCTGACCCCCGCAGACGATGGGTTTCCCCCGCTGCTGGGTGAGATCCCGGACCCTCCGCCGCTGCTTTATGCCCGCGGCGACCTCCGGGCACTGCTCAGCCCGACGGTGGCCGTGGTCGGCGCCAGGCGCTGCACCCGCAGCGGCGCGGACGTCGCTGCGGCGCTCGCCGGCGCGCTGGCTGCCCGCGGGGTCACGGTGATCAGCGGCCTCGCCCTTGGCATCGATACCGCCGCGCATCGGGCGGCGCTGGCTGCCGGCCGCACCGTGGCGGTGATCGGCAGCGGCCTCGCCACGCCCTACCCGTCTGCCAATCGGGGGCTGACGGAAGCCATCGTCGCCGGCGGCGGTCTGCTGCTGAGCGAGTACCCGCCGCAGGTCGGTGCCCGGCGCCATCACTTCCCGGAACGGAACCGGCTGATCAGCGGCATGTCCCGGGGTGTCGTGGTGGTGGAGGCGGGTGTCGACAGCGGCTCGCTGATCACCGCGCGGCTGGCGCTGGAGCAGGGGCGAGAGGTCTGCGCGGTCCCGGGGAACGTGACCAACCCTGCCAGCAGGGGCTGCCATCGGCTGTTGCGTCAGGGCGCCGCGCTGGTGGAGACCGGCGACGACGTGCTGGAGGCGCTGGGCCTCGGCCAGAGCCCCCAGCTCCGGCCCGCCGGCGCTGGCCGCGGCGCCTCGCGGGCCGTGGAGCTCGAGGCCGGGCTGGCCGAGATCTTGCAGCGGATCGACACCACCGTGACCACCCTGGACGAGGTCATGGCAGGCACCGGGCTCAGCGATGCCGCCGCCGCCGCAGCGCTGGTGGAGCTCGAGCTGGCGGGGTTTGTCCGCCGGGTACCGGGCGGGTATATTCGGCGCCCTCTTCACTGACCCGGGCGGGTGGCCATCAGGTGCACCGCGCCTGTGGCGCGAATCAGGAGCGAACCACATGCCCTTTGTCGCCATTCTTATGGGATCCGAGTCCGACTGGCCGGTGATGCAGGCAGCAGCCGAGACGCTGAAATCCCTGGAGATCGAACATGAAGCCCGGATCACGTCCGCGCACCGGACCCCGGCCGCCACCGCCGAGTACGTGGCCGATGCGGTGACGCGCGGATGCGCGGTGTTCATCTGCGGGGCCGGCATGGCCGCGCACCTGGCCGGCGCCGTCGCCGCCCACACCGTGCGCCCGGTGATCGGCGTGCCCATCGACAGCGGCCCGTTGTCCGGGTTCGACGCGCTTCTGTCCACGGCGCAGATGCCCGGCGGCATTCCGGTGGCCACCGTCGCGGTGGGCAAGGCCGGCGCCCGCAACGCCGGGTACCTGGCCGCGCAGATGCTGTCTCTGGCCGACCCGTCCATCGCCGAGCGGCTCGAGGCGGACCGCGGCGCCAATCGGGACAAGATTCGCGCCCAGAACCAGCGCCTGCAGTCCGAACTCGGCGGATGAACGCCTGGCACCTGCGCCTGGCGGTTCGGGTGCTGCGCGAGGGCGGGCTGGTGCTGCACGCCACGGAAGGGGTCTGGGGGTTCGCCTGTGATCCTTTCGATGCCGGCGCGGTGGCGCGGCTGCTTGCCCTGAAACGGCGCGACGTCGGCAAGGGCCTGATCGTCATCGACGCGAGCCCGGAGGGCTTCGCCGAGGAGCTGGCCGGAATCCCGGCAGGGGATCGGGCGAAGGTGCTGGGGAGCTGGCCTGGTCCGGTGACCTGGGTGCCCCACGCGGACACCTACACCACGCGCGAGGCCCTGCTGGTCCACGTGGAGATCGCCGGCGTGCCCGCCGAGGATCTCAAGGTGCACGTCGCCGGCGGCGAGTGCCTGATCACCGGCAAGCGCAAGCTGCCGCAGGTCGACGAGGAGGT
>JBFISC010000221.1:0-5572 GCA_041608775.1 Pseudomonadales bacterium | reverse complement strand
GAGACGCGTCACCCCCTCGTCGATGGTCGCCAGGTCCAGATGCCCGAACGCAAGGCGCAGATACGGCACGTCGTTGCCGGCGTAGTGGAAGGCGGAGCCCGGCAGGTAGCTCACCCCGTCGTCCCGGCACAGCGCCCACAACTGCTGGCGATCCACGTCGTCCGGCAGCCGCAGCCAGACGAACAGCCCACCGGGCGGTTCCGACCAGACGCAGATGTCGTCGAGCTCGGCGCCGAGCTTTGCCAGCAGCCGATCGCGCTTCACCCGCAGCGCGTCGTTGACGATCCGGGCGTGCTCCCAGATGCCGTCGCGGTAGAACTCGGCGGCGATGGCAGCCGCCAGCGTGTTGCTGCCGGCATCGTTGCGCCGCGCGGTGATGCGCTCCAGCATGGGTGGGCGCGCGATCGCATAGCCGAGCCGCAGCCCGGGGCCGAGGATCTTCGACAGCGAGCACAGGTAGATCTGGTTCGGACTGTCGTCGAGCGCGTACAGGGCGGGTTCCACGGGGCCGTCGAAATGCACGTCGGCATAGCAGTTGTCTTCGACTACGGGCACGTCGAAACGCCGGGCGAGCTCGATCAGCCCCTGGCGGTTGGCCTTCGGCATGACGAATCCGGTGGGATTCTGATAGGTGCTGATGGCGTAGATGAACTTCGCCTGACGGCCGGCGGCCGCGAGCGCCTCGAGCCGCGCTTCCAGTGCGTCCAGCCGCATTCCTTCGGCGGACAGCGGGATGCCCTCCAGCGTCAGGCGCAGGTTTCGGTACGCGGACAGGGTGCCCGGGTAGCTGAACTCCTCGAGAATGACGGTATCGCCGGGCGCCTGCTGCAGGGTCTGCGCGGTGAGCGTTACCGCCTGCATGGAGCCGTTGGTGAGGACCACGTGATCCGGGTTCACGGCGACGCCCTCACGCTCCGATTCGCGCCGCGCCATGGCCTGCCGGAGACCGCTGTGACCGAGCGCTCCCGGGTAGTCCGCCAGCGCCCGGGCACTAGCGTCGATGGCGCGATCGGCAGCGGCTTTCAGCGCTGCCGTCGGAAACGTATCCGGGTCGGCGCGGCCGCTGCCGAAGTCGAAGCGTATCGTGCTGTTGCTCATGTCTCTCCCCCCGCTAAGGTATGGTAACCCAGCCGGCCGGGAGCCGGGGAGCGGGGGAGGCTTGCGGGCGATGACGGCGGGACGGGCGCGGATGGTTGGGACCAGGATCACGGCGTTTCTCTGGCTCGCTGTGCTGTCCGGCTGTCAGAGCCAGGTGCCGGTCGGGCCCGTGGTGCGGGTCGAGTCCGGGGCGCTGCAGGGTGAAAGCCTCGACGGCGTGCGGGTGTTCCGGGGCATTCCCTACGTCGCGCCACCGGTTGGCGAGCGGCGCTGGCGGGCGCCGGCACCGGTCGAACCCTGGCGCGGGGTGCGCGCCGCCCGCGGCAACCCGCCCGCTTGCCCGCAGCCGGCGCGCCGGGATCGCGCCCGCCGCATCGAGCGCATGGCCGAGGACTGCCTGTATCTAAACGTCTGGACGCCGCCGGCGGCGCAAGGTGCGCCGGTGATGGTGTGGATTCACGGCGGCGCCCACCGCATCGGCGCCGGTTCGCTGCCCTACTACGACGGTGCGAGCTTCGCCGCGAACGGCGTGGTGCTGGTGACCTTCAACTACCGCCTCGGCCGCCTCGGCTTCTTCGCTCACCCGGCCCTGGAGGAGAGCGGCAACTTCGGGCTGATGGACCAGGCTGCTGCCTTGCGCTGGGTCAAAGAGAACATCGCTGCTTTCGGCGGTGACCCGAACAACGTGACCGTCTTCGGCGAGAGCGCCGGAGGCTCCAGCGTGCTCTACCTCCTCACCTCGCCACGGACGCGTGGTCTGTTCGAAAGAGCCATCGTCCAGAGTGGCGGGGGGCTGCAGCTGACCCGGCACCTCGACCGGCGCCGGGGTCTGCGGCCCTCGCTCATGGCGGAAGGTCTCGCGTGGCAGGGGCGGGACACCACGGCAGCAACGCTGCGCGCGCTGCCCGTGGAGGCCGTGCTCGGTGACGAGCCTCTCCGGGGCATCGGCGCGGTCGCTCCGGTGATCGACGGTGAGTGGATCCTCGACGACCCGGCGGCACGGCTGGCCCGGGGCGAGTTTCAGCGGGTGCCGGTGCTGGTTGGTTCAAACAGCTACGAGGCGAGCGTCCTCGCAGCCTTCGGCACCGATGCGGCCAGCGCCGTCGCCGCCTCCGGGGTCGACGTCGACGCCCTGCGGGCGCTCTACCCCGGCGAGGACTGGGCGTCCCGGGCCTGGGGCGATGCGGTGTTCGTCGCAGGCGCCCGCTACATCGCTCGGGCGGTCGCTGAGGCGGGTGAGGACGCCTATCTCTACCACTTCGACTATGTGCTCGAGCGGCGTCGCGACAAGGTCCCCGGGGCCGGGCACGGCAGCGAAATTCCCTTCGTGTTCAATACCCTGCACGCTTTACCCTTCGCGCGGGCGGTGGTCGGCGATGCGGATCGGGCCATGGCGCGGCGGCTCCACAGCCACTGGCTCAGCTTCGCCCGCGGTGGCGATCCGGCGGGCCGCGCGGAAGGCTACTGGCCGCCCTACAGCGCCGACAACGATACGCTGCTTTACCTCGGCGAGCGGGTGGAACCGCGCGCCGGGTACCGTCGCCGGCAGCTGGACTTCCACGAGAACCGCTGGCACAGCCAGCAGGGAGAGCCCTGACATGCCGTACGCGCACCGCGATGTGGACCTTTACTACACGCTCCGCGGCGAGGGAGCCGAAACCATCTTCTTCTGCCACGGCGCCGGCGGCAATTCCACCAGCTGGTGGCAGCAGGTAGGCGAGTTCGCCGCCCGGTATCGCTGTCTGGCTCACGACCATCGCGGGTTCGGCCGCTCATCCTGCGGAGCGGGACGGTTTTCCGTCAGCGCGTTCGCCGGGGACGCGCTCGCGGTGATGGATGCGGCCGGCGTCGACCGGGCGCACCTGGTGTGTCAGTCCATGGGTGGTTGGACCGGCGTGCGGCTTGCCCTCGAACATCCCGAGCGGGTGCGCTCGCTGGTGCTGTGCGACACCATCGGTGGGCTGGCGCTGGAATCGGGGATCGAGAGCATCCGCACCATGACGGAGCGAGCGGCTCGCGCGGGGGCGGTGAGCCCTGCGCTTGCTGCCGACTACCACCTGCGGGATCCGGCCGGTGCGTTTCTCTATCTCGAGCTGTCGGCGTTCAACGAGGACCTGGAGCAACTGGGCCTGTTCCGGCAGATGTTCGCGCCGGAGGCGATGACGGATCTCGACCAGGCGGCGGCGCTGGCGCTGCCGATCCTGGTCGTCGCCGGGCGGCGGGATCTGATCTGGCCGCTTGAGGTGCTGCGCGAGCTGTCCCGCCGGTTGCCGGGTGCGAGCGTGGTGGAGGTGGATGCGGGACACTCGGCCTACTTCGAGAACCCGCAGGCGTTCAACGCCGCGTTGGCGGGATTTCTGAACGGGCTTTGAGGCTCGCGATCAGCCGCGGAGAAAAGCCATCAGCTGAATCGACGTCCAGTAGGCAAGGGCCGTCGCGCCGATACCGGCACCCAGGCTCCACCAGAAGCCGACGCCGTGGCGGAGCAGAGGCGGAAGCAGCAGGAACAGAACCAGCGACGGCGCGACCAGCCAGACTATGTCCGCGGAAAACCCCGCCAGCCGCTCGACGTCAGGGGACTCCAGGTACATCCAGATCAGCGCCAGCACCGACACCAGGGGGATCGAGGCGACCACGGCGCCCAGCAGGGTCGACCGCCTCGCGAGCTCCGATACCAGCACGACGATGGCCGCAGTGATTGCGAACTTGGCTACCAGATAGCCCATCTGCTTTCCTCCCAGGGTAACGTCGAGGTTCCGCTCACGGGCCTATGGCCACGTCCCGGTTCTCGGCGGCGCTGCGATAGCCAGCGTCGACGATCCGGTGGGCCGCCAGGGCATCGTTGAAGTCCGGCGTCGCGCGAGTGCCCGCCGCGGCCGCGGCAAGAAAGCGGCGATCCGAAAGGCCGGCCAGCCCGCGCAGGTCTTCCTCCCGCGGATGCAGCCCTTCGAGCGCCATGAAGCGCGCCAGAACTTCATCGTTGGAAAAAGTCAGCGGCGGCTGATCGGCGAATTCCTCCGTGAGCGTTCCGAAGTAGTCGTGGCTGGTTTCCAGGCGGACATCGCTGCAGAACACCTCCAGATGCCGGCTCGACTGGCGCGACGCCACCTGGTGCCAGACTGAGGTCAGGGTCGTGATCGTCCCTCCCCGGTGGCTGAAGGTGGCCAGCGCCACGTCCTCGATGCCGGGATGGCCGGCTACGTTGCGGGTTCGGCAGCGCACCGATTCGATCTCTCCGAACAGCCTGCGCAACAGGTCCACGTCGTGGATGGAGTGCTCGAGCAGGGTGCCGCCACCGGCTCTGGCCGGGTCGGCGCGCCACGAGGAGCCGTACTCACCGCCAACCGGAAACAACTGATCGTCGCGCAGGTGCGCGGTGAGAACCTGACCGGCCGTGCGGCGCATCCGTTCCGCCAGCACCCGGTAGACGGGGCTGTGATGGAGCACCAGGCCGACCTGGTGGGTGACGCCGGCGGCATTCACCGCGCTGGTCATGGCCTCGGCCTCATCGAGGGTCCGGGCCAGGGGCTTCTCGCAGAACACATGTCTTGCTGCTGCGGCCGCCGCCAGCACCAGCTGCGGATGTTCGGCGGTTTCCGTGCACACGTAGACCGCATCGCAACAGCCGATCAGCTCGTCCGCATCGGCCGTGGCCAGGGTACAGCCGGCAATCCTCGCGAATGCCTCGGCGCGCGCGATGTTCCGATCGCAGACCGCGTGGTAGTCGATGTCCACAAGTCCCCGGCTCTGCACGTCTTTGATGCTGCGCGCATGAAACTTCCCGATGTGACCGCAGCCGATGAGGCCGACGCGAAGGGTCATGGTTCCGCCTGATTGATCCTTGATGCAGGAAGGACGAAGTATGCGAGAGCACGCGCGGGCAGACCAGCGGCGGATCCCGAGGGCCGTCGTGTGCGTGCCTCTGTTGACACGTGTCCGGCATGGGCGCAGTATTCCCGACCTTCGCAAATTCCCAGGACAGCTCGACCAGACGATGAACGGCATTCTCTACAGCAACTTCATGGACCCCACCCCGGTGGCGCACTCGCTGCGTGACGGCCTGGTGGTGGTCATGGCGTGCGGAGGCATCGGCTCCAGCGGATAGCGATTTCAGACAAGCAACGACCGCGCTTGCAGAAAGAACCCCGGAGAGCCCGCCAGCCTCCGGGGTTTTTCGTTTCAGGGCGGGCAGAAACAGCTGCATCCAGGACAACGACATCGAGAGCAGAGCGATGAACGGGCAGGCAAATCGGCGAGGGTTGGAGAGAAACCTCGGAAACACGCTGGCGTTGGCGTTCTTCCAGGTCTTTCTGGTGATCATGCCGATCGCGGTGCCGTTCTTTCAGAGCAAGGGCCTGGATATGCAGCAGATCTTTCTGCTGCAGGCGATCTTCGGCGCCGTGATCCTGGTGACCGAGGTGCCATCCGGTTACGTGGCCGACCTTCTGGGTCGGCGGCTGACGCTGCTCGTGGG
>JBFISC010000220.1:0-5631 GCA_041608775.1 Pseudomonadales bacterium | reverse complement strand
ATGATGTAAACCGGCCCGTTCGCCACCACAGAAAGCCCCGCTTCGGCGGGGCTTTTTTTCGGGGAGAGGGGTTTCGGCCCACATGAATTCTGCCCGACGATTCGCTATAGTCGCGGCGCTAACAAGACCATGAGTCAATAAGAGGGGAGAAAGTCATGGACGCATCTGTAATCGACTATCTGGCCCGCTGGGGCCACTTCCTTGCCGGTATTACCTGGATAGGTCTGCTCTACTACTTCAACTTCGTGCAGACCGAGTACTTCAAGGAGGCGGATCCGGCCGCCCGCACCGACGCCTTCACCAAGCTGGTGCCGCGGGCGTTGTGGTGGTTCCGCTGGGGTGCCATGTTCACCTTCATCACCGGGGTGATTCTGCTCGGCTATCGTCACCGCGGCCTGAGCGTGGACATCACCGTGGGCGCAGTGCTCGGAACTCTCATGTTTCTGAACGTGTGGCTGATCATCTGGCCGAACCAGAAGATCGTGATCGCGTCCAACGAGCAGATCAAGGCGGGCGGCGAGGCCCTGCCGAACGCGGCGGCAGCGGCGCCGAAGGCGGCTCTGGCATCCCGCACCAACACGCTGTTCTCTCTGCCCATGCTGTTCTTCATGGGGTCGAGTGCCCACATGCCGCACGGCATTCTCGGTGCCGGCACGATGACCGCGCTTGTGGTCGCTCTGGTCGTGATCATCGCCCTGGAACTGAATGCGATCTTCGGCAAGCCGGGGCCCATGGCATCGGTGAGCGGGGTGATCCACAGCGGTCTGGCGCTGACCGCCGTGCTCTGGGCCGTGCTCGCTTTTCTGTAGGCGTCCGGCTCGAGCCGAAACGACGGAGCCTGCTCAAATGCAGGCTCTTTTTTTGAGTCTATAATGGCGTTTTTTGGGAGCGTGTATGGCTGATCGTTCCGGAAAAGGCTCGATCTCGACCAGCCCGGAAGATGTCTCAGGGCGTCGTCGGGCGACCGTGGCGCCGCGGCGCCGAAGCGGTGGCGATGGGAGCGGCTCCCGGTTGTTCGGTAATGCCGTGCTGGCGGTGCTCATCGTCGGTCTGGTCGTGGCGGGGTGGTTCATCCTCGAGCAGTACCAGCGACTGCAGACCGAAGCCGCGGACCTGGCGGATGCGCGATCGCGCATCGACGCGCTGGAAGACCGGCTGCGGGTCACGGACGAAGCCCTGACGGAGACCGGTGCGGAAACCAGCGAGCAGATCAACTTCTGGGAGTCTGAGATCCGCAAGCTCTGGGCGGTTTCCAACGATCGCAACAAGAAGTGGATCGAGGACAATCAGAAAGCCATCGCCGCCCTGCAGACCTCCGTATCGGGTCTGCAGGCCACCAGCCGCGAGATCCAGAGCACGCTCGGACGTCACGAGAGCGCCTTCGCCCGCCAGCAGGAAGTGGTCGATCAGCTGACCAGCATTCAGATGCAGCTGCAGCAGATGTCCCGCAGCCAGCGTGACCTGGTGGACAAGGTGAACAGCGCCCAGCAGAACGTCGCCAAGCTGCAGTCCGGGCTGGTCAGCCGGGTCCAGGAAAACGAGCAGGCTGTTGCAGCCATCGATGCCTACCGGCTGCAGCTGAATTCCCGTCTGGCGGACATCGAGCGCCGCCTCAACAGCCTTTCCGGATCTCCGCTCTAGCCGAGGGCTGAAGTCTCACCGGAGATGTGACGAAGGTCCGGCAGGCTCTGCCGACCGGCAGCCATACTGTCGGTGTGTCGATCTGCAGGCGAAAGCCGGTGAACACCCCCTCCTCGAGCCCCAGGCCCGCGCTGGCGCTGTGTGAGGGCGCCAACGCGCCCCTCGCCGCAGCGCTGCGTGCCGGCGCCTCGGCGGCAGGATGGGTGCCGGAGCCGCGTGCGCCCCGCCTCTCCGATGAGCATCCGGTCGACGATGCGGTCGCGCTGGTGCTGATGGCCGAGCGTGGCGATGCCGGCCTGCTCCGTCGCAGCTTCCCCCATGCATTGGTGGTGACCAGCGGCGCCGGATCGGGCGCCGACCTGGTGGTGCCCGCTGCTGCTGCCGACGCGGCGCTGCAGACGCTGCTCGGCCACGCAGAGACGCACTGGCGGCGCAATCTCAAGCTGATGGCCCTGCACCGGGAGCTCGGCGCCCGCCGGGAACGGATGCGCCAGCTCTCGGACATCGCCTTGTCGTTGTCCACGCGGATCGAGTTTGCCGAGCTGCTGGAAACCATTCTTCGGGAGGCGCGGCGCCTGGCCGGCTGCGAGGCGGGATCGCTCTACCTCATCGACGAAGAGGGCGACGACGCGCCGCAGCTCGTGTTCAAGCTGGCGCAGAACGACGTGGTGGACGTCCCCTTCGTCGAGACGCGGCTGCCGCTCACGCCGACGTCCCTGGCCGGCTACGTGGCGCTCTCCGGGGAGACGCTGGACATCCCCGACGCTTACCAGATTCCCAGCGGGCAGCCCTACTCGTTCAACCGCTCCTTCGATGAGGAGATGGGCTACCGTACCCGGTCGATGCTGGTCATACCCATGCGCGACCATCGGGACAGGATCGTCGGCGTGCTCCAGTTCATCAACCGGCTCGATCCGTTCCAGAGCGACCCGGTGCCCTTCGGTGAGGAGATCGGCGAGCTGCTGCGCGCCGTGGCCAGCCAGGCGGCGGTATCGATCCAGAAGAACACGCTGATTCGCGATGTGAACCGGTTGTTCGAGAGCTTCGTGCAGGCTTCCGTAAAGACCATCGAGCAACGGGATCCGTCCACCAGCGGTCATTCCTTCCGGGTGGCGGACACTACGGTTGCGCTGCTGGAGTCCCTGCCTGCCTCGGGGCTCGCCAGGTTCAGGTCGCTGGTGCTAACGCCGGAGCACATCCGTGAGGTCCGTTACGCGGCGCTCCTGCACGATTTCGGCAAGATCGGCGTGCGGGAGCACATCCTGCTGAAGGCGAACAAGCTGACCGACGAGCGTCTGGAGCTGATCCGTTACCGCGTGGAGCTGCAGAAAGAACGGCTGCGGCGGCGCGCCGTGGAGCGCCAGCTGGAGATGCTCCACAACCCCCGGGAAGATCTCGACGTGGCACGGCGCCGACTGCATCGGGAACTGGATGCGGAGCTCTCGCTGCTCGACCAGTACTTCGACTTCATCGAGCTCGCGAACCGCCCCACGCCGCTGGATGAAGGCGAGTTCGCGCACCTGCGCGAGCTCCGGGACTACGCCTTTCTCGAGCTCGACGGCACCCGCAACGGGCTCATCACCGACACCGATCTGAACGCGCTGTCGGTGCGGCGCGGCAGCCTGACCCCGGAGGAGCGTCGCGAGATCGAGTCCCACGTCACCCACACCCGGGACTTCCTCGCGGTGCTGCCGTGGCCGCCGGAGCTGGCCCGGGTGCCGGACATTGCCGGCGCCCACCACGAGAAGCTGGACGGCAGCGGCTACCCGGACGGGCTGGTCGGCGAGCAGATACCGCTCGCGAGCCGGGTGATGACAGTGTGCGACATCTTCGATGCGCTCACCGCCATGGATCGGCCCTACAAGTCGTCCATGAGCCTGGACACCGCTTTGGACGTTCTCAGTGACGAGGCGCGCCGGGGGCTGGTGGATGGCGAGATCCTGCAGGTGTTCATCGACGCTGGAATCGGTCATCGCGGCTCTGCCGGTGGCCGCGATCTGCGCCGGGTGGTGTGAGGCGAAAAGCCTGTCCGCCTACCAGTCGCTGAGGATGGGCACCGAGACCCGGTAACGCTCGAATGCCAGCACGACGCCCGTCTCGGTGATCGCGACGATCTCCAGGCCGCGGACCCGATCTCCCTCCTGCAGCCGCTCGCCGTTGGCAACGATGGCCCGCAGGTCGGCATCTTCGGCGTAAATGTGGGTGGAAAAGGCGAGTCCGGGGAAGCGCGCCCGGACGTCGTCGGGAAGATCCTGCAGCGCCACGTCGATCGGTCGCGGCGCAGGGCGTGGTCGTGCCGGCGCCGGCTTCGCCAGCGGCGCTTCGACGGCGATCGCTGCCGTTCCGGCCGCGGGGGCGGGGCCGGCGGCCGCGGTCGCCGCTGGCTGGGAAGGCTGCGTGGGGGCGGGCAGCGGGGCGACTGCGGCCTCCTCCCCGGCCGCCGGCCCATCGCGTCCGAGCAGCGGCAGGCCGAAGACCCACAGCAGCAGCGCGGCATTGATCGCCATGGTCAGCGCGAACAGCCCGGCCCACAGCCGATTGCGGCGGCGCTCGGCGGTCTGACGGGCCAAAGCTACGGCGGCGTCGGGGTTGGCGCGGGCTTCCCGCTTCTTCATGGCTTCGAGAACGAATGACATGGTCGGACCGTCAGTTCAAGGCGGGCGCGGGCAGATCGAGCTGCTGCCCCAGGCGGATCCAGGTGGCCGGGCCGGCAATGCCGTCGGCGAGCAGCTGCTGATCGCGCTGAAACCGCAGCACCGCTTCCTGCAGCGCGGCGTCGAAGCGGCTCGGATCTTCGTTCTGCGGCACGCTGATGCCCAGAGCGTCGAGCTGTTCCCGCAGCCAGGCCACGCTGGGATGCTGATCTCCGCGCATCATCGTGCCGGCGTAGTAGGGGGGCATCCGCCACAGCACCACGTAGCTGCCGAACCAGGTGTCGCGCAGGTCCTCCGGGTTGATGACGTGACGCCTACCGCCCAGTTCCAGCTCGATGCTCGACCCGTCCATGCCGGTGACGGCGCCGTAGAAAGGCGTCGACTCCTGATCCCACAGCTCCAGCACCACCGGCAGGTTGAGCTGCCGGATATCGCTCCAGCTGCCGGTTCTGGACAGGCACTGCAGGCCGACGCTCGGCGCGAAGTTGCAGGGGATGGTGGTATCCGACCAGCCGGCCAGATCCGCGCCCCAGAGCCGTAGCACCTGATAGTAGGCCATGCGCTGGGTCTCGAAGGCGGGCAGCGCTGGCCGGGTGATTTTGACCGCGGCCGCTGGCTCGGGACCGGTCGGCTGAGAGTCCCGGGCGCCGGCGTCATCGCTCACCGCGACCGCGGCGAGCGCCGCTTCCATGGCTTGCTCTGGTGTGGCGGATCCCTGCTTGGCGGCGGATCGGTCGCTGCCGGTCCCGGTGGCAACGATGGCGGGGGGCTCGCCTTGCGCGCTGGGTGCGGGATCGCGCTCCAGATTCGATCCGGCGCTGAGCTCGGGTTGCAGCGGCGCCGGAGACGGCGGCACGGCCTCGCTCGGCGACACCGTCTGGGACGGTGGCAGCAGGAAGTAGGCGGAGGCGGCGCCGGTGGCCAGGGCGGCACCGGCACCGGCGAGCAGCCAGCGGCGCAGCGGCCGGTCGCGGCCGAGCACCTCGGCGGCGGCGCGATCCACCAGCCGGCCGGTGACCCGATGGTGGCCTTCGGCGTAGGCGCCGAGCAGGGCCCGGTCCGCGACCAGATTGATGATCCGCGGGATCCCGCGGGAGATGGCATACAGGCGTCGGAGCGCGCTGCGGCTGAACAGATGGGGGTTGCCGCCGGCCCGGGCCAGCCGGTGAATCACGTAGGCGTAGGTGTCCTCCCGGTCCAGCCCCTTCAGGTGGTAGCGGGCGGTAATCCGCTGCGCCAGCTGGCGCAGCTCGTTGCGCGCCAGCAGCTCGGCCAGCTCCGGCTGGCCGATGAGAATGATGCGCAGCAGCTTGCGCTTCTCGGTTTCCAGATTGGT
>JBFISC010000219.1:0-5681 GCA_041608775.1 Pseudomonadales bacterium | reverse complement strand
GTGAAATGCCCCCCGCCGCTGCGATCACGGGTGATTGACGGCGCATGCGTCAGCCTTCGTGGCACATTCACGAATCACGGAGTCGATTCATGAGCGAAGCGTTTACCCAGGAAGTTACCGAGCTCGAAGCCAACAACGGCTTGCGCCGGCAGGCGCGCAGCAACGTGGCCGATGCGCTGGCCATGGCTGTCGCCGACACCTACACCCTGCTGGTCCGAACGCAAGGTCTGCACTGGAACGTCCAGGGGCCGTTGTTCTACAGCATTCACAAGATGACGGAAGAGCAGTATCAGGACATGTTCACGGCCATAGACGCCCTCGCCGAGCGAATCCGGACGCTGGGCTTCCCGGCGCCGGCCACGCTGGGCGCCATGGGCAGTCGCGCGGCGGTGCGGGACGGCGATCCCGAGGCCGACGTGCGCAGTCAGGTGGAAGCGCTGATCGCCGGCAACGACACGGTGGCTCAGCGCATGCGCACGGCCGTCGAGAAAGCAGAAGCGGTCGATGACGTGAAGACCGCCGACCTGCTGACCGAGCGCATTGGCGTCCATGAGGAGAATGCCTGGATGCTGCGCGCTACCATCGCCGAGTGAGAAAACCGCAATAAGGAGAACCATGTGTCCGATTCAAGACAAGTGAAGCGCGCGGTTGGCCGCCGGGTGGTGCTGAAGGGTGCCCTCGCCGGCGCTGCGGCGCTGATTGCCAGAGGCGCGTTCGCGGCGCCCGGAGACCCGCGGTTGTCGCCCGACGACCCCCAGGCGCAGGCGCTCGGCTATTACGAGGACGCCGCGGAGGTGGACGTGGCGAAGTGGCCGAAGAAGGCCGGTCCCGACGGCGCGCAGCAGAACTGTGTCACCTGCGCTCTGTACCAGGCGGAAGCCGACGGTTGGGGAGGCTGCGGGATCTTCCCTGGCAAGCTGGTCGCAGGCGCCGGCTGGTGCAATGCCTGGGTACCGCGCGCCTGAGCGGCCGATGAACGGTCCCATCCGGTCGCTCAGCGTCGATCCCGGCGAGGTGGACCGCTTCGATCGTCTCGCCGCGCAATGGTGGGACGTGGAGGGACCGATGTGGCCGCTCCACCGCCTCAACGCGCTGCGCGTGCCGTTCGTTGTCGAACAGATCGAGCGCGCCGGAATCGTCCGCGGCTGCGCTCCGGGCGAAGTGGCCGATCTGTCCGGCGTGTCGGTTCTAGATGTCGGCTGCGCGGCCGGCATTCTTTCGGAATCGATGGCCCGTTACGGCGCGAAGGTGACCGGCGTCGACCCTTCCGCGCGCAACATCTCGATTGCCCGCCGGCACGCGGCTGAGCAGGCGCTCGACATCCGCTACGAGGTCGGCTCGGTGGAGGCCGTCGCCGCCGAATCCTTCGACGTGGTGCTGAACATGGAGGTGGTCGAGCACGTCGACGACCTCGCTGGCTTCGTGGCCGGGTGCTGCGAGCAGACCCGTCCGGGCGGCATCCAGGTGCTGGCGACCATCAACCGTACCGCGCTGTCGTTCGCGAGCGCCATCGTCGGTGCCGAGTACGTTCTGCGCTGGCTGCCCCGAGGCACGCATCGCTGGCGCAAGTTCGTCAGGCCTGCGGAGCTGGAAGCCCTGCTGTCGCGGAGTGGTCTCTCGGTGTTCGCGCGCAGCGGCGTCGCGGTGAATCCGTTGACGAAGCAGTTCAGGCTCACCGGCTTCGAGGGCATCAACTACATGCTGGCCGCGCGTCGTGGCTGAGTTGTTCGATCCGGCGCTGTCGCTGATCGCCCTGCGGGCGGGGATGGATGGCGGGCGGCGATCGCGGCGGCTCGGCAGCTGTGGGCTCTGCATGCCGGCTCATAGCGCGAACAGGTAGCGGGTTGGCGTGGATCCCGTCACCCAGGGCGCGGTCGGCAGCGCCCTCGCCACGGCTGCGGCACCGCGCGACGCCCGTTGGATGGCGGCCGGGCTCGGCTGGGTCGCCGGGATGGCGGCGGATCTGGATGTACTGATCCGCTCGTCCAGCGACCCCCTGCTGTTTCTCGAGTATCACCGACAGTTCACCCACGCCCTGGTCTTCGTCCCCGCCGGCGCGCTGGTCTGTGCCGGCGTGACCCACTGGCTGGTGCGCCGGCGGCTGAGCTTTCGTGCCACCTACCTGTTCTGCCTGCTGGGCTACGCCAGCCACGGGCTGCTCGACGCTTGCACTTCTTACGGGACCCAGCTGCTGTGGCCGTTCTCCGACGTGAGGATCGCGTGGAACCACGTGTCGGTGGTGGATCCGCTGTTCACGCTGCCGCTGCTGACGTTGCTGGCGGTTGCGCTGGTGCGCGATCGCGCCTGGCCTGCTCGGCTGGGGGTCTGCTGGTGTCTTCTCTATCTCGCCTTCGGCGCCCTGCAGCATGAACGTGCCCGGGCAGCCGCGCTGGAGCTCGCCGCGGCCCGCGGTCATTCGCCGGATCGGCTGGTCGCCAAGCCGTCCTTCGGCAACCAGCTGCTGTGGAAGACGGTGTACCAGTCCAGTGGCCGGTACCACGTCGACGCGGTCCGTCTCGGTGCCCGGACTGGCTACTTCCCCGGAGACAGCATCCGGGCTCTCGACCCGGCATCGCAGCTGCCGTGGGTGGCTGCCGGGAGCCGTCAGGGTCGCGATCTCGAGCGGTTCCGCCGATTCTCTCAGGATTTCCTCGCCGTCGACCCGGACCATCCGGGACGGGTCATCGACGTCCGCTACTCGCTGCTGCCGAACCGCATTCAGGCGCTGTGGGGCATTCAGCTCGATCCGCAGGATACCCGCGCACCGGCGGCATTCGTCACGGATCGGCGTAGCACCGACGAGCAACGCCGTGCGCTGCTCGAGATGCTGCGGAGTCCCGGCTTCAGCCTGCCGGAGGCCGCGCTTCAGAAGCGGTAGCCGACGGTCAGCGTGTGCTCGTAGTCGGTGCTGTCGGTGCCCTCCGGCGGCGAGTTGTCCCAGTCGATGGCGGTCTGAATGCGGGCGATGACGCGTTCGCTCACGTCCATGCGAAATCCGGTCCGCGACCGGACCGTGAGGTCGTCGGTGTCCTCGAGGCCGAGCAGTCCCTCGTTGTAGTGGAAGAACGACAGCCCGTCCCAGAGGCGCTGCTGGTAGTCGAGGGCCCAGCGGACGCCGGCGAAGCTTTCGTCGTCGGCGACGATGTAGTTCTCGTCGATGTAGGACGGGCCGAGCTCGACCGAGAGCGAGCGCGCGTCGCTTTCGAAGAACTGATAGCCCATACCGACGGCGATGGCCGAGCGCAGCTCAAGGTCGGCGAAGTCGTCGTTCTCGAAGGTGGCGCTGTTGAACCAGTACCACTTGTCCGAAACGAAGTGGTCGTACTTGACCAGGCTGTTCCAGTTCTGCTTCACGAGGATGTTTTCCGATTCCTCCTCGTTGTACTCGCCGCCCAGCGTGTAGCGATTGCTTTTGGTCCGCGTGATCAGTCGGCCGTCCAGATGCAGGTTCTCGGAATCTGAGTTGCCGCTGGCGAACGAGATCCCGACGTTGGCTTCGGCATTGACCTTGACCGCGAGCTCCTGTCGCTGCAGGACCAGCGGATCCTCACGGTAGATGCCCCGGATGCTTGCCAGCGGTACCGGACGCGGGCCTGCCGCCTCGAGGTTCACCTTCATGCTTCCGTCTTCGGCGGCTTCCAGGCCACCGGTCAGGTAGGCACCGTCGTCGAGCTGCACGGTGACCGGCGCATCCGTCTCGATGCTCGCGATGGCGCTGCGCGGAACGACCAACGCACCGGCGAAGGTGTCGCTGAGCGTGGCCTGGACCGCATCCATGCTCTCGATGGTACCGACGATGCGGCTGCCGTCGGCGAGGTTGAGCACGTCGGCCTGTAACCCGCCGGTGGCGAGCGTCATAATGCCAGTGAGCAGGCCAACCGGAAGTGATCGCGTCATACGTAAATCCCTGTGCGCGGCGAAAGTCGCGCATTGTAGTGGCCGGCGCGGAGGTTGCAACGTCGCAAGTTCCTCCCGCGAGGGATGGGAGAAACAGGAGTGCCCACATGATTGTCGAACAGATCTGGACCAACAACGCGTATCGCAATTTCAACTATCTCATCGCCTGTCCGGAAACCGGCGAAGCGATGGCCGTCGACCCGCTGGACCACGAGAAGTGCCTGGCGCGCGCCAGGGACCGCGGCTGGGAAATCACCCAGGTGCTGAACACCCACGAGCACGGTGACCACACCGGCGGTAATGGCCCGATCATCGCCGCGACGGGCGCCAAGCTGCTGGCGCATCGCGATGCCGGCACCCGTATCAAGGGCGTGGATCGCGGTCTGGCCGCGGGCGACGTGATTCGCGTGGGCCGCACCGTGGAGCTGCTGGCCCTGGACACGCCGGGTCACACCATGTGCCATATTTGCCTTCTCTCGCAGACCGATCAGTCGGCTCTGATCTCCGGCGATACCCTGTTCAACGCCGGCGCGGGTAACTGCCACAACGGCGGTCACCCCAACGAGCTCTACGAGACCTTTGCGTCGCAGCTGGCGCAGCTGCCGGACGACACCCGCATCTATCCCGGCCACGACTACATCACCAACAACCTGAAGTTCACGCTCGATCGGGAGCCGGACAACGCCCGGGCCCGGACGCTGCTGGAGGAACTGGAAGCCAGCCACGACCCGTCGGCGGCCCTGGTGACCACCCTGGGGCTGGAGAAGGAGGTCAACACGTTCTTCCGCTTGACCAGTCCGAGCGTCATCGCCCGGTTGCGCGACGCGTTTCCCGACCTGCCTGACGAGCCATCACCGAAGGACGTGTTTCTGCGGCTCCGCGAGCTCCGGAACAGCTGGTAGGCCGCTAAAAGGCGCGCCCCTCCAGGGGGCCGATGACCATCCAGTCGACGAGGAAGCTCACCAGGGCCAGTAACACCACCACGCCCATGATCACGGCGAGCAGCCGCCAGCCGTGGAAGCGTTTGTCACCGGCCTGGCCTTTGGATGGATCGTCGCTCATCTGTGATCGTTCTGAACGCGGCGGGTGTTGTCGGTCTGGCCTTCGTAGGAGCCGGTATTGGTGGCGCGCCCGGAGAGATTCGAACTCCCGACCTTGCGGTTCGTAGCCGCACGCTCTATCCAACTGAGCTACGGGCGCGTGAAGGCCGGGTATTATCTGGAAGGGCCCAGGATGCGTCAAGGAAACCGGAGGTCCGGGCAAGCCGGACATGTATACTGCGCGCCATGACCAGCGACCTTCTCTGGCAGGGCCTCGAACTCATGTTCGTGGGGATGGGAACCGTGTTCGTGTTCCTCACTCTGCTGGTGCTCGCCACCGCCGGCATGTCCCGTCTGATCCTGCGCTGGCAGCGCGACGACGTGGGTGCGCCGACGGCCGGCTCCGGCGATCCCGATGCCGAGGTCGCGGCCATCGCCGCCGCCATCGCCCTGCACCGCAGGCAGAGCTGAGCCGGCACGCGGCTCCTTGAGGACGAGGATGGAGCATGACTGACAGGGCCCGTCTGGGGATCACCGAACTGGTGCTGCGCGATGCGCATCAGAGCCTGCTCGCCACCCGAATGCGCATCGAGGACATGCTGCCGGCGGCGGAACTGCTGGACCAGGTGGGTTTCTGGTCCATCGAATCCTGGGGTGGCGCCACCTTCGACGCCTGCATCCGCTATCTCGGCGAGGACCCCTGGGAGCGGATCCGCAGGCTCAAGGCTGCCATGCCCAACACGC
>JBFISC010000218.1:0-5723 GCA_041608775.1 Pseudomonadales bacterium | reverse complement strand
GCTCGACCTGATGCGCGGCGTTCTCGAGAACGACATCGACGAGCTGAATGAGCGCGGGGTGCGGCTGCGGGTGATCGGAGACCGCAGCCGGTTCGAGCCCGAGCTGCAGATCCGCATGAACCGCGCGGAGGCGCTCACCCGGGACAACGAGCGCATGACGCTGAACATCGCCGCGAACTTCGGTGGCCGCTGGGACATCGTCCGCGCGGCCCGGCAGCTGGCCGCGGACGTCGAGGCTGGCCGTCTGACGGCGGCCGATGTCGACGAAGCCCGCTTCGCCAGCTACCTCTCCCTCGGCGACCTGCCGGCGCCGGATATCTGCATCCGCACCGGGGGCGACGCGCGCATCAGTAACTTCCTGCTCTGGGACTTTGCCTACACGGAGCTGTACTTCACCGAAGCGTTCTGGCCGGAGTTCTCCCGCGAGGCGCTGGCCACCGCGCTTGCGTGGTTCCAGGATCGGCAGCGCCGGTTCGGTCGGCGCCTGTAGCGTCAGCTTGCTGCGCGCCCGCATCATCACCGCCCTGATTCTGGCGCCCCTGGTGATCGCGGCGATCTACCTGCTGCCGCTCGCCGGCTACGCGGCGTTTTTCTGGTTGATCGCGGCGGCCGGTGCCTACGAGTGGGCGGGTCTGGCGGGGATTGCATCTGCCGCCGGGCGGATCGCCTATCTGGTTCCCCTCGCGGTTCTGGCCCTGGTGACCTGGCGCTTCCCGGAATACTGGCAGCTGATTCTGTGGCTGGGCGCCGGGTTCTGGGTGCTGGCGGCAATCGCCGTGCTGGCGTATCCCCGTGGCGGACGCCTGAGCGTCCAGCCCGTCCTGGCAATACCCGCCGGCCTGCTGGTCGGTTGGAGCGCCTGGATGGCCCTGGTGGTCATCCGCGCCGAGCCCGGTGGCGCCACCTGGGTGCTGTGGCTGCTGTTCCTCGTCTGGGGCGCCGACATCGGGGCGTACTTCGCCGGACGTCGGTTCGGCCGCCGCAAGCTGGCCCCGGCGGTCAGCCCGGGCAAGACCTGGGAGGGGCTCATCGGCGGAACACTCGTCAGCCTGCTCCTCACCCTCGCCATGCTCGTGCCGATGGGTGCGTTCGCGCTCTGGTGGGCGCCCGTGATCGTCGCCCTGGTCGCGGTCTCGGTGTTCGGCGATCTGTTCGAGAGCGTGATGAAGCGTGCCCGCGGGGTGAAGGACTCCGGCGCGCTGCTGCCCGGCCACGGCGGCGCGCTCGATCGCATCGATTCGGTGGTGGCGGTGCTGCCGGTGTTCGCGCTGGTGCTCGTTTCCCAGAGCTGAGCCTGCCCGGTTCGATTCGGGCCGGCGCGGGCAGGTAATCTCGGGCCGGCATCGTGCCTGCGTTCGACGGCGTCTGCGCCCGCATTTGCGTCGCAGCCGACCCGCTGATCGTATATCATCGCGGGCCGCCGGCGGGGTGCGCCGGCACCCTCCGTGCGGTGGGGCAAGAACTTACGCGGAATCGAAAGGTCTCACCTACGTGATTGAATTTCTGCAATATCCGCTGGCGCTGATCGTCACTCTCGGGGTCCTGGTGACCTTTCACGAGCTCGGCCACTTCCTGGTCGCGCGGTGGTCCGGCGTGCGGGTGGTGCGGTTCTCCGTGGGCTTCGGCAAGCCGATCTGGTCGCGCTTCGACCGCCACGGCACGGAGTTCGCGATAGCGGCCATTCCCCTCGGCGGATACGTGCGAATGCTCGACGAGCGCGAGCCCGGCGTGGTGGAAGCCGAGCGCCGGGCCGGCGACGTGTCCTACAACGATCTGACGGTAGGTTGGCGGATCGCCATTGCAGCGGCGGGACCGCTGGCGAACTTCCTGCTGGCGGTGATTGTGTACTGGCTTCTATTCGTGGTGGGAAGCACCACCATCGCGCCCATGCTCGGCGCCGTTCCGGAGGGCAGCCCGGCCGCGCGTGCAGGTCTCACCGGCGGCGAGGAGATCGTCAGCGTCGACGGCGAGCCGGCTCGCAGCTGGCAGCAGGTGACCATGGCCCTGGCGGCACGGCTGGGCGAGTCGGGGGAGATCGTGCTCGGGGTTCGCGAGCCGGGATCCGAGCGCGTTGACTCGGCCCGATTGCCAGTGACCGACTGGCATCGTGGTGAAGACGAGCCGGACCTCCTGGAATCCCTCGGCATCGAGCCCGCGCTGCCTGCGGTGATGGGTGAGGTGCTGGCGGACGGGCCGGCCGAGCGGGCGGGGCTGAAACGATTTGATCAGGTGCTCCGCGTCGACGGCGAACCGGTGCAGAGCTGGAGCGAGTGGGTGGACGTGGTGCAGCAGGCGCCCGGGCGCACCCTCGAGCTCACCGTGCTTCGCGACGGCCGGGAGCTGCGCCTCGACGTGCGGCCGGAGAGCCGGGCAACCGCGGCTGGCGAGATCGGGTACGTGGGCGTCGCTCCGCACGCCAATCAGATCCGCTTCGGCGTTCTCGCTGCCATTCCGCGCAGCCTGGCGGAGACCTGGGACAAGACCGCGTTGACCCTGGGCCTGCTCAAGAAGATGGTCACCGGCGACGTGTCTATGAAAAACCTCAGCGGCCCGATCACCATTGCCAAGGTGGCCGGGGATTCGGCCCGGTCCGGCTGGCAATTCTTCCTCGGGGTGCTGGCGCTGCTGAGCATCTCGCTGGGCGTGCTGAACCTCCTGCCCATTCCGATTCTCGATGGTGGCCACATTCTGTTCTGCGCCGCCGAGGCGGCGACCGGCAGGCCGGTTTCCGAGCGCATTCAGATTCTCGGCACCCAGATCGGGCTGTTTCTGGTCGCGGGGTTGATGATGCTGGCGCTGTACAACGACCTGTCTCGCTTGTTCTGAGGGGCGCAGATGAGGGGTTCTCGCAGCTTGCTGTGTTGTCTGCTGTTGTGGTCCAGCGCCGCGCTGGCGGACGTTTTCACCATCTCCGACATCCGGCTTCAGGGGCTGCAGCGGGTCAGCGCGGGAACGGTGTTCAACCTGCTGCCGGTGAACGTCGGCGATACCGTGGATGAGGTCTCCATCCGGCAGCTGATCCGGCTCCTTTTCCAATCCGGCTTCTTCAACGACGTGCGGATGGCGCGCGACGACGACGTGCTCGTGATCACCCTGGCCGAACGGCCGGCCATCGAGAGCATCGAGATCGACGGCAACAAGGCCATCAAGACGGAAGCGTTGCTTGAGGGGCTCGGCCAGCAGGGGCTCAAGGAAGGCGAGATCTTCAAGCAGGCTACCCTGGAGCGCGTTGGCATAGAGCTCGAGCGTCAGTATGTCGCCCAGGGGCGCTACGGCGCGAGCATCGTCACCGAAGTCGAGGAGCTGCCGCGGAACCGCGTTGCGATCAAGATCGACATCGAGGAAGGCAAGAACTCCGGCATCCAGCACATCAACGTGGTGGGCGCCGAGGTGTTCTCCCAGGAAGAGCTGCTCGAAGTGCTGGAGCTTCAGCATCCCAGCCTGTTCTCGTTCTACCGCAACGACGACAAGTACTCGCGGGAGAAGCTGTCCGGAGACCTCGAGAAGCTCGAGTCCTACTACAAGGATCGGGGCTACGTGGAGTTCGACATCGAGTCGACGCAGGTCAGCATCACGCCGGATCGCCGTCAGGTCTACATCACGGTGAACGTGGAGGAAGGCGACAAGTTTACGGTGCGTGACGTCAACCTGGTGGGTGAGCTCAACGACATCCGCCCCGAGGACCTGCGGCGCCTGTTCGTCGTGGGGCCGGAGCAGGTGTTCTCGCAGGCGCTGGTAACCGCGACGGAAGAACGCATCACTCAGGCCCTGGGGAACTCGGGGTATACCTTCGCCACCGCCAGCGGCGTGCCGAAGATCAACGACGACGGCACCGTCGACGTGGAGTTCTTCGTCGATGCCGGCAACCGGGCCTATGTGCGCCGGATCACGTTCGCCGGCAACACGGTCACCGAGGACGAGGTGCTGCGCCGGGAGCTGCGGCAGATGGAAGGCGGCTGGGCTTCGACCGCGCAGATCGATCTGTCGAAGATCCGGCTGGAGCGGCTCGGCTACTTCCGCGAGGTCAACGTGGAAACGCCCGAGGTCCCCGGAACCGACGATCAGATCGACGTCAACTTCAGCGTCGAGGAGCAACCTTCTTCGAGCATTTCGGCTACGCTCGGCTACTCCCAGGGTTTCGGCCTGATCCTGGGCGCGAACTACCAGGCGAACAACGTCCTCGGCACGGGCAATACCCTGGGCGCCGGCATTTCCTACTCGCGGTTTCAGCGCGCAGCCAACTTCAGCTACTTCGACCCGTATTACACCCTCGATGGGATCAGCCGCGGGTTCAACGTGTTCTTCCGGGAGTCGAACTTCGACGAGGCGAACATCGCCCGGTTCACGACGAACTCCTACGGCGCTGGACTGAACTTCGGCTTCCCCATCGGGGAAACCCGACGGATCAACTTCGGGGGCACCATCGAGTACACGGACATCACCGAAGGAGCGTTCCCGGCGCGGGAAATCTCCGAGTTCATCGACGAGAACGGGAACGATTCCCTGAACTACAAGATGAACCTGTCCTGGAGCAGCTCGACCCTGAACCGGGGATTGTTCCCCACGCGCGGGCGGGCCCAGTCGCTGGCGCTGGAGGTGGCGGTTCCGGGCAGCGACCTGCAGTTCTACAAGGTCACCTACCAGGGACAGGTTTACTTCCCGATCGCGCGGTCGTGGACCGTGCGTCTTCGCACCGAGCTCGGCTACGGCGACGGGTACGGCAGCACCGAGGGCCTGCCCTTCTACGAGCACTTCTTCTCGGGCGGCTTCGGTTCTGTGCGCGGCTTCGAGACCAACACTCTGGGCCCGCGCAGTACCGATCCGGAGATAGACTTTGACGGTGACGGTATCCCGGACACGCTGTTCCGTCGCGATCCTCCGCCGTTCGGTGGAAACCTGCTCACGGAGGCAAGCGCGGAGCTGATCTTCCCGCTGCCCTTCATCGAGGACAATCGACAGTTCCGACCGGTGCTGTTCTTCGACGTCGGCAACGTGTTCAACACCAACTGTCCCGAGGTGAGCACCATCTGCAGCAGCTTCGACGAAGGCGAGCTGCGCTACTCCGTTGGCGTGTCCGTTACCTGGATTACCGGGCTCGGGCCGATGACGTTCGGTCTGGCGAAGCCGTTCAACGACGACGAGTTCGACGAGACGGAAGTGTTTCAGTTTGAGCTGGGTCGGACGTTCTGATGTAGAATCGCGGGCCTTTGCCGGCCGTTGCAGGAAGAACGGCAGCGCGGTCGCCGGTCAGGAGCTGCGCAAACCGTCCGCCGACGCAGCGCTTTCCTGCCCGGGGCCGCGCAACAACGCATAGCTGAGGAGTGGAAACGTGATTAGGAAGTATCTGAGTTGGTCGCTTCTGGCCGTTATGCTGGCTGCCGGCAACGTGGCCGCGGAGCTGAAAATCGCCGTTCTGGATACCCAGCGGGCGCTGATCGAGAGCGACGAAGCGCAGAGGCTGCTTCAGAGCGCGCAGGTCGATCTGGAAGGCGATCAAAACAAGGTCAACGCGCTGGGTCAGGAGATTCAGACCATGCAGGAGCAGCTGCAGAAGGACGCCGAGGTCATGAGCCCGGCCGAGCAGCGCAAGCGCGCCGGCGAGATCGAAGACAAGCGCATGCAGTACCAGTTCGAGGTGAACCGGCTGCAGAAGCAGGTGCAGGATCGTCGTCAGGAACTGCTGCAGCAGATGGCGCCGAAGATCGATGCCGTTCTCAAGGATC
>JBFISC010000217.1:0-5741 GCA_041608775.1 Pseudomonadales bacterium | reverse complement strand
GGGCGTGATTGACGAAGCCCTGGAAGAACTCCCGCAGCAGATCGACATCGAAATCGCCGATCCGGGGTCGGACGTAGTCGACCCGGTAGAACAGCCCCGGGCGACCGGAGAAATCAACCACCACCCGGGACAGGGCCTCGTCCAGCGGCACGTAGGCATGCCCGTAGCGGTGGATGCCGCGCTTTTCCCCCACCGCCTTTGCCACCGCCTGGCCGAGCACGATACCCACGTCCTCCACGGTGTGGTGGGCATCCACTTCAAGGTCGCCGGCGGCACGGAGCGCGATGTCGACGAGGCCGTGCCGGGCGATCTGGGTGAGCATGTGCTCGAAGAACGGCAGCCCCGTGCTCAACTCGGCGGCGCCGGTGCCGTCCAGGTTTACCGTCAGCTCGATCCGGGTTTCCTGGGTGTCACGTTTGACGGTGGCGGTGCGCGCCGTGCTCATCGTCGGCTCCATGGCCGCAGAAAGAGGGCGCAAGTATACGCACGAATCACAGCCGGTCCATGAGGTTGCCGTAGGGCAGAAAGCGGTTGTCGCTGTGGGCCCGGATCCAGGCCGTGAGGTCCGCCGGATAGGCGCCGCGGCGCTTCAGTTCCCGAGCGAGCGGGATCACCGGCGACGCGTCCCCGCTCTCCCAGCCCGGGAGCTCGGCCTCCGCCCTGGTGAACAGCCGGACCAGCGCCACCAGGTCAGCCGGGTCCAGGCGTTCCGCCTCCTGCGCCCAGTCCACGCTGCCGCCGTGGCGGGCGAACGGCGCGAGGGCGCCGGCGGCGGCTGCATCGAGACCGAACCGCGGCTCCTCCAGCCGCGCGGCTGCCGCCAGCAGCTGAACCACGGTCCGGTGTGTGAGCACGGCGCCGGCCCGCGGATCCCAATTCTCGACGCTCATAGCACTCCTGACCCCCCGCTGCACGTGATCTCGACCGCCACCTTACATTGCAGACACAAATGCTTCATCCGGATGTGGTCCAATTCTCAGCGGGGATTTCGGGCACTCGTTTCGAAGGTCTGGCATCAAGCATCACGGGACCGATGTGAGCGTTCCGCAGTTGGCGATAGACAGCACCATGATGACTACGAATCGAATCTTCCAGGGGGAAGATCAGCAGTGGTATTTCCACGTGCGCGGCAACCAGGCCGCCGGGCCGTTCGCCTCACAGCAGGAAGCGGGCAGCGCGCTCAACCAGCACGTGCGGGCCTGCCAGCGGCGAACCGAGTTCGCGCTGCCCTGGCCACGGGCATGGACCCCGACGCGGTTGCTGCGCCGGGCCGGCTCGACGCAACGCCACCTCTGAGGTCTGCGCCTCCACCACCCCGGCAGCGGCCCTCGGGCCGCCCGCATCGTTCAGTTTCGGGTCACACGCATTTTCCTATACTCTGCCGTCCCTGATTCCCGCCACCACGGACGGTCCTCGTATGCTCAAGTTCCTGCGTCGGTTCTTCGTTGCCGTCGCCGTCATCGTCGTGACGCTGGCCGCGGTTGCCGTTTACGGCCTGCAGGATCCGAACCGGTTCAAGCCCCAGCTCGAGAACGTGATCGCTGCCCAGTCGGGGGTGCCGCTGAAGATCAACGGCGATCTGGCCTGGCGCCTGTGGCCGCCGATCTCGCTGAGCGCCGCCGATCTCAGCGCCGACCATCAGGGCCAGGACTGGCAGGTGGCCCGGCTGACCCTGGACCTGGACGCCTGGAACGCACTGCGCCATCCCGAACGCTGGAAGGTGCAGTCCCTCACCGTCCATGACGTGGTGGTGCGGGAAGGCGGCGCGATCCTCACCGTGGACCGCGCTACCCTGAACGACCTCACCCCGAACCGCCCGGCCCCGCTGTCCGCTACCCTCGCCTACGCCGCGGCCGAGGGCGGGCCAGCCATGCCGCTGGAGGTGAACGGAAACCTCACCGTCGATCCCGAAACCTTGAACCTGAAGCTCGACGGCACCCGCTTCGAAAGCGAACACGCCGCCGGCGTATGCACCCTCGACGCGAGCCCGGTCGCCGATCCTGGCCCTGCGCCCGCTGCCAGCGACGAAGACGTGCTCCCGCTGGCCGTGCTGCGCAGCTTCACCTGGACCGGCGACTGCGAGCTCGACTGGGTGCGCGTCGACGACAAACGCTTCGAGCGGGTGCTGGTGGGATTCGCCAACGATGCCGGCAGCGCGTCCGTCGAGGTCCGCGCGCCCGATTTCTTCGGCGGCGAGGCGCTGGCGACCCTCACGGTGGCAGCGCGCGATGTGCCGGTGCGCTGGAGCGTCACGCCGGCCCTGACCAACGTGGACAGCGCGGCCCTGCTGGCCTGGCTCGAGCAGAACTTCAACTGGGCCGCACCGTTGGCGTACGGCGGCCGCCTCGACTTCGAGGGCAACACCCCCGACGCGATGCTCGCGTCGCTCTCCGGTGAGACCCGGTTCGACGGCGGCAAGGGCCGCATCGACATCTCCGCCATTCGTGGCCAGCTGATAGACCTTGCCGCCCGTTTCAACGAAGCCGACCGCATCCGCCGCTGGCCGGAGCAGTGGGATTACCAGCGCTTCGCCGGCACCTGGCGGATCAACGGTGAGCATCACGTGCTGGATCTCGCCCTCGACAACCTGTCCCTGGACGCCAGGGGCGACTACCGACCCGCCACCGACCAGCTCGACGTGCTGGCGGAGCTGACCTTCCATGACGATCCCGCGCTGCCTGTGTTCGACGTGCCGCCGCTGCTCTTCGGTCTGCCGATACCGATGCGCTGCCAGGGCCCGATCGCTGAACCGCAGTGCCGGGTGGACCCGGATGCGGCGCAGCGCCTGGTGGCCCGGGCGCTGTCCGGGTCCGATCCGGAGCTGTACCGCAAGCTCGAGCAGAAGATCGACGAGCAGGTGCCGGAGCAGTATCGGGACGCTGCGCGTTCCCTGCTCGAGGCGCTCGGCGGCTCGCGCCAGACACCCCAGCGCTAGCGGAGGCAGAACGTGGACTCGTTCGCCCGGCGTCTGCTGGCCTGGTTCGATCAACACGGCCGCAAGGACCTGCCGTGGCAGCAGCAGATCGACCCCTATCGGGTCTGGGTGTCGGAGATCATGCTGCAGCAGACCCAGGTCACCACCGTGGTTCCGTACTTCGAGCGTTTCATCGAGCGCTTTCCCACGGTGGGCGCGCTCGCTGCGGCGGAACTGGACGAGGTGCTGCACCTCTGGACCGGGCTCGGCTACTACGCCCGGGGCCGCAACCTGCACCGCGCAGCCCGACAGGTCGTCTCCGAGCACGGCGGTCAGCTGCCCGGTTCCAGCGACGCGCTGGCGCGGCTGCCCGGCATCGGCCGCTCCACCGCCGGCGCGATCGCGGCCATCGCTTTCGGTGAGCATGCGACCATTCTCGACGGCAACGTCAAGCGCGTGCTGGCCCGCTTTCACGCCGTGGCCGGCTACCCCGGCGATGCCAAGCCTCTGAAGACCCTGTGGCGGCATGCGGAAGCGCACACGCCCAAGGACCGGGTGGGCGACTACACCCAGGCGATCATGGACCTCGGCGCGACCGTGTGTACCCGCAGCCGGCCGCGCTGCACCGAGTGCCCGGTCCAGGCGAGCTGTGAGGCGCTGGCTGCCAACGCGGTGATCCGGTTTCCGGCGCGCAAACCCAGACGCGACAAGCCGACCCGGGCAGCACGGATGTTCCTGGTGATCGCGCCCGGCGGCCGCTGCCTGCTCGAGCAGCGCCCGCTCGAGGGCCTGTGGGGCGGGCTGTGGACGCCGCCGGAACGTGCCCCGGACACCAGCGTGGGCCAGCTCTGCGACGAGTTCGGTATCGACGCCGACGATGTCCGCGGCAGCCGCAGCGGTGAGCCGTTCCGCCACACCTTTACCCACTTCCACATGGACATCGAACCCGTGTACGTGGATCTCCGACGTGCCGGCACCGGCGTGGCGGACCGCGTCGACGTATGCTGGTACGATGCCGCGAACCGGGACGGCGGGCCTGACATCGGCCTGTCCGCACCTGCCGCTAGACTTCTGAAATCCGTTGCTGCGCAGATCACTGAGCCATGACCCGCACCGTTCACTGCCGCAAGTACCAACAGGAGCTGGAGGGTCTGGCCGCGCCGCCGATGCCCGGGCCCAAGGGGCAGGAGCTGTACGACACGGTCTCCGCCAGGGCCTGGGCCGAGTGGCAGGCGCTGCAGACCATGCTCATCAACGAGAAGCACCTCGATCTTCGCGACCCCGAAGCCCGCAGCTACCTGTCCGCCCAGCGTGAGCGCTTTCTCGACAACGAGCCGGTAGACCACGCGGAGGGCTACGTCCCGCCGGAGCCCAGATCCTGAGTCCGGAGCTCGAACGCAGCATCCCGTGGATCCAGAAGAACGGGATCGGCATCCAGATCATGGAGACCCTGGCGGTGGGGGCCATCCTCACCGCCTTCGCCATCGAGCTCGGCGCCAGCAACTTCCTCATCGGCCTGCTGGCCGCCATCCCGCACCTGTCGCAGCTGGCCCAGCTGCCGGCCATGTTCACGGTCGATCGGGTGAAGTCGCGCCGCGCCGTCTACACCTGGTCCGGGTACGTGGCCCGGCCGATGTTTCTGGTAATAGCTCTGACCGTGTTCCTGCCCTCGAACGAGCTGGCGCTGGCGGTGATCGTGATCGCCTTCACCCTGCGGTATGTCGCCGGAGCCTATCTATCCTGCGCCTGGAACACCTGGATGCGCGACCTGGTCCCCGACGAGGTGATGGGGCGGGTGTTCGGCGAGCGCCAGAAAAAGATGATCGGCATCGGCATGGTGGTGAGCCTGCTGGCCGCCGGCTTCATCGACGGCTGGGGCCGATTCACCCCCTGGCCACCCACCTATGCCTACGCCATCGTCTACACCCTGGCGTTCTTCGGCGGCATGTACGCCGTGGTGACCTCGCGGCGCATCAGCGACGTGCCGGCCAAGCCCCACGAGCACACCACCCATCTGCTGACGCGGCTGCGCGAGCCGTTCCGGAACCGGAACTTCCGCCGCCTGATGGTGTTCCACGGCAGCTGGAACTTCGCGGTCAATCTGGCGGCCCCGTTCTTCACCGTGCACATGCTGAGGACCATGAATCTGGATCTGATCGTGGTGATCGCCCTCGCCACCCTGTCCCAGGCCGCCGCCTACTTCACCGTCACGCACTGGGGCGACGTCGCCGACCGGTTCAGCAACAAGGCCGTGCTGCGGGTGTGTGCGCCGCTGTTCATCACCTGCATCTTTCTCTGGACGTTCACGACCATGCCGGACGTGCACGTCCTCACCTATCCGCTGCTGGTGTTCATCCACCTGGCAACGGGCCTCGCCAACGCCGGGGTCTCGCTGGCCTCCGGAAACATCTCCCTGAAGCTGGCGCCGAAAGGCAACGCCACCGGCTATCTCGCCACCAGCTCCATGGTCAACGCCACGGCCGCGGGCACCGCCGCGATGGTGGGTGGACTGACCGCCGACCTGTTCGCTTCCAAGGAGCTGGCGCTGGTGCTGCGCTGGCACAGCGAGACCCGGGCCACCGAGTTCAGCGCCCTCGACTTCACCCACTGGGACTTCTTCTTCTTCTTCGCCACTGCCATCGGTATCTATGCGCTGCACCGCCTCAGCCTGGTGCAGGAAGCCGGCGAGGTACGCGAGAACGTGGTGTTCGACCACCTGCGCGCCGGCGCGCGACGCACCCTGCGCAACCTGTCGACGGTGGCCGGGCTGCGCGCCAGCACCGACTACCCGCTGGACGCCCTCATTGACAACGACAACGGTGAAGCG
>JBFISC010000216.1:0-6023 GCA_041608775.1 Pseudomonadales bacterium | reverse complement strand
GCCGCTCGAGTTCAAGGTGATCAAGCTCGACCGGCGCCGCAACAACGTCGTGGTGAGCCGGCGGGCGGTCGTCGAGGAGGAGAACTCGGCCGAGCGCGAGGCGCTGCTCTCGAGCCTCCAGGAGGGCTCGGTGCTCAAGGGCGTGGTCAAGAACCTCACCGACTACGGCGCCTTCGTCGACCTCGGCGGCATCGACGGCCTGCTGCACATCACCGACATGGCCTGGAAGCGGGTCAAGCACCCGACCGAGGTGGTCAACGTCGGCGACGAGATCGAGGTCAAGGTGCTCAAGTTCGACCGCGAGCGCAACCGCGTCTCGCTCGGGCTCAAGCAGCTCGGCGACGACCCGTGGGTCGACATCGCCCGCCGCTACCCGGAGCACACCCGGCTGTTCGGCAAGGTCACCAACATCGCCGACTACGGCTGCTTCGTCGAGATCGAGGAGGGCGTGGAGGGCCTGGTGCACGTCTCCGAGATGGACTGGACCAACAAGAACATTCACCCGTCCAAGGTGGTTGCCGTGGGCGACGAGGTGGAAGTCATGGTGCTCGACATCGACGAGGAGCGGCGCCGGATTTCCCTCGGCATCAAGCAGTGCCGGTCGAACCCGTGGGAAGAGTTCTCCATCAACCATGCCAAGAGCGACCGCATCAGCGGCAAGATCAAGTCGATCACAGACTTCGGCATATTCATTGGCCTGGACGGCGGTATCGACGGCCTGGTGCATCTCTCCGACATCTCCTGGAACGAGCCCGGCGAGAACGCTGTGCGCCGTTTCTCCAAGGGCGAAGAGATCGAAACGGTCATTCTCTCCGTGGACCCTGAGCGGGAGCGTATTTCTCTCGGGATCAAGCAGCTCGATCAGGATCCGTTCTCCGACTACACGGCGGTGAACGACCGCGGCACGGTGGTCAAGGGCACCGTGAAGGAAGTGGAGCCGAAAGAAGCCATCGTCGAGCTGGCGACCGACGTGCTCGCTAGCCTCAAGGCCTCGGAGATCTCGCAGGATCGGGTCGAAGACGCCCGCAACATCCTCAAGGTCGGGGACGAGGTGGAAGCGAAGATCATCAGTATCGATCGCAAGAACCGCGCCATCGGCCTGTCCATCAAGTCGAAGGACATTGCGGACGAGCGCGAAGCCGTTCGGGACCATCGGGGCCGCGAGACCGAGCGTCCGGCTACCACGCTGGGCGATCTGATCAAGCAGCAGATGGATCAGGACAGCACCGAGTGAAGCGCTGCGCTCCTCGATCGGGAGCGCTCCCCCTGAACGTAGGGTGGGCGCGGGCCGATGTCGCGCGCGCTCCCTGCGCCGGGGGCCGGGGCCGGGCTGCGGTGGGCTGATGCCATGACCAAGTCCGAACTCATCGACCTCATCGCGGCCAAGCAGAGCCAGCTGTCGGTGAAGGACGTCGAGCTGGCGGTGAAGACGGTGATCGAGCAGATGGCGGAGACGCTGGCCGCAGGCGAGCGCATCGAGATCCGCGGTTTCGGCAGCTTCTCGCTGCACTACCGGGCGCCCCGCATCGGCCGCAACCCGAAGACGGGTGAATCGGTGGGGCTCGCCGGCAAGTACGTGCCGCACTTCAAGCCTGGCAAGGAGCTGCGCGATCGGGTCAACGCCGGGCTGCAGCGCGAGCGGGACGGCGTCGCCGGGGCGGAGGACGATTTTCGCTGATGGGGGCACTGGCCAAGCTCTTCTGGGCGGTGCTGGCTATCCTGCTGTTCTGCTTCGCCCTGCTCGCGGTCAACCAGGGTCAGGTCGCGCTGCGGTTCCTGTCGTGGCAGACCCCGGAGGTCAGCGTGTTCTGGTGGCTGCTGCTGGCGTTCTTCCTGGGCGCCGCGGTCACCGCAATCGGCCTCGGTCTGGTGACGCTGCGCCTGCGCATGCGCCAGCGCAGCCTCGGCAAGCAGCTCGAAGCCTCCGACCGGGAGCTGCAGGCGCTGCGGAACCTTTCGCTCCGGGACTGATCGTGCGCAACCCGCCGCTCCCCGGTCGGCCAGGCATGCGCCGTTGCGGGTCCGGCGTCTTCCGTGTTCGATAACTTCACCCTGTACCTCCTGCTGCTCGCCGCGCTCGGGATCGGCTTCTTGCTCGGCCGACGCAAGCGCGACGGCGCAGCTGCGCCCCGGCGCCATCCGGCGGAGCGCTACTTCGCCGGGTTCAATCAGCTGGTCGACGAGCAGCGCGATCTGGATCTGGATTCCTTCGTGGAATCCCTGGTGCCCGATGACGAGGGCGTGGAGACGCGGCTGGTGCTCGGATCGCTGGTGCGCCGTCGCGGCGAGGTGGACAAGGCCATCCGGATGCATCAAACGCTGCTGGCACGGCCAACGCTCAGTCCCGCCGAGCGCTCCCGGATCGAGCTCGAGCTCGCCCGGGACTATATGGCGGCGGGGCTGCTCGGCAGGGCGGAAAACCTGCTGCTCGAGCTGGCGGGCCGCAACGGCCCGGAGCGCGACACGGCCCGGCGCGCGCTGCTGGAGATCTACCAGCGCGAGCGCGAGTGGCGGCAGGCCGTCGAGATCGGCGTGCAGATCGCCCGCGACGATCGAACCGTGAACGCGCGGCTTGCCCACTTTCAGTGCGAGCTGGCCGGTGAGGCGTTGGCCCGGGGAGATCTGCCGCTGGCCAGACGCGAGCTCGAGCGGGGCGCCGAGTTCGAGGCCGGCTGCGCGCGGATCAGCCTGGTAGGCGCCGAGCTGGAGCTGGCCGCCGGGCGCCACGACGCCGCCCGGAGCCTGCTTCGCCGCGCGGTCGGCCAGGACCCCGACTGCGTGCCCCTGGCCGTGGGGCCGTACCGCGCGGCCTCCGAGGCGCTCGACGATCACGCCGGCTACGTGGCGTTCCTCCAGCGCTGTCTGGCGGATGGCGCGTTCCTGCCGGTTGTTCGGGAGCTCGCCGATCACCTGGAGAAGACGGCGGGCTCGGGCGCCGCCTCCGACTTCGTCATCGAGCAGCTGATGCGCAATCCGACCCTGGGCGGTTTCGTCGCGCTGCTCGAGCACCTCGACCGGGACGGCATGCCCCTGGACCGTGAGCAGCTCGCCCTGGTGCGACAGTTCTCGCAGTCGCTGCTCGATCGCCAGGCCGCGTACCGGTGTCGCAACTGCGGGTTCTCCAGCCACGGCCTCATGTGGCAGTGTCCGAGCTGCCACGAGTGGGGCAGCGCCAAGCCCATCGTCGGCCGCACCCTGGATCCCTGAGCCTGCGGCCGATCTCTGCGGTCCCTGCTGGCCGTCTTCGCAGGCTCCCGGCGGACGACGGCTGCTCCGTCGGCCGGGCCTGCGGACGTAGTCTGACCACCCCTTAGCCAACCCTCGAAGAGGTTCTCATGATCGGATTCCGCAACCTGGTCTGCGCGCTGCTGCTGCTGTCGCTCTCCGGCTGGACGAACGCCGTCGGTGAGGCGGACGAGCAGGTCAACATCAACACGGCGGATGCGCCTACCCTCGCCCGAGTGCTCGATGGGGTGGGCGAGTCGCGGGCGGAAGCCATTGTCCGCTATCGCGAGCAGCACGGGCAGTTCGTCGACGTCTACGAGCTGGCCAACGTCAAAGGCATCGGCGAACGCACGGTGGAGCTGAACGAAGCCAGGATCATCCTGAAAGACTGAGCGCGGGCGGCCGGGCGCCGTCCGGGTTACCATCCGGCCCGTGTGAATCTTTTTCCGCGGGCCGTCCTCTGAGTTCCCCAATCGCCTTCTCTGTTGCCGTGGAGCGCGCGCCGTGAGCATCGCTCTGGTCGTGGGTGCGGGCGGGTTCGTCGGCCGCCACCTGACCGCGACGCTGACCCGCCGCGGCGTCGACGTTCAGCCGGTTTCCTCGGCGCCGGGCGCTTCCTCCTGGCAGGGGCTCCGGCTGCTCGAGCAGGACGTCACAGCGATTCGCGACGCCCTCGCCGGCGTGGCGTGCATCTACTTCGTGGCGGGGGCGGCCCATGAAGCCGCCGCTGCCGGCAGCGAGCCGCTGCTGCGGGAGCTCAATGCGCTCGCCCCGGCGCGCTGGCTCGACGCCGCCGCCGCCGCCGGCGTCGGCCGCTTCGTCTGGCTGTCGAGCATCAAGGTGCTCGGCGACGTCGCGCCGCAACCGTTGCCCGTCGACGCCGAGTACCGACCGGCAGATGCCTACGCCCGCAGCAAGGTCGAAGGCGAGCGGCTGCTGCTGGCGCAGCCGGCGGCGCCCACCGCGCTGGCCGTGGTGCGGCCGCCGCTGGTCTACGGTCCCGGGGTGCGCGGCAACTTCGCCCGGCTGCTGCGCTGGGCGGACGGGCCGTTGCCGCTGCCGCTGGCCGGGGCCACGGCGCAGCGCAGCCAGGTGGGGGTGCGGAACCTGTGCGATCTGCTCGCCTGCCTGGGACCGCGGGCCGATCTGACCGGGGTCTTTCACGTCGCGGATGCCGAAGACGTCACGGTCACCGACCTGCTGAGCCGGCTGCGCGCGCTGCTGAACCGGCCGCGGCGCCAGTTCTCCGTTCCTGCGGCCTGGATCCGGACGGCTGCCCGCCTGGTCGGCCGCGAATCGCTCTACCAGCGCCTGTTCGAGCCGTTGCGGGTGGACGCCACCGCTACCCGGACCGCGCTGGCCTGGACGCCGCCTTTTACTGTCGAAGACGCGCTGCTGGAGACCGTGACTTGGTTCCGGACGTCGCGCTGACGCTGCTGGTCGCCGGGTTCGCGCTGGCCCTGGCTATGGAATGGCTGGTGCTCAGGGTCTCTACCAGCCGCGGGGTGCTCGCACACCCGAACGCCCGGAGCTTTCACGACGCGCCCCAGCCCACCGCCGGTGGCGTGGCGTTCGTGCTGCCGCTGCTCGCCTACCTGGCATGGCTCGGCTGGCAGGGCTCGACCACGGCCCTGGTGGTGGGTGCAGGCGGGACGCTGATCGCCGCCGTCGGGCTCTGGGACGACCTTCGCGATGTGTCTGCGCGGCTGCGGATGACGGTGCACGTGCTGGTCGCATCGGTGGTGGTCTGGTTCGTGCTGCCGGACGCCGCCTGGCCTCTGCTGGCGCTGGCCGCGTTTGCGCTGGTGTGGCAGATCAACCTGTACAATTTCATGGATGGCATCGACGGAATCGCGGGCAGCCAGGCGCTGCTGTTTCTGGTCGGGGCGCAGATCGTGGGCGCCGGCCTGCCCGGTTGGAGCGGCGACCTCGGCTGGCTTGCCAGCGGCGCGGTGCTCGCGTTTCTGGTTTTCAACTTCCCGCCGTCGCGGCTGTTCATGGGCGACGTCGGCAGCGGCTTCCTCGGTCTGCTCACCGGCGCGCTGGTGTTGCTGTACTGGCAGCAGCAGAGCCTGCCGCTCCCGGCGGCGCTGATTCTACTCGCCGGCTTCTGGCTAGATTCCACGTATACGCTTATAGTTAGAGTGACTTCCGGTCAGGCATTCACCCAGGCGCATCGAAGTCATCTCTATCAGAAGGTGGCGGCGAAACGAGGGCATTTGTGGACCACGGTTGGGTTTCTGGTTTACGGAACATTCTGGCTTCTGCCGCTGGCCTGGCTGGCGGCTCGGCTGGCGTCGCTGAGTGGAGAGGCGGCAGCCGCCGCCGCGTGGTTCTGGTTGTTACCCGCAGCAGCTCCGCTGCTGGTGGCGGCTTGGTGGTTCCGTGCCGGCCTGCCGGACAAGCAGCCGGCCGAGCCAAATGAATGACATGATCAACGAGTTCCTGGAGCAGCTGCCGCGGCGGCGCAAGCAGGCTATCGCGGTGCTGGCGGACGCCATTGCGCTGCCCCTGGCGCTGTGGACGGCCATCGCCCTGCGGCTCGGTGAGCTCAATCCCGACGTCGCGGCGTTCTGGCCGGCATTCGTCGTCTCCAGCCTGGTCTGTATTCCGGTCTTTGGCGCGCTCGGGCTGTACCGGCACGTGGTCCGGCACATGGGCAACCACGCCATGATGGCGGTGCTCAAGGGCGCGACCATCACCGCCATCGTGGTGGCCACGGTGGCCTACATGGTGCCGCTGCGCGGGTTCCCGCGCTCCGTGCCCATCATCTTCTGGATGCTCACCCTCATTTACGT
>JBFISC010000215.1:0-6056 GCA_041608775.1 Pseudomonadales bacterium | reverse complement strand
CAGGGTGTCTCGCCAGCAGCGCTTCGAGGACCAGCGACCCACGGTGTCGGCATCGGATCAGCAGAAGTGCGCGCCGGTGGTGTGCGTGTAAACCGCGTAGAGCGACTGGCTGGCGGTCATGAACAGGCGGTTGCGCCTCGGCCCGCCGAAGCACAGATTCGCGCAGATCTCCGGCAGCAGGATCTGCCCCACCCGCTCACCCTCCGGGTTGAAGACATGCACGCCATCGTAGCCGGCCCCCACCCACCCGGCGCTCGACCAGATGTTGCCTTCGGCATCGCAGCGGATGCCGTCGGCGAATCCGGTCCTGGCCTCGCCGTCGAGCTCGAGGGTCATCGACGCGAAATCACGGCCGTTGCCGAGCCGCGCCTCGTCCACCACGTCCCACACCTTGATGACTGCCGGGGCCCGATCGCCATAGTGAGAGCCGCCGGTGTCCGCCACGTACAGCTTGCGGTAGTCGGGCGAAAAGCAGATGCCGTTGGGCTTGAAGATCTCCGTGGTCACCCGGTGAAGCTTTCCGGTGCTGCCGTCGATGCGGTACACCGCCTCCTTCTGGTAAGGCTGCCCCGAGCCGGTATCCGCGTCCGTGCCCTCGTAGAGTCCCAGCGCGCCGTAGCCCGGGTCGGTGAACCAGAGGTCGCCGTTGGGGTGGACGATGCCGTCGTTCGGCCCGTTGAGCGTCTTGCCCTGATGGCTGTCCGCGAGCACGGTGACCGACCCGTCGGGCTCGTAGCGCACCACCCGCCGGGTCAGATGCTCGAACGAGATCTGCCGTCCCTGGAGGTCGAAGGTGTTGCCGTTGCTGTAGTTCGACGGTGCGGATCTCCCTCGGCCGCCGAGCTCCGTCAGCGCGAGAGCGACGCGCGAACCGCGGGGTGCACCAGCTCGCCGCCGCGCACGTTGACGCCTGCCCGGAGCGCCGCATCGTCCAACCCCTCCGGCGTCGCCAGCCTAAGCACGTAGGGCACCAGGGCGGTGGAAAGGGCCTGCGCCGAGGTTCGCGGGACCGCGCCCGGCATGTTGGTGACGCCGAAGTGCGTGACCTCGTGAACCTGGTAGGTCGGATCGTCCCACAGCGTCGGCCGGATCGTCTCGACGCAGCCGCCCTGATCCACGGCGACGTCGACGATCACGCTGCCGGGGCGCATCTGCGAGACCGTCTGTTCCGAGACCAGCGTGGGTGTGCGCCCACCCGGCACCAGAACGCCGCCGACCACGACGTCGGCATTCCTGACCCGCTCGTCGATCAGCGCCTGGTAGGACGGCAGCGTCGTCACGTTGTCGCCGAGCTGGTGCACGGCCGCGAGCCGCTCGACATTGATCCCGAACACGGTGACCTCCGCGCCCAGGGCTGCGGCGACCCGGGTGGCCGCCGTGCCCACCGTGCCGGCACCGAGGACGACCACATGGCCCCGCTCGGTGGTCGGCATGCCGCCGAGCATCAGACCGCGACCGTGGTTGGGCCGGTACAGCAGGTTGCTGGCGAGCTGGACCGAGAGCTTGCCGGCGACTTCGCTCATGGGCTGCAGCAGCGGCAGCCTGCCCGCCTCTTCCACGGTTTCCCAGGCGACCGCCGTGACGCCGAGGCGGCACAGCGTCTCGGCGAGCTCCGGCAGCGCGGCCAGATGCAGGTAGCAGAACAGCAGGTGATCGGGGCGCAGCAACGGGTACTCGGGCGGCAACGGCTCCTTGACCTTGACGACCATCTCGGCCGCGCCGTACAGGGCGCTCGCATCGTCGACGATGGCAACGCCCCGCGCCGCGTAATCGTCGTCGCCATAGCCGCTGGCAGCGCCGGCGCCGGTTTCCACGAACACCTCGTGGCCGTGCTTGACCAGCTCGCCGGCGGCCGCCGGGATCAGCGCCACCCGGCCCTCCAGGGTCTTGATCTCTTTCGGTATGCCTATCCTCATGACGCGCCTCCGGGGTTGCCGACTCCGACGTTCCTCCGCGGCCGGGCACGATACAATACGCAATCCCCACGGTACGGACCGGTGCTGGCACCGACACAGAATGTGCAGCCCCCGAGGGCGCGATCTACCGAGCGACACCGATGGCTGCGACCAGAGCCCCTGAAAACGCGCCGGCGTCCGGCACCGTCGACTACTACCTCAAAGCGGCGGAGGAATGCCTGCGGCTGCTGCAGAGCACCCCGGCCGGGCTGTCGGCCGCCGAGGCAACGGACCGGCTGTCACGGTACGGGCCGAACGAAGTCAGCGTAACCCGGCCGCCGAGCGCCCTGGCGCGCATCGCCCGCCAGTTCAACAACGTGCTGCTCTACGTGCTGCTCGGCTCCGCCGCGATCACCGCGCTGCTCGGCCACTGGCTCGACACGATCGTCATCGTCGCCGTGGTGCTGATCAACGCCCTCGTCGGCTACATCCAGGAAGGCCGGGCCGAGCGGGCGCTGCTGGCGATCCGCGCTCTGCTCAGCCCGGTGGCCCGGGTGCTGCGCGATGGCCGCGCGCAGGAGCTGCCGGCGCGCGCGCTGGTGCCCGGAGACCTGGTGCTGCTCGGCAGCGGTGACCGGGTCCCGGCCGACCTGCGGCTGATCGAATGTCACGGTCTGGAGGCCGACGAATCGGTGCTGACCGGAGAATCGGTGCCGGTGGCCAAGGCCGTCGCGGCGCTGACCACCGCCAAGGCCGTGGCCGAGCGCAGCAACCTGGCCCACGCCGGAACCATGATCACCCGCGGCACCGCCACCGGTCTGGTGATCGCCACCGGCCGCGCCACCGAGCTCGGGCGCATCTCCAGCGCGCTCCAGCAGATCGAGCCGATCAGGACCCCGCTGCTGCGCATGCTGAACCAGTTCGGTCAGCGCATGAGCCTGATGATAATCGCCTTCGCCACCACGGTTGCGCTGTTCGGCGGCCTGTTCCGGGGCTACCCCACCAGCGACATGCTGATTGCCGCCGTCGGCATCGCGGTGGCCGCCATTCCGGAGGGCCTGCCGCCGGTGGTGACCATCACTCTGGCGCTCGGCGTGCAGCTGATGGCCCGGCACGGCGCCATCGTGCGTCGCCTGGCCGCGGTCGAGACCCTGGGGGGGGTCAGCGTGATCTGCGCCGACAAGACCGGCACCCTGACCCGCAACGAGATGACCGTTCGCACCATCGAGGTCGCTGGCGGCCGGATCGAGGTGAGCGGCACCGGCTACCAGCCCGAGGGCCTGCTGAGCAGCACCGCCGGGGAGCCCGCGGACCCCCACGGAGGACCGCTCCAGGCCCTGCTCCGGGCCGGGCTCAACTGCAACGACGCGCAGCTGCTGCGGGTCGACGACGACTGGACGGTCACCGGCGATCCCACCGAGGGTGCGCTGCTGGTGCTGGCCGCCAAGGCCGGTCTGGACCTCGAGGCGGAACCCGACCGCCAGACCCGCCTGGACGTCATTCCCTTCGAGCCGGAACGCCGCTTCATGGCCACCCTGCACGCGGCCGCGGCCGCGGCCGCGGCCGCGAAGACGGAACCGCAGGCGCGAATCGTCTACGCCAAAGGCGCGCCGGAAACCCTGCTCGCCATGTGTCGCAGCCAGCTGGGCGAGGCCGGCGTCGAGCCCCTCCAACCCGACGACTGGACCGAACGGGCCTCGCAGCTGGCCCGTACCGGTCAGCGCGTGCTCGCGCTGGCCGGATGCGAGCTGCCGCCGGGCACCGGCGAGCTCGGTGAGCTCGGCGACCTCGACGAGCTCGGCGAAAACATGCTGGGCGGGCTGCAGCTGTACGGGCTGGTCGGCGTGACCGATCCGCCCCGGGACGAGGCCCGCCGCAGCCTCGAGCAATGCCGCAGTGCCGGCATCCGGGTGAAGATGATCACCGGCGACCACCTGGACACCGCGCGGGCCGTCGGCCGGGAGCTCGGGCTCGGTGCCAGCGATAGGGCGCTGAGCGGTGAGGATCTCGATGCCCTCGACGACGACGCCTTCGCGGCAGCCGTCGTCGACGTCGACGTCTTCGCCCGTACCTCGCCGGAGCACAAGATCCGCCTGGTGCGGGCGCTGCAGGCGGGGGGCAGCATCGTCGCGATGACCGGCGACGGGGTGAACGATGCGCCGGCGCTGAAGCGCGCCGACATCGGCATCGCCATGGGCCGCAAAGGCACCGCCGCCGCGCGGGAAGCCGCGGAAATGGTCCTCACCGACGACAACTTCACCACCATCGTTAAGGCGGTGGAGACCGGCCGCACCATCGACGACAACGCCAAGAAGAGCGTCGCCTTTCTGCTGCCGACCAGCATCGCCGAAGCGCTGATGATCGCCGCCGCCATCGTGCTCGGCTACCAGCTGCCGATCACGCCGGTGCAGGTGCTGTGGGTGAACATGGTGACCGCCGTCACCCTGGGCCTGGCGCTGGCGTTCGAGCGCGCCGAACCCGGGGTCATGCAGCGGCCTCCGCGGCGCGCCGACGAAGCGCTGCTGTCGGGGGTGCTGCTCTGGCGAACCTGCTTCGTCAGCGTGACCATCCTCGCCGCGATCCTGCTGCTGCACCTGCTGGAGCGTGAGGACGGCGGCGACATCGCCTACGCCCGAACCGCGGCCGTCAATGCTCTGGTCTGGTTCGAGGCGATGTATCTGCTCGCCACCCGACAGAACACCCGGTCGGCGTTCAGCGCCGAGGGCCTGCTCGGCAACCGGGTCGCTGCGGCCAGCATCGGCGGGGTGCTCTGCCTGCAGCTGCTGTTCACCTACGCGCCGCCGTTTCAGCTGCTGTTCGAGTCGACGCCCCTGCGCCCGGACAGCTGGGTGCTGATCGGCGCCGCCGGCGTGGTCTTTCTGCTGGTGGTGGAAGGCGAGAAGTGGCTGCAGCAGCGCTTCCTGCGCCGCCGCCGCCAGCGCCTCAGCGACGCAGGTTGATCAACGTGGCCTAGATCCGCGCGTCGTGTCGGCGCAGCGTTCCGGCCCACCCGAGCAGCCGCTCGTCGGCGGTGAGCAGGGTCGCGCCCCGGGCAGCCGCCGTGGCCAGGATCATCCGGTCGGCCGGATCGCCATGAAGACCCGAGAGTCGGGTCGCCTCGATGCCCGTGGCCCCGTCTACGGCAAGCTCCAGCAGGCCGGCGTCGAGCAGATCACGCCGCCAGCGGCTCAGATCGACCGAGGTTCTGATGCGCCCCTTGAGTGCGAGCATGGCCACCTCCCAGAACGAGATGGCGCTCACCCCGATGTCGCCGCGCTGCTGGGCCGACTCCGTGAGGCGCCGCGCCTCCGGCCCCAGCCGATCGCTGCCCTGGTCGACCCAGAGGAGCACGTGGGTATCGAGCAGGATCAATCGGCCGCTTCCCAATCGGTGTCGATGGGCGACTCGATATCGCCGGCGATGTCCATGGAACCCTGGTGCAGCCCGAACAGGGTCGCCGCCTTCGGCGCTAAGGGGACCAGCTTCGCCACCGGCTTGCCGTTCTTGGTGATGATCAGCTCCTCACCCGTGCTCGCAACCTGATCCATCAGCTTCAGACACCTGGCCTTGAACTCCGAGGCCTTGATCGACTCCACGCCCGTTGCTCTCTATCATGACCATGGTCGTGACCATAGTCATATTAGATCCTCCCCGTCAAGGCGACATCTCTGCAGGTCTACCCAGCCGATGCCCGGCAATGCGAACCCAATCTGCACAGCGGACCCGGCCACCGGCGCAGCCGGGCCCCGCCCGACGCTACTCTGCGGCCGTCGCCGGGGGCAGCGTCAGCACCAGCCGGCTGATCGACCGCGCAGTCACCTCGCGGAAGTCGTCCGCGCCCTTCGCGTACTCCGCGAAGTCCGCCGACTTCATGAACGCGTCCACTCCGGCCAAGAGTGCGCCGACGCTGCCCGCCTGGAACGTCACCCAGTGCGTGGTCGGATTGTTGCCGATGGCGACGATGGATCCGAAGAAGAGGTTGCCCGGAAATGCCGCCGCGGCCTTGGAGTCGAGCAGTTGGTTGAGCGCCTTCATGAAGGCCGCCTGATCGGTGACATTCAGCCCGAACAGCATGCTCGCCGGGTTCTCGATGCCTTCCTGGTTGACCTTGCTGATCTGCATCGTGAACACGCTTTCCGACTCGAGGGTCGCGACCTTGCT
>JBFISC010000214.1:0-6064 GCA_041608775.1 Pseudomonadales bacterium | reverse complement strand
GTCCCGCAGCGCGGGTGGCAGCAGCGGTGGCGCCGCCGCAGCGCTCGCCAGCGGCATGCTGCCCCTGGCAGACGGCAGCGACATGGGCGGCTCGCTGCGCAACCCGGCCTCCTTCTGCAACGTGGTGGGCATGCGACCTTCCATCGGCCGGGTAGCAGACAGACGTCCCATGGGTTGGCTGGCCCGCCTGTCCACACCCGGCCCGATGGCCCGCACCGTGGCCGACACTGCGCTGCTGCTGTCGGTCCAGGCGGGACACTACCCCGAAGACCCGCTGAGCCTCGGCCAGGCCGGCCATGCGTTTGCCGGCACCCTGGCTCGGGACCTGCGCGGGCGGCGCATCGCCTGGACCCCGGACCTGGGCCTGGTACCGGTCGACCCCGAGGTGGCCGGGATTGTCGAAGCCGCCGCCGCCACCTTCCGCGGGCTCGGCTGCACCGTGGAGCCGGCGTGTCCCGACCTGGGTGGCGCGATGGAGGTGTTTCAGGTCCAGCGGGCGGCCGCCCTGGCAATCCTCGGCCGCAGCCTGGAGCAGGAGATCCCCGACTGGCGCGAGCACGCCAAGGACACCGCGGTCTGGAACATCGAGCGGGGCCTGGCGCTGACCGCGGCCGAGCTCCTCGAGTCCGAGGTGTCACGTACCGGCCTGTACCGGCGCTGCGTCGAGTTCTTCCAGCGCTACGACGCGCTGCTGCTGCCGGCCGCTCAGGTGCCGCCATTCCCCGCGGATGAGAACTGGGTGAAAGAGATCAACGGCCAGCCGATGGCGACTTACATCGACTGGATGACGGTCTGCTGCGCGATTTCCGTGACCGGCCTGCCGGCCATCAGCGTGCCGGCAGGATTCACCGCCGCCGGCCTGCCCGTCGGGGTTCAGATCGTCGCCGGCCCTCACGACGATCTGGGGCTGCTGCAGTTCGCCCACGAGTTCGAGCAGGCAACCCTGCATCACCGCCGACGCCCGGACCTGGTCGCCTGAATGCCGCTGCGCCTGCTGGTCATCGGAGCACACCCCGACGACGCCGAGTTCCACGCCGGCTCGCTGCTGCTGCGACAGGCCGGCCGCGACGCCAGGCTGGGCATCCTCTGTCTGACCGACGGCTCCGCCGGCCACGCCAGCCTGAGCCGACCGGCGCTGGCCGCGCGCCGCCGCACGGAGTCCGAACGCGCAGCGGCCCTGCTCGACGCCGAGCTCACCGTCTGGGAGGTGGCCGATGGAGAGCTGGAGCCGAGCCTGCCGCTGCGGCAACGGCTGATCGGCGAGCTCCGGCGCTTCCGTCCCGACGTGGTGATCACCCATCGCAGCGAGGACTATCACCCCGACCACCGGGCCACGGCCAGGCTGGTGCAGGATGCCTGCTACCTGGTACGAGTGCCGAACGTGGCCCCCGAGCACGCGCCCCTGCTCCGCGATCCGGTAGTCCTCGGCATGTGCGACTTCTTTCAGCGCCCGGCGCCGTTCCGCGCCGACTACCTCATCGACGCCGGACCGACCCTGGAAGCATGGCTGACCCTGCTCGCCTGCCACGAGTCCCAGGTGTTCGAATGGCTGCCGCACACTCAGGGACGGCGCGTCCCTGAGGATCCGGCAGCCCGCCGCAGCTTTCTCGCGGAGGTCTACACGCGACTGCCGCGGGCGGTGGCCAGGCGGTATGCCCCCGACGACGTCGAGTTCGCGGAGGCCTTCGAGCTGTCCGAGTACGGCCGACGCCTGGGTCCCGACGAGCTGGCGGCTCTGCTCGACGGGCGCTGACACGAGCCCGGCGGGACCGGGGTCACGTAGCGCGAGCCTGACGCTGCTACAATTGACCGATGAGTTACCGCTACAAGACCGCCCGCTGCATTCTGTACCGTGAGGACCGCTACCTGCTGGCCGTTCACAATCGCTTCTGGCCGGGCAACCGGCGCTGGGGCCTGCCCGGCGGGCAGATCGAGTGGGGTGAAGCGCCGGAAGTCGCCGCAGCCCGCGAGCTCGAAGAGGAGCTGCAGATCTACCAGCCCGATCTCGTTGAGGTGGGCGCCTACAAGTACAAGCACGCCATGCATATGGTCTACGCGGCACCCATCGAGCACGAGATCGACAGCTTCGACGACACCGAGCTGCTCGACATCGGCTGGTTCAACGAGACCGAGGTCGCGAAGCTGAGCGCCCGCAGCGCGCTGCACGCCGACTACGAGCTGGAAGCCATCCGCCGGTTGCGCGGACACCTGGCGGACGCCGACCGCGCCGCGAAGACCGGCTGAAACCTTCTCAACGCCCGACCGCCGGGGCCGAGCAGCCCGACCAAGAGCAGCGCCACCAGCACCAGCCCATGCGGCATCCGCCCGAAGGCATCTGCCGGTACTCTCCCGGTACAAGATCTACCATAGTGTCGGGAACGGCACCGCTCGATCGTCTATACCGGGCAACCCTCACGAGCAGGAGCTCGCCATGCAATACATGCTGTTGATCTGGGAGAACGAAACCCTCACCGCCGCGAAGAGCGAAGCAGAACAGCAGGCGGTGTTCGCCGAGTACATGACGTTCACCGACGACATCCGCAAGCGGGACGTGTTCCGCGCCGGCGATCCTTTGATGCCATCGGAGACCGCCACGACCGTCAAGGTCCGCAACGGCAGGACGCTCACCACCGACGGGCCGTTCGCAGAGACCCGCGAGCAGCTCGGCGGCTACTACATCGTCGAGTGCGACACCCTGGAGGAGGCCTGCGGCTACGCCGCCCGGATCCCGGGCGCCCGAGACGGCGCCATCGAGGTACGACCGATCATGCAGATGGATGGTTGACCCACAGGACCGCATCGGGCTGCTGCTGCGCGCCGAGATACCGGGGGTCCGCGCTCGGCTGATCGGTGCCTTCCGGGACTTCGATCGCGCCGAGGACGCGCTTCAGGACGCGCTGGTCCTCGCCTGGGAACGCTGGCCGGCCGAAGGGATTCCCGAGCGGCCCGCAGCCTGGCTGTACCGCGTGGGGGAGCGCCGGGCCCTGGACGAGCTGCGCCACGACGAGGTGGTGCGTCGCCACGCACCGCTGCTGCGCGACGACCGGGACACGCTGCCCGAGCCCGAGGAGCTGCTGGCCAACGCCGACTTCGACGACGACCTGCTGCGCCTGATGTTCACCTGCTGTCATCCGCTGTTGCGCCCGGAGGCCCGTGTCGCGCTGACCCTGCGCGCGGTGCTCGATCTGAGCCTGGACGAGCTGGCCCGCGCGTTCCTGATCGAGCCCCGCACCGTGGAACAGCGTCTGGTCCGTGCCAAGCGGCGCCTGCGCGACGCCGGCATGACATGGACCGTGCCGGCCGGCGCCGAGCTCGACGTGCGCCTGGACGATGTGCTGCGGGTTGCCTACCTGATCTTCACCGAGGGTTATTCGGCCACGACCGGCAATCGCCTGCTGCGACCCGATCTGTGTGCCCTGGCCATCGCCCTGATGCGCCGGCTGAACCGGATGCTGCGGGGCCGCGCAGAAGCGCTGGCGCTGCTCGCCCTGATGCTGCTGCAGGACTCCCGGGCCGCGCATCGCACGGACCCGGAGGGCAGGCCGGTGCTGCTGGAGGACCAGGATCGCAGCCGCTGGGACCAGGCCCGGATCCGCGAAGGCACGGTGCTGCTGGAAAAGGCCCTGCACCTGCACCAGGCGCCGGGGCCTTACCAGATTCAGGCTGCCATCGCCGCCCTGCACGCCAACGCCACGACATCGTCCAGTACGGACTGGGACCAGATCAGCGCGCTGTACGACGCGCTGGTCCGGGTGGAGAACTCGCCGGTGGTCCGTCTGAACCGGGCGGTGGCCATCGCCATGGCCAGCGGAGCCGCCGCCGGCATGGCGGAACTCGAGCGTTTGAAGAACATTCCGGCGCTGCAGGGCTACCATCCCTACCACGCCGCGCGCGGGGCTCTGCTCTGGCGTCTGGAGCGTCGCGAAGCCGCCGCCCACAGCTACCGCACGGCGCTCGGACTGGTCCGCAACCGTGCTGAGGCGGAGTTTCTCCGCGGCCGAATCGCCCAGATCGAGGCAGGCGAGGCGTTCTCCGGAATGCGTTCTGCCGCCGCCGAAACCGCCGCCACGGAACCCGCCGCGACTGAGCCGTCCGCGACTAGGCCGTCCGCGACCGGAAATCCTCGGTCGTGTTGACCCTGGGGTAAGGCTCCTCCGGAACCTCACGGTCGAGAAAGCGGCACAGCGGCTCCCAGCCCTGGGACGCTTCGAACACCAGCAGCCGGTCCGGCGGCGCGTGCCGCTTCACGTACTCATTGTGGGCGAGGTAGACGGCGATGGCGTGGTCCTTGTCCTCGATGCGGCCATCGAAAGTGCCGTCCCAGATCAGTTCGAACGCCATGTCCACCCAGGGCCGCGTTGCCGGATCATCGGCTTCCCGGGCCGCGACGCTGCTCGGATAGATGGTGTTCATCACGCTTTCGTACCAGCGCGCCGGATCACGCTCGGACAGCACCACGCGGGCCTCCGGGAATGCTTCGAGCTGCTGCTCCCAGAAGCTGCAGGCGGGCCAGTCGACGGTGGCGCGATAGCCCTGGTAGAGCGCGGCCCAGTCGACGGCGCCACCGCGGGTCGCCTGCAGCCACACGTCCACGTGACCGGGATTCTGGAACAGCTCCATCATGTGGTAGCACTTGTCGAAGCCGAGCCGCTCCAGCGCCAGCTTCAACGACATGGTTCCGGTGCGCCCGAAGCCGGCGCCGATCACCTCGATGCTCATCCCGTTCCCCCGACGTTTCGGCGCATAATAGCCGACGGCGATTTCTGAGGGACACCGTATGCGCAGCTTGCTGGCCGCCGGGATTTCGGCGCTGTGGATCTCGGCATCCGCCGCGGCCAGCGCCGCCGAGGTCAGACTGTACGTTTTCGACTGCGGCGTTCTGCAGCTGGACGATGTCGGCATGTTCGGGCTGGAAGCCGCAGACACGCCGGTGCGTGAGCTGTTCGTGCCCTGCTACCTGGTGGAGCACCGCACCCCGGCCGCCACCCGGCGGCTGCTGTTCGATGCCGGCCTGCCGGCCGCGGTGGCCGGACAAGGCACGGTCGAGCTGGAGCCCGGCGTCACCATGCGCTACCCGCGCTCGCTGCAGGATCAGCTCGCCGGGCTCGATCTGGCACCCGGCGACATCGACTACGTGGCGTTCTCGCACCTGCACTTCGACCACGTCGGCAGCGCGGGTCTGTTCGCCGCCGCAGAACACCTCATCCAGCAGCCCGAGTACCAGGCCGGGTTCATCGATGGCAACAGCGAGATCTACGACCCCACGCTGTTTGCCCCGCTGGCCGACTCGACCCACCGGATCCTCGATGGCGACCACGACGTGTTCGGCGACGACAGCGTGCGGCTGCTGAGCGCACCCGGCCATACGCCCGGGCACCAGGCGCTGCTGGTCAGGCTGGAAGATCCCGGCCCCGTGGTGCTGTCAGGCGATCTCTACCATTTCCGCGCCAGCCGCCGCCTGCGCGCGGTTCCGGTCTTCAACACCGACGCGGACGCCACCCGGGCGTCCATGGACCGAATCGAAGCGTTGCTCCAGCAGGAACGGGCGACCCTGTGGATCGAACACGATCAGGCGCTGGCCGACACGCTCCGCAAGGCCCCGGACTTCTACCGCTGAGCCGGCTACTCCGTCGCCGGCTCAGCGACCTCCACCGGATCTGCGACCGTGATGGTGATCGTCTCGGACATCACCGGCGGGTCGTGGGGAATGTGCAGGTAGTTGCCCAGCACCAGCTTGAGGGTGTGGGTACCGGGCGCCAGGGTTACCTCGGTCTGGGTCTGGCCCCCGCCGAAGTGCACGAACTGCTCCGAAGCCGGCAGCGGCATATCGAGGGGAATGTCCTCGTCCGCCACGTCGATGATCAGGTGGTGGTGGCCGGTGTTGGGAGCATCGACGCCGGCGGGGGCGACGCCCATGCCGACGAGGCCGAACCTCACCGTGAACGTCGGCGCAACCGTGTCGCCATCGACGGGTGTGATGAAGTACAGCTTCGTGCCTTCCGGCGCCGGTGAGCGCGGCATCTCGGCCGCCAGGGCCCAGGCGCCGCTGCCGCCCGCCAGGGCG
>JBFISC010000213.1:0-6075 GCA_041608775.1 Pseudomonadales bacterium | reverse complement strand
GATTCCGATTACCGCTATCAGTACGACGGCACCACCTACGCCGAAGAGATCCGCGCGGTCTGCGACGACGCCGGCTTCGGCGCCGACGTCGCCGTGGTGGCCCACAGCTTCGGCGGCTACATGGCGGTCAAGGCCGCCGGCCTGTTTCCCGACCGGTTCGGGGCGTTGATCCTGGTGGATTCCGGCATCCGGCACCCCGACGAGCCGGTGCCGGACCGCCCGCCGATGGGGGGGCGGGCAAAGGTCTACCCCGACAGGGATTCGGCGCTGGCGCGTTTCCGGCTGCAGCCACCGCAGCCCTGCGACAACGATTACATCCTGCAGTACATCGCCCGCAAGTCGCTCATGCCCGTCGACGGGGGCGGCTGGACCTGGAAGTTCGACGAGGACCTGCCGGGGACGTTGAAGAACGTCGAGCGGACCGCCGACGACTACCGTGCGCTGACCCTGCCGGTCGGGCTGATCTACGGCGCGAACAGCGAGCTGTTCTCCGCGCGCACGCTGGCGTACCTGCGCGAGCTGGTCCCGCAGGACTTTCCCGCGGTCGCGATCGAGGATGCCCAGCACCACGTGTTCCTCGACCAGCCGCTGGCCTTCGTCGACGCCCTGAAGCAGGTGCTCGCGGCACTGCGCGGGCGATGAGCCGCTACACCATGCCGCCGGAGTGGGGGCCCCACCTGGGCACGTGGTTTTCCTGGCCGCACAATCTCGACACCTGGCCGGACCAGCTCGAAGGGGCCGAGCGGGCCCTGGCCGCCGCGGTGGCCGCCCTGTCGCGGCGGGAGCGGGTGTTCGTGAACGTTCGCGACCAGGCCCACGCGGAGCGCGTAGCCCGCCTGCTGCCGGCGGACGCCCGGCGCGACGCGGTGAGCTTCGAACGCATCGCCACCAACGATGCCTGGTGCCGCGACCATGGCGCCATCTTCGTCCGTGACGCCGGCGGGCGGCTCACCGCGCTCAACTTCGGTTTCAACGCCTGGGGCGACAAGTACCCGCCCTACGATCTGGACAACGCGGTGCCTCCGCAGATGGCCGCCCGGCTCGGCGTGCCGCTGGTGACGGTCGATCACATCCTCGAAGGCGGTTCCGTGGACGTGAACGGGGCGGGTGCGTTGCTCACGACCTCGGCCTGCCTGCTCAATCCGAACCGCAACCCGGGGCGTTCGAAAGGCGAGATCGAGGCGTTGCTGCACGACTATCTCGGTGCCGAGCGGGTGTTCTGGCTCGGCGACGGCATCATCGGCGACGACACCGACGGCCACGTCGACGACATCACCCGGTTCGTCGCCGAGCACCGGGTGATCACCGCCATGGAACCGGATACGAACGACCCGAACCACGCGCCGCTGCAGCAGAACCGCGAGCTGCTCGAGACCTTCCGCCTTACGGACGGCCGCGGCCTCGAGGTCGTGGAGCTGCCCATGCCGGACCCGGTGCTGAGCAAGGGCGAGCGGCTGCCTGCCAGCTACGCCAACTTCCTGATCGCCAATGGCCTGGTGCTGGTACCGGTGTTCGGCTGCGACCGTGATGCGGATGCGCTCGGCATCATCCGGGGCTGCTTTCCCGACCGGGACGTAATCGGCATCGATTGCCGCGATGTGGTGGTCGGGCTCGGCACGCTGCATTGCTTGAGCCAGCAGGTTCCCGCCGTCGCCGAAGGCTGAGGCACAGACAGGGCCTCGGGGACCGCGCCCGCGTCGCACCCGCGGTGCACGCGCATTGCACCCGCGTTGCACCCGCGTTGCACCCGCGTTGCACCCGCGTTGCACCCCGCTGCATCGGGCCGTACCCTTGTGCGCGAATTTCAGCGGGCCGGAGGCGCCTGTGGCGGCCATCAAGGACTTCATTCGACATCACTACAGGCACTTCAACGCGGCCGCGCTGGTGGATGCGTCGCAGGCATACGTCGACCACCTTGCCGGCGGCGGCAAGATGATGGTGACGCTGGCCGGCGCCATGAGCACCGCGGAGCTCGGGTTGTCTCTGGCGGAGATGATCCGTCGGAACAAGGTGCACGCCATCACCTGCACCGGCGCCAACCTGGAAGAAGATCTGTTCAACCTGGTGGCTCACGACCACTACGTCCGGGTCCCGAACTACCGCTATCTGACCGCGGCCGAGGAAGAGGACCTGCTGTCGCGGCACTTGAACCGCGTTACCGATACCTGCATTCCGGAGGAAGAGGCGATTCGGCGCATCGAGGACGTGATCCTCGCCGAGTGGCAGGCTGCGGAGCAGGCGGACGAGCAGTGCTTCCCGCACGAGTTCATGTATCGGATGCTGCGCTCCGGGGCGCTGGAGAAGAGCTATCAGATCGACCCGAAGGATTCCTGGCTGGTGGCCGCCTGCGAGAAGGACCTGCCGATCATCGTACCCGGCTGGGAGGATTCGTCGCTCGGCAACATCTTTGCCGCCCGCGTCATCAACGGCGAACTGAAGAACGTGCATACGGTTCGCGGCGGGATCGAGTACATGACCTATCTGGCCACCTGGTACCGGGAGGCCACCGCGGACAGCACCATGGGGTTCTTTCAGATCGGCGGCGGCATCGCCGGCGACTTCCCGATCTGCGTCGTGCCCATGCTCGCGCAGGATCTGCTCATGCAGGACATCCCGCGCTGGGCCTACTTCTGCCAGATCAGCGACTCCACCACCAGCTACGGTTCCTACTCCGGGGCGGTGCCTAACGAGAAGATCACCTGGGGCAAGCTCACGGCCACCACGCCGAGCTACATCGTCGAATCCGATGCGACCATCGTCGCGCCGCTCATGTTCGCCTACATCCTGGAGCAGTAATGGCAACCAACCCGTCCGCGCAGCCCGGCTTCTCGCCGGCCGAAGCCGAAGCGCTGTATGGCGTGGAGAGCTGGGGCGACGGCTTCTTCCACGTCAACGGCGCCGGTCACGTGAGCGTACGGCCGCTGCCGGACAAGGACCTGAGTATCGACATCCCCGAGGTCATCGCCGCCGCCCAGGCGGAGGGCGTTTCGCTGCCCATGCTCATTCGCTTCCAGGACGTGCTGCGGGTGCGGGTGCGCCGGCTCAACGAGGCGTTCGATCAGGCCATCGCCGAGTCCGGTTACTCGAGCCGCTACCAGGGGGTTTACCCGATCAAGGTCAACCAGCTCCACGAAGTGGTGGACGAGGTGCTGAATGCGGGCGAGGAGTTCCAGATGGGGCTCGAGTGCGGGTCCAAGAGTGAGCTCGTGGCCGCGCTGCCGCTGGTAGGGGACAAGCGCCTGCTGCTGTGCAACGGGGTCAAGGACCACACCATGCTGGCGCTCATGCTCAACGCCCAGCAGCTCGGCCAGCACGTGCTGCCGATCATCGAGAAGTTCACCGAGTTCGAGCAGCTGATGATTCTCGGCGATGAACGCGGGGTCAGGCCGCGTATGGCGGTGCGGGTGAAGCTCTCCACCCGTGGTTCCGGCCGCTGGTACGCGTCCGGCGGCTACCGTTCCAAGTTCGGCCTCACCATTCCCGAAGTGATGCGGATGGTGCAGGAGCTGGAGAGCCGCGGCATGAGCGACTGTCTGGAGCTGCTGCACTTTCACCTCGGAAGCCAGATCTCCAACATTCAGGTGCTTCGCTCGGCGGTCAAGGAGATCGCGCAGATTTACGCCGACCTGCGGCATCGTGGCCTGCCGGTGAAGTATCTCGATGTCGGCGGCGGCCTGGGGGTGAACTACGGCGGCGGCTACGCCGGCTCCGACGACACCGCCGTAAACTACGCGCTCGCCGAGTACGCCAACGCGGTGGTGTACTCGGTGCAGGAGATCTGTCAGGCGCGGCAGGTTCCGGAGCCGGTGCTGGTATCGGAGTCCGGCCGCGCCCTCACGGCTCATCACTCGCTGCTGGTGGTGCCGGTTCTTGGCGTGCACCGGCCCGACGCGCCGTTCGAGGTGAACCTCGGCGACGACCCGGCGCCCGTGGTCTCGGCCATGGCGACGACGCTGGAGGAAGCCCGTGGCGCCGAGGATTTTCTGCCGCTGCTCGAGATATTCCACGATGCCCAGGAAGGCCGGACCGAGGCGGATCAGCTCATGCGGCTCGGCTACCTGGACGTGGAGTCCCTGGCGCAGGCGGACAGCCTCTACTGGAGCACCTGCCGTGAGATCCTGGCGCGGCTGCAGGCCATGAAGCTGAACCCCCCGCCGCCGGAACAGACTCAGCTGGAAGACCAGCTCACCGACATCTATCTCTGCGACTTCTCGGTGTTTCACTCCATCATCGACCACTGGGCGATCGGTCAGATCTTTCCCACCATGCCACTGCACCGGCTCGACGAGGAGCCGACGCGGCGCGCTCAGGTGGTCGATCTCACCTGCGATTCGGATGGCAAGGTCGCCCAGTACGCCCGCGGCGGCGGCACCAGCGAGTGGTTGCCCCTGCACCGGTTCACGCCGGGGGAGCCTTATTACCTGGGGTTCTTTCTGGTCGGGGCGTACCAGGAAATTCTCGGCGACAGCCACAACCTGTTCGGCCGCGTCTCCGAGGTTCACGTCTACGCCAGCGCCGAGGAGCCGGGGAACTTCTTCATTGAGAAGGTGATCGGCGGTATCACGGTTCAGGACATGCTGGCTCAGGTGCAGTACTTCCCGAACGAGCTGAACAAGCGGATGGCCGATCTGGTGAAGGACAAGATTGAGGCTGGTGTGGTGAAACCGAACGAAGGCATGCGGATTCTCAATCAGTACACACGTCGCTTCGAGGAGACCACCTACCTGGACATCAAGGTGCTGAAACGTGGCTGATCAGGGAAAGCTGAGGCTCGGCGTGGTGCAGATGGCCATGTCCGATGACCTGGACGAGAACACCGACAAGGCCGAGGCACTGGTCCGGGAGGCCGCGGCCGGCGGCGCGGAGCTCATCTGCCTGCCGGAGCTGTTCCGCTCGCGCTACTTCTGCCAGACGGAGGATTACGATCGGTTTGCGCTCGCCGAGGCCGTTCCCGGGCCGTCCACCGAGCGCTTCGCCGCGATCGCCGGGGAGCTCGACGTGGCCATCGTGCTCAGCCTGTTCGAAGAGCGCGCCCCGGGCCTCTACCACAACACCTCCGCGCTGGTGGACGGCGCGCTGGGTTACGTGGGCAAGTACCGGAAGATGCACATCCCCGACGACCCGCGGTACTACGAGAAGTTCTACTTCGCCCCCGGCGACCTCGGCTTCAAGGTCTACCCGACCCGCCGCACCCGGGTCGGCATGCTGGTCTGCTGGGATCAGTGGTATCCGGAAGCGGCGCGGCTGACGGCGCTGATGGGCGCGCAGCTGCTCGTTTATCCCACCGCCATCGGCTGGCATCCGGAAGAGCGCGAGCAGGTCGGGACGGCCCAGCAGGGCGCGTGGGAAACGATTCAGCGCAGCCACGCCATTGCCAACGGCTGCTTCGTGGTCGCCATCAACCGCACCGGCTTCGAGCCGGACCCTGCCGGCGATGGCGGTATTCAGTTCTGGGGCCGGAGCTTCGTGGTGGGTCCTGATGGCGTCATCATTGCCCGTGCCGGGGAAGATGACGAAACGGTGCTGCACGCTGAGCTGGATTTCAGCCGGATCGCTTCACAGCGTCAGGGCTGGCCGTTCCTGCGCGATCGCCGGATCGATGCTTACGCGCCGCTGGAGCGACGTTACCTGGACGACTAGTCCGACCGGGGCGTTCGCCGTCCCGTGGGGCAGGAGGGACCATGACCGACGGGATCAACCGGCGGGTGTTCATCGGCGCCGGCGCGATGGCGGCGTCGGCGGCCAGTGCGGCACCTGCCGTTCGCACCGGCGGCCCGCGGCCGGTCGTGGTCGCCTCCGGCAATGGCTTCGAGAGCCGCGACGTCGAGGGCGTCACCTGCGTCGAGCTTGCGTTCCGCCGCATGACGGCTGGCGAGGACGTGCTCGATGCGTTGATCGCCGGCGTCAACATCGTCGAGCGTGATCCCGAAGACACCAGCGTCGGCTACGGCGGCCTGCCGGACGCTGACGGCGTGGTGACCCTGGACGCCTGCTGCATGCACGGCCCGCTGCGCCGTGCCGGCGGCGTGGGCGCCCTGCGCGGTGTGCGCACGCCGTCGCTGGTCGCCCGGGCGG
>JBFISC010000212.1:0-6129 GCA_041608775.1 Pseudomonadales bacterium | reverse complement strand
CAGGTTCGGGTTCGGGTCGCCGACGTCGCGGCCGTCGATCTGAACGTACATGGTCCAGCTGTTCTGCTCGCTGGGAACCGCCGGATCGAAGCGATCCTTGACGAAGTACATGCTGAGCACGTGGGGATTGCCAAGGCTGTCGTAGATGGTCGCCGAGGTGGCGGCGTTGTAGGTCTCCTGGTCAGCGGGATCGAAGGTGTTGAGCTCGAACGGCGTGAACGCACCGGCCGTCAGGGGCCCGAACAGGTTGCTGCCTGCCGGCTGCGGCGCCGCCAGGGTAACGCCTTCGGACAGCGTCAGCTCTACCGAGCCGCCGACCGCGGCGGCCGTGGTGCCGCCCACGGACAGGGTCACCGGCGCGGCCTGGGCGCCCTGTACGTTCAGGGAGTCTCCAGCCGCTCCGTCGCGGATCTCCACCCGGATGTCGTTGCCGACCTGGTCGGTGATCACCAGGTTGCCGGCACCGTCGATGCTGGCACTGATCGTCCCCAGGCTTGCAGCGCCGTTGATGGCATCGCTCAGGGCGGCGAGGCTCGTGCCGGAGACGGCCACGTTGTTGATGTTCAAGGCCAGGGTGCCACTGGCGTTGACGTAGGAGCCGGCGGGTATCGTTGCCGTGGTGCTGCCCGAGGCGCTGACGCCCGGCACCGCCGAGGAGCTGAAGATGCCCGCGATCTCGGCCGCCGTCGCCCCGGCATCCGTGCTCACCGTCTGGACGGTACCATCCGGCTGCACCACGTCGACCGACTGCGCGGCGTAGCCGTTGGTCACCGCCGGCACGCCGGGGATCGTGACCCCGGTATCCAGGTTCAGCACGTTGACCACGTCGGTATCGCTGACGCCGACGTTCGAGGCATCGATGTTGCTGATGTTGATCGTCGACGGCTCACCGTCCTGGGTTGCGTAGAACTCGAGCCGATCCGGGAAGGTGGCGTTGCGGCGGACGTCGATGCCGATACCGGAGGCCGCCAGGTCGTCACGGATCACGGAGATCAGATCGTCGACGTTCTGCACGTCGCGGTCGAGATTGATGGTTACCGTCCCGTTGCCCGCGGCAGCGCCTGACAGGCTCAACTCGAAGCTCGCCGCGGTTCGGTTCCCGGTCTGCGCCGTTGCACCGCTTCCACCGTTCGGGTTCGGATCGGCGCTCGTGGAGCCGCCGCTGCCCGCGCCGAGGGAGATGCCGCCGAGAACGGCCTCGATGTCAGCAAGGGTCACGCCGGCACCGGGGGCCGCGTTGTTGCCGGGATCGATGGCGATCAGCGAGTCCTCACCGCTGGAGGTGGCGTAGAACTGCAGCCGGCCCACCTGGTCCGGATTCTGGCGAACGTCCAGCCCGATGCCGCTCGCCACCAGGTCGTCACGGATGTCGTCGATGAGCGCCTGCAGCGAGGTGATGTTGGAGTCGAGGGTGACCGTCACCGTCTGGTTCTCCGAGGGGTTGGACGCCCCGCTCAGGGAGACCTCGAACGTCGACGCCGCAGGACCGCGGAAGTCGAACGGCGCCAGCGAGCTGCCGGCGTTGATGGTCGATGGCTGGTCGATGCCGAAGTCGAACGCCGTCGGCGGACCACCAGCCTCGAGCACCGACGCGGTCGGCGCGGCAATGCCGCCCTGAGCTGCGCCGACGGCGCTGCCCTGCGTCGTGGCCGTGGTGCCGATGCTCGACAGCACCGGTTCCCGGGCGTCGAGGTTCAGGGTGGCTTCCACCCGTGTGGTCCGGGCCGGCGCCAGATTGCTGGTCTGCAGCTGCAGGTCGCCGAGGATGCTGCTCACAGTACCAGAGGCGTTGGCGGTGAATCCCTGAACCCGGGCACCGCCGGCGGAGGTGATGAACCCCTGCTCGTCTACGCCGAACATCCCGGCGCGGGAGTAGCTGCGGGCGCCCTCGTCGCTGAGCACGAAGAAGCCGCGGCCATCGATGGCCAGATCCAGAGCGTTGTCGGTGAACGATATGGTGCCCTGATCGAACTGCTGCGCCACGTTGGCGAGCTTGACGCCGCTGCCGATCTGATTGGTCCCGGAGCCGAGCAGCGTCGAGGCGTAGACGTCGGCGAACTGCGCCCGACTGGCCTTGAACCCTACCGTGCTCGAGTTGGCGATGTTGTTGCCTGTGACGCGAAGGTCGGCCGAGGCCGCGCTGAGTCCGCTCAGTGCAGTATTGAATGTCATGAGTTCCCTGCTCCCTTTCCAGATCCGTTATTGAAGTTCCCGGATGTCCGAGAGACGCACGCTGGCGCCTCCGGCCAGATTCAGTCTTGCTTCGCCGCCGTCGAACGACACGCTGGTCACCCGCTCCGGCAGCTCGACATCGAGTTGGGTGGGTTCGCCGCCGCTCAGCGCGTAGGCCCGGAACCCGTAGATGCCGGCCGGTTGAGCTTCGCCCGCGGCGTTGCGGCCGTCCCAGCGGAAGCGCACGTCGCCCTCGGGGCGGGTACCGAGCTCCAGACGCTGCACGAGGCCGCCGCTGCCGTTGCTGATCTCCACCACGATGTCCGCCGCGCCCTGGTTGTTCACCACGTTGCCGCCGAGCCCATCGCCCTCCATCAGGGCCTGCCCCGCCGGTGCCAGAACAGAACGCCCCACCATCGAAGCCGCCTGCAGCGTGGTGCTCGAGCGCAGCGCCGCGGCCATCGACTCCACGGTGGCGTTGAGATTCTGAATGCCTTCCAGGCTGCTGAACTGAGCCAGCTGGGCGATGAAGTCTTCGTTCTTTGCCGGTTCCAGCGGATCCTGGTTGTTGAACTGGGCGATCATCAGCTCGAGAAACTGGTTCTTGCCCAGCTCCTCGCGACCAGACGCAGCGGCCGCGCCGGCGGCCGTGCCGATGTCGTTGGCGGATCGAATGCCACCGAGCTCCATGATTCTCTCCTTACTGACCCATGCTGAGCAGGCGCTCGGCCATGGACTTCACCGTGGTCAGCATCTGCACGTTGACCTGGAACGAGCGGCTGGCCGACATCATGTCGGCCATCTCTTCCACCACGTTGACGTTGGGATAAGCCACGTAGCCGTCCGCGTCGGCCATCGGGTGGTGCGGCTCGTACTTCATCTGCAGCGGCGCGTCGCTCTCGACGATGCCGGTCACCATGACCCCGGCCGAGGCCTGATCCGTGGCGGCGGTCAGGGGGTCGCCCAGCAGGGTCTGCTCTGCCAGTCGCGCTGCGAACACCGGGTGCCTGGCGCGATAGGTCTCACCCCGGTTGCTGGATACGCTGTCGGCGTTGGCCAGATTGCTGGCCGTGGTGTTCAGCCGCAGGTTCTGCGCGCTCATGGCGCTGCCGGCAATGTCGAAGATGTCCATGAGCGGCATGATCACTCTCCTTTGATGGCGGTCGTGAGGTTGCGGAACTTGCCGTCCAGGAACCTGAGCGAGGCCATGAAGTTCACCGAGTTGTTGGCAAACTCAGCCTGTTCCACGTGGCCTTCCACGGTGTTGCCGTCCAGCGAGGGCAGCGTCGGGTTGCGGTACATGAGGTCGCCGTCCGGCTCCATCGGGCTCGACGCCAGGTGACCTGGATGGGTGGTCCGCAGCGCGGCGACTGCCCGGCTCTGCTGCTCCGCCTGGGCCGCCATCACGGACTTGAAGTCGATGTCGCGCGCCTTGAAATTCGGCGTGTCGGCGTTGGCGAGGTTGTTCGCCAGCACCTCGGTGCGCCGCGCCCGCAGCGCGAGCGCGGCAGGATGCACCCCGAGAGCCGCGTCGAATCCGATCTTCATGCCCTTGCTTCCATCCTCACGTCGTTGCCGGCCCGCCCCAGGCGCAGGTCCGCGACGCGGTAGGAGCAAAGTCCATGCCACAACCCGGCTCAAGCTCGGGAATCCAGCGCCAGCGTCCGGAATCCGGGCCTTCGACGCACGGCATCCGGAGCGCGCTCACCCTGCTGCCGGCACCCGCGGGCCCGGAACCCGGCAAACGCTTGCCGCCCGGGCGGCAAGGCTCTGCCGTCGGGCAGATCCCGCGGCTTCTGCTATTAATCCCGAGTCGCTGCAGCCAAGGGAGCTCGCAATGATTGGTGCCGAACACAGCCTGCAGGCCGTTCGCAATCGTCTCAGCCTTGCCATGATCATCGGCCTTGCGGCGAGCTGCGGGTTCATCTCGCAGCGTAGCGAGGCGGGCACGACAGAGCTGCTGCAACAGGCGAGCGAACATGCCTTCACCGCTGCGCAGCGCGCCTATCCCGAAGGCACGGTCTCGGTGCGCATGGTTCCGCTGGACCCGCGACTGCGGCTGGACACCTGCGAGGCGCTGTCCCTGGAGATGCCGGGCGAGCGCGTGGTTGGACGCGTGGCGATTCAGGCGCGCTGCCAGGCGCCGGTGCGCTGGGGCCTGTATCTGACGGCCCAGGTCGACGTGATCCTGCCGGTCGTCCAGGCAGCTCGGCCGGTTCCCCGCGACACGGTGCTGCGGGAGGCGGATCTGACTCTGGCCCGACACAACCTGGCCGACATCCGCGACGGCTACCTGACCGATCCTGGAGACGCCGTTGGCATGGCCGCGCGCAGCAACCTGCGCGCCGACAGCGTGCTCTACCAGCGCCAGCTGGCGGCGCCGAAGCTGGTCAGCAAGGGCGACGCGGTGACCGTCGCGTCCAGCCAGGGGCACGTGCGGGTGACCGCCCAGGCAATCGCCTTGACAGATGGTGTGTACGGCGAGCAGGTGGAGGTCCGCAACCCGAGATCCAACCGGGTGCTGAGCGCCTGGGTGACGGGGCCCGGAACGGTCGCCACCCGCCGCTGACCCGGCCGGGCGCTTCAAAAATCCCCAATCTGAACTAAAGTTCCTGACAGCGGGGCCGATACCTCGAATGCACCCCGGCGAAACAGCGGCGAGACCATCATGAGCATCGATTTCCGCGATCTGAACGGCTACCGGCAACTGCCCGGCCAGAGCTCGTCCGCCGATGCCGTCCGCGACGCCGCGATGGACCGCAAGGCCACCGATGCCCGGGAAGCCGGCGCCGATGAGGCAGCCGCTGGCGAGAGCCCGGCGGGCAAGGTGAATCTCAGCAGCAGCGCTAGAAACCTGCGCTCGCTGGCCGAGGCGGCACAGAGCAGCGAAGGCATCGACGCAGCCCGGGTAGAGCGCATTCGCGCAGAGATTGCCGAGGGACGCTACCACGTCGACGCCGACAAGCTGGCCGACCGCATGATCGATCTCGAGCGCGCGCTGCTCGACTGATCCCATGGCCGCCGCAGCGCCGACCGCCGAAGCTACCCACGACCACCTGCTCGACCGGTTCCGGTCGCTGCTGGACATTCTGCTGGCCGAGCGGGAAGCCCTGATCGGGACCTCGGCAGAGGATCTGCAGATGCTGGTGACCCGCAAGGAAGCCATCTGCGCGGAAATCGCCCGCGTCCAGAACACCCTGCTCGAGGCGCTGAAACCTGCTTCGATACTGCCTGAGTCCATGCCGGAGCTGCGCGAGCTGGCGCAGCGCTGCCGCAACGAGAACGCCCTGAACGGCCGAATTGCCAACCGGGCGCGGCGCAGCACCCGCACCCTGCTGGCGATCCTGACCGGAGACGAGAGCGCGGACCTCTACCACCGCAGCGGCGCGGACGCCGCGGCGGCGAACCCGCGACTGCCCGGCCACCATCTGGGCTCTGCCTGAAGCACGTATACGCGATGACGACGGCGCCCGCCGGCCTTTCGCCGGCGGCGGTCAGGCTCAGCGGACCTTGTCGTCCTCGAACTCCAGCGCCACGTTGCCGTTCGCGGCGCCCAGCCGGGCGCGGAAGGCAGGCACCCCGTTGGCGGAGACCTCGTGCACGTCGGGGAGCTGGAGTGGAATGAAGTCGCCCGCCCGGAGGTTCAGCACGTCCGCCATGGTCAGGTGCTTGTTGCCGATGTGACAGGTCAGCTCAACGTCGACATCCAGCAGGTGCCGTTCCATTTTGGCCGGCCAGCGCGGATCCTCCTCTTCCTTCTTGTTGCCCGCGCTGTCGACGAGTTCCTGATGGGGCTCCAGCATGCTGTAGGGCATGGCGATCTGCAGGCTGCCGCGACCGGAGTCGAAGGTGACCTCGAAGGTGCTGACCACGACCACGTCGTTGGGCCGCCCCAGGTTGACCAGGGACGGGTTCACCTCGTAACCCGACTGGGCCATGCGCACCGGCATCGTGCTG
>JBFISC010000211.1:0-6188 GCA_041608775.1 Pseudomonadales bacterium | reverse complement strand
GGTTGCGCCGGCGACGCAGAAGGTGGCGCTGAACGCCCTCGGGTTTCTGTATGGGCAGGTTCTGGGGCGCAGCGGGATGGACTTTGCCGGTTTTCGGCCGGCGGCCAGGGAGCGCAAGCTGCCGGTGGTGCTCAGCCGCGACGAGCTGCGGGCGATCTTCGCCCGCCTGAGCGGCGAGCCGCGGCTGTGCGCCAGGCTAATGTACGGCTCCGGGTTGCGGGTGATGGAGGTGGTGCGGCTGCGGGTTCACGACATCGACCGGGAGCGGCTGTCGTTGCTGGTTCGCGACGGCAAGGGCCGCAAGCAGCGGATCACCACCCTGGCCGAGAGCCTGCTGCCGGAGCTGGAGCACCAGCTGGATCGGGCGCGGTGGTTCTTTGATGAGGACGCGTGTCGGGCGGATTGGCCCGGGGTGGCGCTGCCCCACGCGCTGGCGCGAAAGTATCCCAACGCGCCCCGGGAATGGGGCTGGCAATGGCTGTTTCCCGGGGCGCGGCCGGGCGTGGATCCGCGCAGCGGCATTCGGCGCCGTCATCATGTCCACGAGCGTACCCTGCAGCGGGCGTTTGCGGCGGCTGTGCGGGCAGCGGGCATCAGCAAGCCGGCGTCCTGTCACTCGCTGCGGCACTCGTTCGCCACCCACCTGCTGGAACGCGGGGCCGACATCCGTACGGTGCAGGAGCAGCTCGGCCACACCGACGTGCGCACCACGCAGATCTACACCCACGTCATCAATCGGGGCGGCCGCAGGGTGTTGAGCCCGCTGGATGGCTGAGGCGCCGGACCGGTCAGCCGGACTGTGCGGCCTTGAAGGTGTCCAGGGCGCGCTGGCGGGCCGACTTGTGATCGACGATGGGGCGCGGGTAGCCCTCGGTGGCGTTCCGCTCGGGGTCGAAGATCGCCTTGTCCGGCGCGTCGGCGAGTTCTGGGACGTAGCGGCGGATGAACTCGCCCTTCGGGTCGAAGCGCTTGGCCTGGGTGTGCGGGTTGAAGATGCGGAAGTAGGGGGCGGCGTCGGTGCCGGTGGAGGCGCTCCACTGCCAGCCGCCGTTGTTGGCGGCGAAGTCGCCGTCGACCAGTTGCTCCATGAAGTGGCGGTCGCCCTGGCGCCAGTCGAGCAGCAGGTGCTTGCTGAGGAACATGGCGGTCACCATGCGCAGGCGGTTGTGCATCCAGCCGGTCTCGGCGAGCTGGCGCATGGCGGCATCCACGATCGGGTAGCCGGTGCGGCCTTCCTTCCAGGCCTCGAGCTCGTCCGGCGCGTTGCGCCAGGGCAGCCGGTCGTACTCGCGGCGGAACGCCTGGCCGCGGCTCACATGGGGGAACTGGGCGATCACGTGGCGGTAGAAGTCGCGCCAGATCAATTCGTCGATCCAGGTGCGGACGCCGTCGTTGCCGCCGTGCAGCTTGCCGTCGTTGGCGTCGATGGCGGCGGCCAGGCACTGGCGTCCGGAAATGCTGCCGACGGAAAGATAGGGGGAGAGCGTGCTGGTGCCGTCCACGGCCGGGAAGTCCCGGTCGTCGTGGTAGCGGCGGATGCGGTCCTCGACGAAGGCGTCGAGACGCCGCTGTGCCTCCCGCGCGCCCGCCGGCCAGCGGTCGGCCACCCGGTCCCGGGGCACGCCGTCGGTCTGGTCCGGCAGATCCGAGTCCTCCACGTCGGGTCGGGTCTGAGGTTTCGGGGTCTCCACGGGCTCCCGTTGCGATGGGCCGAGCTGGCTCAGCCAGCGCTTCTTGAACGGGGTAAACACGGTGTAGGGGTCACCGTCGTTGGTCAGCACCGTGCCCGGCGGGGCAATGGTCCCGGCGTGGTGCGTGGTCGCCGTGAGTCCGGCATCTTCGAACGCGCGGGTGACTTTGGAGTCCCGCACCCGCTCGTTCAGCGGGTATTCCTCGTTGCAGGCGACCCCGTCCGCATCGACGGCCTGCGCCAGGTTCAGCAGGCGATCCGGCAGGTCTTCGAACCAGGGTTCGGTGATGGTCCGCAGCGGAACGCCGAGGTCCTTCAGGTCGGCGGCCAGCGCGTGCAGGCTATCCAGCAGGAAGGCCAGACGGTTGTCGCCCACGTCGTGGTCGCGCCATTGGCGGTTGCAGAAGCAGAACACGGCGATGGCTTCGCCGTGTTCCATCGCGTGGTGCAGGGCCGGGTTGTCTGCGACGCGCAGGTCGTTGCGGAACCAGACGAGCGTGCGCACGATCGCGCTCAGCTCGCGGTGGCGCTGTCGTTGCTGTCTTTGGTCCGCAAGCGGTAACCGCGGCCGGCCAGGGTTTCGATCATCGGGAATTCGAACGGCTTGTCGACGGCGCGGCGCAGGTTGTAGAGGTGGCTGCGCAGGGTGTCGCTGTCGGGCAGGTCGTCGCCCCACAGCTCGCGCTCGATGGTCTCCCGCGGCACCACCTTCGGCGCCTCGCGAAGCAGGATCTTGAGGATCTCGAACAGGGTGCGCGACAGCTTGATGTCGGTGTCGCCGCGGCGGACTTCCATCGTGTCCAGATTCATCGACAGGTCGCCGACGGTGAATACCGAGGCGATGCCGCGACCGCGGCGGATGAGCGCCTCGATGCGGGCGACCAGCTCCGGCAGATCGAATGGCTTCACCAGGTAGTCATCGGCGCCGACGTCGAATCCGGTCAGCTTGTCCTCGAGCTGATCGCGTGCGGTAAGCATGATGATCGGCGTGGTGAGCTGGGCGTCTTTGCGCAGCCGTTTGCACACGCTGATGCCGTCGAGGCCCGGGAGCATCACGTCGAGGACGATGGCATCGAAGGGCTGGGTCACCGCCAGGTGCATGGCCAGGAGGCCGTCGGCGGCGAAATCCACGGCGTAATTGTTCGCCTCGAGAAAGTCGCCGACGGTGCCGGCGAGCTCCTGGTGGTCTTCCACCAGCAGAATGCTGCCTTTCAGTCCTGAGGGCATGGTTGCAGTCTACGTCCAGGGAGTCTGAGGCTTCAATGCTCCGCGAGGCTGCGTGAACGACTCGTGAAGGGGCGCGGATGGCGCGACAATGTCTCCATGGCGGTACGCGGCGTCATTCTGCAGGCAAGTTACCGGATCAGCGCGGGGGTGCCGGTGGTGCACATCTACGGGCGCCTGCGCGACGGGCGCAGCTTTCTCGTCCGCGACCGCGGGCAGAGGCCCTGCTTCTACGTGGCTGCGGCCCAGGCGGCCCGGGCCAGCGCCCTGAGCGGTGCCCGCGTCAGCGACAGTCCGCTGCGCACCATGGCCGGCGAGCCCGTGAGCCGTCTGGAAGTGGCGTTGCCCGCCGACACGGTGGCCGCGCGCGGTGCTCTCCAGGCGGCCGGAATCGAGCCTTACGAGGCAGACGTTCGCTTCGCCATGCGCTACCTCGTCGATCGGGACGTCAAAGGCGCGTGCCTCATCCACGGCGATCCGGCGCCCGGCAGCGGTGTCGACGTGGTGTTCGACGACCCCCGCGTCGAGCCCGATCCGGAGGCCGATACCGCGCCGCTGGAACCGCGGGTGCTGTCGTTCGACATCGAGACGGATCCGGCGGCCGACCGGCTGCTGGCGATTTCCCTGTTCGGCCTCGGGGCCGACGAGGTGCTGATCGCCGATCCACGCGGGCGCGTCATGCCGGACGGCGCCGTCGGTGTCGCCAGCGAGGGCGCGCTGATCGAGGCCTTCTGCACCCGGGTGGCCGCCCTGGACCCGGACGTGCTCACCGGCTGGAACGTCATCGACTTCGACCTCAGCGTGCTGCTGCGGGTGGCCGAGCGGGTGGGGCAGCCGCTGCGGCTCGGCCGCGACGATGGGGAGATCCGGATCCGGCGGGCCGAAGGCTATTTCGGTAGCGGCAGCGCCAGCATTCCGGGGCGTCTGGTGCTCGACGGCATCGATCTGCTCCGCGGCGCCTTCGTCCGCATGGACGACTACAGCCTGGACGCGGTGTCCCGGCAGGTGCTGGGTGAAGGCAAGGCGCTGGCCGGCGCGGTGGATGACCGGGTGGCCGAGATCCTGGGCAACTACCATGGCGATCTACCTGCTTTCGCGCGCTACGCCCGCACCGACGCGCGGCTGCCGCTGGAGATCCTGGAGCGGCTCGATCTGGTGACCCTGGCGTTCGCCCGCAGCCGGCTCACCGGCATGACGCCGGATCGGGTCTCCGCCAGCATCGCCTCGTTCGACTTCTTATATATGTCGGCGCTGCACAAGCGCGGCCGGGTCGCGCCGTCGGTGCGCTCGGATGATGCGCGGGTGCATGTGGCTCAGGCCGGGGGCCACGTGCTCGAGCCACGGGTCGGGCTGCACGAGCACGTCTGGGTGTTCGACTTCCGCAGCCTGTACCCCAGCATCATCCGCACCTTCAACATCGATCCGCTGGGCTTCGTAGACACGCCGGGGGCAGAAGACGATCTGATCCGGCTGGAGAACGGCGCGGCGTTCCGGCGCGAGGGTGCGATCCTGCCGGCGATGCTGGACGAGCTGTTTCCCCGTCGCGAGGCGGCTAAGCGGGCGGGCGACGGCGTCGCCTCCCAGGCCATCAAAATCCTTATGAACTCGTTTTACGGGGTGCTCGGCACACCGGCCTGCCGGTTCCACAACGCCGCCATCGCCAATGCCATTACCAGCCAGGGCCGGCACCTGCTGCTATGGTCCCGGGAATGGTTCCAGACCCGCGGCTACGAGGTGCTGTACGGCGATACCGACAGCCTGTTCGTGGCCTCGGGTGCCGAGGATGCGGAGGCGGCCACGGCGGTTGCCCGCGACCTGGTCGGCAGCATCAACCGGGATCTCGAGCGCTACGTCAGCGGGCGCTGGCGGGTCGAGTCGGCGCTGGAGCTCGAGTTCGAGAAGCTCTATGTGCGCCTGGTGCTGCCCACGGTGCGGCATGGCGCCGGCGGCGCCCGCAAGCGCTACGCCGGGCTGCGCCACGGTGCCGCGGCGGGGGAGGTGGAGTTCGTCGGCATGGAGGTGGTCCGCCGGGACTGGACCGACCTCGCGAAACGGGTGCAGCGCGAGCTGTATCAGCGGCTGTTCGACGACGCCCCAGTGGACGAGTACCTGCGCCAGGTTGTGGGTGCGTTGCGGGCCGGCGAGCTGGACGACGCGCTGGTGTACCGAAAAGGCCTGCGCAAGCCCCTGGACTCGTACCAGGCGAGCACCCCGCCTCACGTGGCGGCGGCGCGCAAGTCGAAATCCCCGCCGGGGCGGATCATCGCCTATGTCATGACCGTGGCAGGTCCGGAACCGCTGGACGCGCGGAGCGCGGAGCTGGATCGGGAGCACTACCTGGAACGGCAGATTCGCCCGGTGGCGGAACCCGTGCTGCAGTCGCTGGGGCTGGAGTTCGCGCGGGTGATCGGCGACGACCGCCAGCTAGGACTGTTCTGACCTGCGCGCAGGCACGTTGGCGCGGGCCGTCAGCTGCGAAGGCAGCCATCGACCTCGCGATTGCTGCCGAACGGGCGCACCCCCTCGCTGTGGTTGCTGACCACCGCGTAGGTGGTATGGCCCAGCGTGCCCAGATCCCAGACTCGCTGGACCCAGACCGGGGCGCCGCGCTCCTCCAGGGCGCTGCTGATCCAGGCATGCAGCACCGCCGTCCCCACGCCCCAGGCCAGCACCTCGGCGTCGTTCGGCTGGCTGCCGATGAGCCGGCTGGTGAGCCAGGCATCTTCCTTGTAGCAGGGGTCGCTGGCGGCATTCAGGGTCTGGGCGACGTCTACCGCGTGCAGCGCCTGCCAGGTCAGTTCCTGACGATCCAATGAGGCGCAGCCGCCGAGACTCCACAGGCTCGCCAAGGCCAGGACGGTGGCGCTGATCTGCCGGAGAAAGCTGCTGTTCGGCCGGTCGCCCATGCCGCGGACCCGTTTTGCGTGAACGACGACCTTTTTACGCGAACCCGACCGCGTGCCTGTTCCTGAATTGCAAACGGTGTTTCGGTTTTGTTGCACCTGCTGTGGTTTGCTGGCGCGGCTTTTTCCGCTGGCGTCGCGCGAGGGTCCGGCGAAAACCCGTCCCGGCCAGCGACAGATTCTGCAAGGAATGCCGCTCTAACCGTTTCGTAACCCGTTAAATCTGGGAAAAATCAGCAGGTTAAAGAGTTGTTCGGGTACTCTACATTGGCTTCGACAGTTGGTTATAATCCGGCGTCGCTGGACTCCTTGGGGAGGGGGTTAGTGACTGATCTCACGGGTTTGGGAGAATCAAGGATTGCTTCGCACGG
>JBFISC010000210.1:0-6213 GCA_041608775.1 Pseudomonadales bacterium | reverse complement strand
GTTGACGTCGCCGGGCAACGTCGAGTTCGTCGAGTCGCTGGGCTGCTACGACCGGGTCGTGATCTACGACGCGCTGAGCTCGCTCGAGCCCGGACCCACCGTATTCGTCGACATGGCCGGCAACGCCGAGCTGCGCGCCGAGTTGCACCATCACTACGGCGATGCGCTGAAGCACAGCTGCTCGGTGGGCGCCACCCACTGGGAGTCTGCGAAGATCGGCGGCAACGATCCGTTGCCCGGTCCCCGTCCCACCCTGTTCTTCGCGCCGTCACAGATTCAGAAGCGGGCGAAGGAGTGGGGTCCGGACGGCCTGGCGAAGCGCACGGCGGCGGCCTGGGAACCGTTCGTCGCCGTGGCCGAGGGCTGGATGGACGTGCACCACGAGCGCGGCCCCGAGGCGGCGGCCAAGGTGTATCAGGAGGTGCTGCACAACCGCGCCCGGCCGCGGGACGGTTTCATTCTGTCGCTGTAGCCGGCGCGGGGCACCCGGCGCGTGCGGGGCACCGGGCGGACGGGAATCGGGAACAGCATCAGGAGGTCATCATCGATATCGGGGTCTGTGTCGCATCGCACGTCAACGATGTGGACTACGTGGTTCACGCCGAGGCGCTGGGCTACAGCCACGCCTGGCTGGCCGACAGCCAGATGCTCTGGTCGGACTGCTACGCCACCCTGGCGCTGGCCGCCGACCGCACCTCGCGGATCCGCCTCGGTACCGGGGTGGCGGTCTCGGGTACCCGGCCGGCGCCGGTCACGGCGGCGGCCATCGCCACCATCAACGCGCTGGCGCCGGGCCGCACGTTTCTCGGTGTCGGCGCGGGCAACACGGCGATGCGGGTGATGGGGCAGCCGCCGCACCGGATCCGTGAGTTCGACGCCTACCTCACCACCCTGGCGCCGCTGCTCCGGGGCGAGGAAGCGCCTATGGGGCCACTCACTGCGGGTGCCCACGGCGAGGTGCCGATTCGCCACATCATGCCGGACCGTGGCTTCGTCAACTTCGCGGATCCGATTCCGCTCTACGTGTCCGGCTTCGGCCCGCGCTCGCTGGCGCTGGCGGGCAAGCACGGCGATGGCGCGGTGCTCGCGCTGGCGGCCAACGCCGGGGTGATGGCGCAGATGCGGCACTGGATCGAGGAGGGCGCCGCTGCGGTCGGGCGCCGGCTCGACCGCTCGAATTTCTACACCACGGCCCTCACCACCATCGTGGTGCTCGACGACGGCGAGGCCGTGGACTCTGACCGGGTGAAGGCCGAGTGCGGGGCCATGGCGATGGCGGCGGTCCACTATGCCTACGATCAGTGGCGTAACTTCGGCCACCAGCCGCCGGGCGTGTACCGGGGCATCTGGGACGACTACTGCGCGCTGCTGGAGCGCTATCCGGCCGAGCGCCGGCACCAGCGGATTCATGCGGGTCACAACTGCTGGGTGGTCCCGGAGGAAGAGCGCTTTCTCACGCCCGAGGTGCTGCAGGCGGGCAGCATGATCGGCACCCGCGCGGAGCTGCTCGATCGGCTCGGCGCTCTGGCCGCCGCCGGTCTCGATCAGGTGATGATCCTGCCGAACTTCGACACCCGCTACGACGTGCTGGAGCGGGTCGGTCGTGATCTGGTGGGGCAGGTGGCCGGCTGAGCCGGCGCATGACCCCGTCGCGGCCGTTGCGAATCGCCATCGATTCCCAGAGCCACGGCCGTGCTCGATCCGCCCCGCGCCGGCGCGCTTGCGCTGGTGGACATGTTTCCGCAGACCGGCCACATCGAGCTGCTGGCAGCCTTCGTTCTCGAGGGACGTGCTCGACGCAGGCAGCGCCGCGAGCCATGAGGGAAACCCGCAGCTTCCCATGGCGATACGGCTGTGCTATCTCAGAGCCTTCGCGAATTTCCGCACCGATCCGGAGCTACTCATGGCCAAACCGTTTCCGAGGCATCCCAATCTCATTGGCGGCTTCGCCCCATTGTGCATGGAGTGCGACGCGCCGGATCTGATCGTGGAAGGCGAGATTCCGCGGGAGCTGAACGGCACCTTCTTCCGCAACGGCCCGAACCCGCAGTTCGCGCCGCGCGGGTCGCACCACTGGTTCGGCGGCGACGGCATGGTGCATGCGTTCCGGCTCGACGACGGCCGGGTCAGCTACCGCAACCGCTATGCGCGCACCGTGAAGTGGAAGCTGGAGCGGGAAGCGGGCCAATCGCTGTTCTCGGCGTTCAACCCGATGGAATCCGACCCCTCGGTGATGGGCGTGGAGACGGACGGGCTGGCGAACACCAACATCGTCTGGCATGCGGGCCGCCTGCTCGCCCTGGAAGAAGCACACGCGCCGTTCGAGATGGATCCGGACACCCTGGAGTCCCGAGGCCCGTGGCGCTTCGGCGACAAGCTGGTGGGGCCGATGACGGCACACCCCAAGATCGATCCTGAGACCGGCGAGATGCTGTTCTTCGGCTACAACGCCGACGGCGCGATCTCCGACGCCATGTCCTTCCACGTCGTGGACCGGGACGGCAAGCTGATCCGCTCGGAGACCTTCCGCGCCCCGTACGCGGCCATGGTCCACGATTTCATGGTCACCCGGGACCACATCATCTTCCCGATCATGCCCCTCACGGGGTCCATGGAGCGGGCCATGAGCGGTAAACCCGTTTACGCCTGGGAGCCGGAGCTCGGCAGCCGGATCGGCATCATGCCGCGTAACGGCACGGTGGACGACCTGCGCTGGTTCCACGGCGATGCCGCCTACGTGTTCCACCCGATGAATGCCCACAGCGACGGCGACCGCGTCGTCTGCGACGTCTGCGAGTTCGAGCAGGCGCCGCTGTTCCCCATGCCCGACGGCACCCCGGGGGATCCGGCCAAAGCGATCCCACGTCTCACCCGCTGGACCTTCGATCTGTCCCGCAATTCCAACGACTACAAGAGCGAGCGGCTGCACGACGTGGCCTGCGAGTTCCCGCGCCTCGACGAGCGCCGCACCGGGCTCGACTACCGCTACGGCTTCATTGCCTGCGACACCCAGCCGGAGTTCAAGATCGGCGGCTTCAACGCCATCGCCCGGGTCGATCATCGGACCGGTGCGCTCGATCTCTACGACGTGGGCGCCGGTTGCGCGACCAACGAGCCGATCTTCGTGCCACGGGCCGACGACGCGCCGGAGGGCGTGGGCTACCTGCTGGCGAACATCTACGACGACAACCGCAAGGCCAGCCACCTGGTGGTGCTGGATGCCGAGAACGTGGCCGACGGACCGCTGGCGAAAGCCTACCTCGACCACCGGGTGCCGTTCGGCTTCCACGGCAACTGGATGCCGGCGGAGGCCTGACCCGACGTCGACCCGGTCAGGCCCGCCAGCGCGGCGGCAGGCTGGTGGGATCGGCCGGCGTCGGTCGGCAGGCGGTCAGAGCGCCGAACGGATCGCCTCGCCGGGATAGACACCGTCCAGCAGGGCACCGTCGCGGAGCACGAAGGTGCCTTTGACCAGAACGTGGCGGATACCTGCGGAGGTCTGCGCCGGTTTGGTATAGGTGGCGCGGTCGATGATGGTTGAAGGATCGAACAAGGTCAGATCCGCGTCCATCCCTTCCTGAACCCGGCCCTTGCGGCGCATGGCGGGCGCGAACGCTTCCAGCCGCCGGGCCGGATCGAGGGACATCTTGCGCAGGGCCAGCATCAGCCCGAGCACCTCGCGATCCCGGGCGTAGTGGCCGAGCACCCGGGCAAAGGTGCCGGCACTCCGGGGGTGGGAGAAGTCGCCGACGAAGGGCACGCCGTCGCTCGCGACCATGATGTCCGGCTGGGCCACCAGCCAGCTGTTGGTCTCCTCCCGGCGGCCGTGAATGATCACCCAGCCTCCCTGCTGGCGGTACTTCACGAAGGTCTCCGGGGTGAGTCTCTCGCCGGTCTCGGTCCACTGCAGCTGGCTCAGATCACCCTGGTAATCGTCGAACAGGGCGCTCTCCAGGCGGGTGGATCCGGCGGTGTACGGGTAGCTCTCCGTGGTGACGTCGAGGCCTCTGGCCACCATGCCGCGGATCATCTCCATGGCGAGGGGCGCCGACTCGTCCAGGCTCGAGTTCAGGTGCACCACATGGAGGGGCGCGCCGGTGGCGGCGGCGTCCGCGAGCACCTCCTGCAGCGGCGCCAGCAGGTCTCCGCCGAGCTGGCGGGCCTGGCGGATATGGGTGAACACCGGCACGCCGTAGCGGGCGCCGAGCTGGAACAGTGCCAGCACCTCGGCGTGGCTGGCCCCGGGGAGGTAGCTGATGCCTGAGCCGATGCCCAGACCGCCTTCACGCAGGCCCTGCTCCAGCGCTGCGATGAGCTGGACGATGCGCGCCTCGTCGAACGCCAGGTTCGCGTAGTCCGTGTTGCCGTCGAGGGTGTCCCCGGCCGCATACACCGGGTTGCCGACCTCCCGGCCCGTGGTCAGGTTGATGCGGGCGGCGAGGTGCCCGGACGCAGCGCCGAAATGGGTAACCGCTTTGCCCGCTCGCGAGGCCAGCCACGTCCCTACGGGCAGCACGCCCTGTTCCAGCTCCAGCGCGGTGGTAACGCCGTCGGCGGCCTGAAACCGGTTGCTGCGCTCGTCCTGACCGTGAGCGTGCAGGTCGATGAAGCCGGGGGCGACCACCAGGCCGCTCGCGTCGAGAATCTCGCCGCCATCGAGGGGTGCTTCGCTGATGGTCGCGATCAGCCCGGCGCGAATCCCCACCTGGCGCACCGCGTCGAGGCCGGTTTCCGGATCCATCACCCGGCCGTTGGCGATCACCAGATCGTAGCTCGCCGGCCATGCCGGCCAGGCGACGGTCAGCAGGCACAGCGCCATCAGTCTTGCGATCACGAGCGGCTCCCTCTCCCTTGACGAAGCGAGTATGCCATCATTGCCGGAGGGACCTGAGGGGGAAGGGATGCGTCTACGGAGCCATTTCCAGGGCTGGCTCAGCCGGTCCATTGTCGTCCTGGCCGGCTGCCTGGCCGGCCTGTCTGCGGCCGGCAACGAGGCGGCGCGACTGGAGTTCTTCGAGCCCGCCGACCGGGCGCAGAAGTACCAGCGCGCGGAGCAGTTCTTTCCCGTCCGCATGGTTCGCGCCGGCCCGCGCACCTGGCTGCTGCCGCCCGCCGACCAGCGTCTGCCGGCGGACTTCGGCTATGAGTGGGACGGCCAGTCCTACACCCTGGAAGAGTTCAACCTTCGCACCGCGAGCAACGCGCTGCTGATTCTCAAGGATGGCGCCATCGTCCACGAGTCCTACCACAACGGCGCGCTGCCCTCGACGCGCTTCATGTCTTTCTCCACCGGCAAATCGGTGACGTCGACCCTGGTCGGGATCGCGCTGGCGGAGGGCCTCATCGAAAACCTGGACGATCCCCTCACCGGCTACCTGCCGGCACTTATCGGCAGCGCTTACGACGGCGTGAGCATCCGCGACGCGCTGCAGATGCTGTCCGGGGTGGAGTGGGACGAGGAGGAGTACGACTGGTCCGACACCTCGACGGCGCTGGTCAGGAACTGGCGGGGCGCCTACGTCGAGCAGCGCTATCGGCTGGTGGAGGGCGCCAACGAGCTGCCCCGGGCGCGCCCGCCCGGCACCGACTTCAACTACAGCACCATGGAGACATCGATCCTCGGCTGGCTGGTGGAGACCGTCAGCCGCCAGCGTTTGGCGACGTTCATGGAAGACCGGCTGTGGCGCCCCGCGGGCATGGAGTTCGATGCCGCGTGGGTCCTCGACGGGCCGGAGGCCGTCGGCCGGGAGATGTCGGGAGGCGGGCTGCTGGCGACCCTGCGCGACTTCGGCCGCTTCGGCCTGCTCATGGCCGGCGGCGGCAGCGCCGACGGGCGCCGCATCGTCCCCGAGGGCTGGGTCCGCGAAGCCACTGCGCCGGGCCGGACGCCGGTGGGCTACGGCAACCTGTATCCCGACTATCCCCTGGGCTACGGCTATCAGTGGTGGCTGCTCGACAGCGGCCGGTTCGAAGCCCAGGGCGTGTACGGTCAGCTCATCTACGTGGCGCCGGAGGCGGACGTCGTGATCGTCAAGCTCAGCCACTGGCCGGAAGCCTGGGTGCCGGCGCTGGAAATGGAGAGCTACGCGTTCTTCGATGCGGTCATCGAGGCGCTCGATTGATCACCGACGGAGGACAGTGAGCATGGCTCCGATTCCCAAAGGCAGCGTCGTCGCCGTGACCGGTGCCGCTGGTTTCATCGGCGGTTGGGTG
>JBFISC010000209.1:0-6215 GCA_041608775.1 Pseudomonadales bacterium | reverse complement strand
TCGTTGTTGAATCCTGCCCAGCCGCTGCCCTCCGTTCAGGCGCCGCCGCACCCATGAGCCAGGCCCAGCCGCCGCCGTCCGGGTGGATCCGCAGCGCACTGCAGCAGGCCTTCGCCGATCTGAACGCCGGCAGGCTCGAATCCGCCGGGCAGGGCTGTCGGCGGATCCTCGAGTCAGCGCCGGAGCTGGTCGAGGCGCACTTCCTGGTCGGGCTGGTTGCCCTCGCCATGAACGATCGCCGCACCGCGATCTCCGCCTTCGGCACGGTGACCCGGCTGCGGCCAACCCACGGCGCCGCGTGGGCCCAGCTGGCGCGGCTGTTCATGCTGGCCGGGCAGGCCAATCGCGCCGACCGGGCGCTGGCGGAGGCGGTCGCCCACGAGTCCGGCGACCCGCTGGTGCAGGATCTGATCGGCACCACGTGCTCGCTGCTCGGTGATCAGCAGGGTGCCCGCCGCTGGTACGCTAACGCCGTGGCCGCGGCCCCCGACCGCGTGCCCTACCGGGTCAATCTGGCGAATGCGCTGGTCTTTCTCGGCGAGACCGGGGCGGCCGCGGCGGAGCTAGAGAAGGTGCTTGCCCGCTCGCCCGGCAACCCTCAGGCCCACTGGCTGCTGGCCGGGGTGCGCAAGGCCCGCGACCGCCGCCACGTGGAGCAGCTGGTCGCCCTGGTGGCGAAACGCCAGCCGCCCCAGGCGTTGGCGTTCCTGTACTACGCCCTCGGCAAGGAGCTCGAGGATCTCGAGGAGTGGGAGCGGGCGTTCGAGGCTTTCTCCCGCGGGGCTGCTGCGCGGCGCCGCACCCTCGAGTTCGACGAGGCCGCGGAAGCCGACCTGTACCGGACGCTGGAGCGCTGCTTCACCCGGGCGTGGCTGGACGATGGCGCGCCCGGAAGGGCTCCGTCGCCCGGCGAGCCGGCGCCGATCTTCGTGATCGGTCAGCCGCGCACCGGGACGACGCTGGTGGAGCGGATCATCAGCGCGCACTCGCAGGTGCACTCTGCCGGCGAGCTCCAGCAGTTCGGCCTGTCCGTGCGCCGGGTGCTCAACTATCAGGGTGGCGGGCGCTTCGCTGCTGCGCTCATGGAGCAGGCCGCGGACGCGGACGCCGCCGCCATCGGTGACGCCTACCTGCAGGCGACGGCCGCGGTGCGCGGCTCCAGCGAGCGGTTCGTCGACAAGCTGCCGTCGAACTTTCTCTACCTGCCACTGATTCTCAAGGCCTTGCCTCAGGCCAGGATCGTGCACGTGGTGCGCCATCCGCTGGATGCCTGCTTCGCGAGCTTCAAGCAGCTGTTCGCCGACGCCTACCCGCATTCGTACGACCAGGAGGAAATGGCCCGCCACTTCGTCCGCTACCACCGGCTGATGGCGGTGTGGCGCGAACGCTTCCCGGGACGTTTTCATGACATCGGCTACGAGGCGGTGGCGAGGGATCTCGAGCCTCATGCCCGGGCGCTGATCGACTATCTCGGCCTGCCGTGGGAGCCCGGGTGCCTGGAGTTTCATCGTCAGGAGGGCGCGGTGGCCACGGCCAGTGCGGTGCAGGTGCGGGAGCCGGCGCACACCCGATCCGTCGGTCGCTGGCGTCGCTACGAGGCGCAGCTGGCGCCGACCCGGAGGATTCTCGAGGACGCCGGCATCGAGCTCTGAGCCGCCTCGGCGCCGGCGCGAAAGTCGTCTTGCCGGTCGCCGGAGACGTGTGGTTTGATGCGCCATCATTGAACCCCGGGAGGGCATATGGGGCCGAAGTTGGAGCTTTCGGGCAAGGGTCTGCTGGCGCGTTCCGTTTCTGCCGCCAGCGTCGCCATCGCTGCAGCAACACCGGGCCACGTTGCCGCCCAGGCCGGGGTCATCGAAGAGGTCGTCGTGACCGTGCAGCGGCGGGAAGAGTCGCTGTCGGAAGTGCCGCTCGCGGTGACGGCGCTGACCGGTGAGTTCATCCAGGATGTGAACCTGGACGATGTGAAGGACCTGGTTCTCTACACGCCGGGCCTGACCGGCAATTCCAAGGACAGCTTCATCGACATCCTCAACATCCGCGGCGTGCTCACCAACGATTTCGGCGTGGGCGGTGATCCGTCGGTGAGCGTGTTCAAGAATGGGCTGTACCAGAGCCGCAACGGCGCGGTGGTGACGAGCTTCTACGACGTCGACCGGGCCGAAGTGCTGCGGGGTCCGCAGAGCTTTCTGTTCGGCCGCAACTCCATCGCCGGTGCCATCAACTTCCATACCCGCCGACCCGACTTCGACGGCACCAGCGGCCATGTGGAGCTGGACGTGGGCGAGCGCAACCGGGTCGTGGCCGAGGGCGCGATCAACGCCACGCTGAGCGAAACGCTTGCCGCCCGGTTGGCGCTGTACAGCGCCTCGGAGGACGGTTACGTCGACGACGTGTTCGATCCGTCGCGCGACGATCTGATCGAGCAGGACAAGCAGGCAGCGCGGCTCTCGCTGCGCTACCAGAACGACAAGACCGACGTGAACTTCATGGCCGAGTACGAGGACCGGAAGCAGTCCGGCTCCATCTACCGTGCCACCGAGAAGGGGGAGGGCTGGGCTGCGCTGCAGGACCTGTTCGGCGTGACCCTGGACGGCAACGGCCGGGATTCCGACAGCGACCTGAGCTCGGGGGATCGCGACGACGGTGAGATCCTGTCGCTTGAGCTGCAGATCGAGCACGATCTGGGGTTCGCGACCTTCAGTTCCATCACCGGGTACAAGGACCACGAGTTCAGCTACGCCGAGGATTTCGACGGCACGCCGCTGCGCATCAACGACTACCTCCAGGATCAGGAAGGCGACTACTTCGAGCAGGAGTTCCGGCTGGTGTCGGAGTCCGCCGGACCGCTGTCGTGGTACGCGGGGGTGTCCTACTACCGGGAAAGCATCGACGCGCTGTTCTCCCAGCGGTCCGACGAGGAGGTGATGTGCGTGTATTACCTCTCGTACTACGGGTTCAACAGCTGTTCCGACTACTTCGCCTACTACGGCTATGTGTTTACCCCCAACCCGGACGGGCTGGTGGAGAGCAATCGCACCAAGGGCGACTACGAGGGCTGGGGCGCCTACGTCGACCTGACGTACGAATTCACGGACACGGTGGATGCGAGTCTGGGCCTGCGTTACTCCTACGACGAGAAGAACTTCAAGCTCCGGGCCCTCGATGTCGACAGCGAGCTGGGACCGTTCTTCGCCCTCGGCTTCACTACGGTTGGATTTCTCGAGGACACCCGGGACTGGGACAAGGTCAGCCCGCGCCTGCAGGTGCGCTGGCGGCCCAACGACGACTGGATGTATTACGGCAGCGTGACCACGGGCTACAAGTCCGGCGGCTTCGGCAGCTTCTCGATCTTCCCGGATCCGGACGTGTTCGGAACGCCGGGCATCACCCCGGACGATGCGATCCCGGACCCGTTCGATCCGGAGACCGTCGTCTCCTACGAGCTCGGCACCAAAGGCAGGTTCCTCGAGGGCCGCGCGTCCCTGGAGGTGGTCGGGTACTTCTACAGCTACGAGGACCTGCAGGTCACCGTGGGTGGCCAGGGCGGCGGCATTCTGGTGGAGAACGTCGGCGAGGTGGACGGCTGGGGCATCGAGTCCACGCTGAATCTGCTGCTCTCGGACAATTTCGACCTGTACCTGTCGGCAGCCTGGGCGGATACCGAAGCGAACGACGTGCAGGCGGCCTGCGATGGTCTCGACCTGTGCGAGGGCAACAGCCTGCCGGAGCTGCCGGAGCTGAGCTACTCCGCGGTGCTGCAGGCCTCGTTTCCGGTGAGCGGCGGCCGCTGGGTAGGCAGCGCGGAGCTGTTCGGCCAGACCGAATCGGGCGGCGGGCTCGAGCACGATCCTGCGGGAGAGCAGGACGGGTACACCGAGCTGGCCCTGCGCGCCGGCTATCGGGCAAACGCCGGCTGGGAGATCATCGCCTACGTGGAAAACGTGACCAACGAGCTCTACTACGACCTGACGGTGCCGGACAGCGGCATCATCGTCGCCCATCACGTCGGGCCGAGTCGCCCGCGCACCTTCGGCGTGCGGCTCGGCTGGCAGTTCGACTGAGCCGGGTCATGCCGCCGCGGCGGGCGCGCGGTCCAGCGAAACGGTTGCCATGACCGTCAGCCGTCGGGACTTCCTCCAGGGCGTCGCGCTGAGCACCGTAGCCGGGACGCTGTTGTCGCCGGCAGAGCTGGCTGCCGGTGTCGCGGCGCCCGCTGGCACGGCGCCCGCTGGCACGGCGCCCGTTGGCACGGCGCCCGGCTATCCGCCAGCCCTGACCGGTTTGCGCGGTAGCCACCCGGGGTCGTTCGAGGTCGCGCACGCCGTCGCCTGGGCCGGTCAGACCTTCCCGCGGCCCGCCGAGCCGGACGAGGACGGCTACGATCTGGTCGTGGTCGGCGGCGGGATCTCCGGGCTGGCGGCGGCGCTGTTCTACCGGCAGCAGGCCGGGCCCGAGGCGCGCATCCTGGTGCTCGACAACCACGACGACTTCGGTGGTCACGCGAAACGCAACGAGTTCGTGGTCGATGGCCGGCGCCTAATCGGCTATGGCGGCAGCCAGTCCATCGATACGCCCGGCAGCTATTCCGAGGCGTCCAGGCAGCTGCTGATGGACGTGGGCATCGACGTGCAGCGCTTCTACCGCTACTACGACCGGACCTTCGATCAGACCCACGGCCTGCGTCGGGGCCTCTACTTCGGCAACGGCGGCTACGGCCGGAACCTGGCGCTGCCGAGCGCGCTGCCCGGCTTCTTCGGCAGCTCGCCGGTGGACGCGGCCGCCATCGTCGCAGGCTACCCGCTGGCGGCGTCGGAGCGAGCCGCCCTGCTGCGGCTGCTCTCGGGCCCGGAGGATCCGCTGGCCGATGTGTCGCCCGGGGCGCGGGTCGACACGCTGCGCCGCACCAGTTACTCGGACTACCTGCGCGGGCCGCTCGGCATGCCCGAGGCGGTGGTTACGCTGATGCGCGATATTCCGCTCGGCCTCTGGGGCGTGGGCTGGGACGCGTTGTCGACCCTGGAAGCGATCCGCCTGGGGATGCCGGGTATCGGTCCGGTGGATCCGGAGCTGGTCGACGTCGGCGGCTACGGTCAGGAGCCCTACATCTTTCATTTTCCCGATGGCAACGCGGGCATCGCCCGGGCCATCGTCCGCCGGCTGCTGCCCGACGCCGTGTCCGGCACGACCATGGAAGACCTGGTGACGGCCATGGTGGACTACACCCGGCTGGATGTGGCCGACAGCCGGATCCGGGTGCGTTTGAACAGCACGGCCGTGGACGTGCGGCACACGGCCAACAGCCGCAGCGTCGACGTGAGCTACGTGCGTGGCGGGGTGGTCCGCATGGCGCGGGGCCGGCACGTCGTGCTTGCCTGCTACAACGCGATGATCCCGCACCTCTGTCCAGAGCTGCCGTCCGAACAGCGCGACGCCATCGGTTATGCCGAGAAGGTTCCGCTGGTGTACACGAGCATGGCGGTGCGGCACTGGCGACCGTTTGCCGAGCTCGGCATCGGCAGCTTCCACGTGCCGCAACCGCGGCTGATGCACTCGTTCGGTCTCGACTTTCCGGTCAGCATGGGCGACTACGCCTTCACCGCAGCGCCGGACCAGCCGACCGTGCTGCACGGCTCCTGGGCACCGGCTGCGCCGGACCGGGGGCTGACGGCCCGTGAGCAGCACGCCATCGGTCGGCGCCGGGTCTACGAGCTGAGCTTTGCCGAGTTCGAGGCCGATATCGTGGCCACCCTCGACGGCGCCCTTGGGCCGGCGGGCTTCGACGTGGAACGGGACCTGGCCGCGATCACGGTCAATCGCTGGCCTCACGGCTACGCCTACGAGTACAACGACTACTCGGATCCGGCAGGGTGGGGACCGGAGAACGGGCCGCACGTCGCCGGCCGCGCGCAGATCGGACGCATCTCCATCGCCAATTCCGACGCTGCCGGCTATGCGTACGTCAACGGCGCCGTGGATGCCGCCCACCGGGCGGTGAACGAACAGCTCAAACTCGGATGAGAGGGAATTCCATGCAGCTGGCAGGATGGTGCGGAGCAGGTATCGCGGTGTGGCTGGGGGCAGCGGCTGCGGCTGGCCCACCGCTCCCGGCCGAGCTCGATCATGCGGCCATCGGCGGCGCCGTGTTCGAGCGGCCGGATATGGTGCGGAGCATTTCCCACGGTAACGTCACCCTGGACGTCACCAGCATGACC